>JANMWG010000458.1:0-25727 GCA_031393885.1 Betaproteobacteria bacterium | reverse complement strand
CACGCCTATTCGCGCGAGCAAGCAGCCTACCCGGTGCCAGGCCTGCGCAAGCGGAAGTACTGGTCGCCGGTGGGCCGGGTGGACGCCGCCTACGGCGACCGCAACCTGTTTTGCAGTTGCGTGCCGCTCGGCGACGACGGGGAGGTTTGAGCCAGGGCCATGTCGGTCTTCGACCTCTTCAAGATTGGCATCGGCCCCAGCAGCAGCCACACGGTGGGGCCCATGGGGGTCAGGCCTGCATAACTGGCTATTGGTCCCTTTGTTGCAGGAAAAGCGCGGACTGTCTTTTTGCCACCACGTGGAGGGCAGACGACGTCCGGAACACGACCATAAGCACCGGCTTCGCACGGTGCGGTCTTATGAGTATCGCGACGCCACCGCGCTGGTGGCCGATTTCTGGGCCGAGGTCGACGCGGTGATGCGTGAAAGAGGAGTCTGGTCATGAAGACGTTGAAAGTCGGTATCGCCTCTTACGAGGCCATGAAAGCGCGCACGCTGGCAATCGCCAGCGGCGAATTGAAGCCCAGGGCCAGCGACCCCAAGGTGTGGTTCAACTCGCCCGAGAGTTTTGCCAGGTTGCTCTCGAACAAGAACCGGGCCTTGCTGGCTGTGATCGCGGAGACACGCCCCATCTCGCTGAATGCACTGGCCGTTGCCACAGGGCGATCCCCTGGCAACCTTTCTCGCACCTTGCGCACGATGGAGCGCTACGGTCTCGTGCAATTGCATAAGGGTGCGCGAGGCATGGTGAGGCCCGAGGTGCCTTATCGCGACGTCCAACTCGAGATGAGCTTGTCGTGATAGCCGGGAGCAAAGCCGGGGGTGCCGGCACCTGAGGAAAAGCGCGGACTGTCGTTTTGCCACCAGGTTCGCGTGTGGAGCGACTTGTGAACGTCAGGCCGATGCCGGACCTAATTTTCTGGTTGGATATCACTATGGAATAACGAGATGCGACAGCCCGGCGCGATCCCTCGCTCGGCACGCTACTCGACCCGCACGGTCAAGTGCCGGTGATCGACGAAGCGGGTTACTGGGTGCGGTTCGTGGTGCATCAGGTTAGGCGAACTGTCCAATAGGGAGTAGCGTAGATGAAACTCAAAACCACCGAAGGATCGGCATGAGAATCCGACTGACCGCAGCGATCGCTGCAGCCACTGTCGCAGCCGCTGCTCTTTTCGGCGCTGCGCAAGCGGCTGCGGTTTCCGGGCAGGGCACATGGGAAACCAGGCTACAGACCCGTGACCTCGACGGAAACGGCCAGACCGATGCCTTCTACGACCAGGTGCTCAACATCACTTGGCTGCGAGATGCCACCGTGAATGGGCCGATGACCTGGACCACGGTCAACAACTGGGCCGACAACCTGGTTTTTGGCGGGTACGACGACTGGCGATTGCCGACGAGGGCGAGCACGGGTATATCAACCAGCGAATTGGCTCAGTTGTTGTATGTGACGCTCGGCAACAAGAGCTATTGCGACACCATTGGCGACTGCCCACAAACAGGCTGGAGCCTGACCAACACCGGCGATTTCCAGAACCTGCAGAACCTGCAGTCCACCGTCGGCCTGTCCGGTCCAGACTGCGCTGCCCTGAGTGGCGCGTTGCTGCAGCTTGTGTGCTACGGCGCTCAGAACCTCTACCTTACGCGCGACCCGGTTTATGCCGTGGCTGTCCGCCCAGGAGGCGCTGCCGCTGCGGTGCCCGAGCCGCAGGCCTACGCGATGCTGCTCGCTGGCTTGCTGGCAATCGGTGTTGCTGCCGGTCGCCGCAAGGCCTGAACTTCTGGTTCGTCTGTAAAAATCGTGGGCGAGCTTTGGTTCAGAGGGGGCTCGGTAGGCCTGATGACCGACGAGGCGCCCTGTTCACGGCGGCGCAACTCGCCGCCAACCAGAAAGTGCTGATCCACGCCGGTTGCGGCGGCGTGGGCTCGCTCGCGATCCAGTTGGCGAAATCGCGCGGCGCATTTGTCTTCATCGGGCCGAATGCAGCGGTTCTGTCACAACTGGCAACGCTGGCGGATGCTGGCTCGCTGCGCCCGATCGCTGGTGCCGAGTTCGCGCTGGCCGATATCGCCAAGGCGCATGCCTTGAGTCAATCGGGGCGGACAGTGGGTAAAATCGGGGCGGGTCGTGGGTAAAATCGTTCTGTACGTGGGCAGGCCGTGAGGTGATGCTGGTCGTTCGCGCCGAGGGGGCCGGTGCACGGCCGTGCAAGACCAGGAACACAACGACAGGAGCATCCTGATGGGCAAGTTCGCAGTCGTGGCCACCTACGAAATCGCGTCGGACCAGATCGGTGCTTTCCTGCCGCTGCTGCTGGCGCACCGGGACCGCTGTCTCGAGACCGAACCGGGTACGCTTCGCTTCGATGTTCTCCAGCCCGAAACCAACCTCATGTTGTACGAGCTCTACGAGAATGAGACCGCCTTCGAGGCGCATCGGAACGGCGCGTCGGTAGCCCGATTTCGCGAGGAGGCCGCGGGTGTGGAGAGAAAGCTCACCCTCCTCGGGTGTTCGCTCATCGAGTAGCGGCGGCGGCTCGGCGCTGGTCAACAAAGGACACCATGGATAACGCAGGCCAATCGTTCGGCGACTTCGAGCACGCGGGTTGGGAGGATGCCTCGACCATCACCGAGTACGACCGTCACCTGTCGCTCGTGACCACGCAATGCATCGACGCCTTGCTCGACGACGCGGGTGTCGGCGCTGGCGCCCGCGTACTGGATGTTGCGACAGGTGCGGGCTACGTTGCCGCCGCGGCGGCGTCGCGCGGAGCGGCTCCGCTTGGCATCGACTTTTCAGGGGCGCAGGTGCGTCTGGCCCGGGAGCGGTATCCCACCGTCGAGTTCGAGCAGGCGGATGCCGGCGCGCTCCCCTTCGAACCCGATACATTCGACGCCGTCGTCAACGCCTTCGGCATGTGCCACCTTCCCGATCCGGACCAGGCACTGCGCGAGGCATTCCGGGTGCTGAAGGCCGGCGGACGAGTCGCCTTTGCCGTGTGGGACGTGCCCGAACGAACCGTGGGCTTCGGCGCGGTGTACGCCGCCATTCGCGCGCATGGCTCGCTGGATGTCGGCCTGCCGGTCGGCCCGAACTTCTTTCTGTTCAGCGAACCCGAGCGCAGCATCAACGCACTGCGCAATGCGGGCTTCGTTTCGCCGACGTTTCGCCAGGTGCCCCAGGTATGGCGCATCGCCGACCCTGACCAGTTGTTCGACATCGTCAGCGTAGGCACCGTACGCGCCGCGGCCACGCTGCGGGCGCAGAGCTCTCACGCGCGGGAGGCGATCCGCGCGGCGCTGCGACAGACCGTCGCCAGCTACCGAAAGGGTGACCTCTACGAAGTGCCGATGCCCGCGGTACTCGCCACCGCGGTGAAGCCGGTGGCGAGTGTTCCGGCGTGACACGAGCCTGTCACCGGCCCGATCTCACCGGATCAGCAGCATCGGTGTCTTGCACTGCGCCAGCACGCTGGCCGCCACCGAGCCCAATATCAGGCTGCCCAGCACCGAGTGTCCGCGCGAGCCGAGCACCAGCAGGTCGAACCCGCCCTCGGTCGCAACGGTCGAGATCACCGTGGCGGGGTGCCCGATCTCATGCTTGAAGGAAGCCTTCCACCCCTGCTGTGCGATGAACGCCTCGACCGGCGCCAGCACCGACTCGCCCTCGTCACGAAAATAGGCATCGACATTGGCGGACGAGAGAAATCGCGCGGCGTGCGGCGGGATGTCGGGCACGACGGTGAGCACGGTGTACTCGGCGCGGGCGCCGAGAAAATCGTCGTGCGCCGCCAGGTACGCCAGCATCCGTTTGGTGTAGGCGCTGCCGTCCACTGCGAGAAGTACTTTCATGAAAGTCTCCTGTCAATACCAAGTGATATCAAGGGGGGTCAGGCCTGCATAACTGCATAATGATCTTCAGCCAAGGCTTCGTGATCAGGTCATGGCGGGCACTATTGCCCTCCGAACGACAGGCGTCTCGAGCCGCCTAGGCCCGACCCGCTCTCGGCACCCTGCTTGTTCACCGGCGACTCCACATCCAGTTGGGCGTTGAAGATCTTTTCGGCGATCAGGTGAGGTGAGGCCGGCATGGCTGCATAAAACGATACAAGGGAACGGCTCCTGTGAGGGAACGTCGGTAGAATATTTTTTGACTCAGTCGATACCGGAGTTGCCACGACGACCGTCACACTCGATCTTCCCGAAGACGTCTATTCGAGCCTGCGACGCTCACCGGACGAGTTTGCCCAGGAACTGCGGTTGGCCGCCGCTATCCATTGGTATTCGCAAGGGCAGCTTTCGCAATCCAAGGCAGCCGAGGTCGCCGGCTTCAGCCGCGCTGCCTTTCTGGACGAACTGTTTCGCAGGCGTGTATCGGCGACGCAGGTGACGCTGGAAGACGTTCGCCGAGAACTGGCAATTGACTGATGACCTGATTCTCGATACTTCGCCGTTGATCTCGATACTTCGCCGTTGATCTTCCTGTCGCGGGTCGATCTGCTTCACCTACTTCCCAAGCTTGCCGGCAGACTTCGCATGCCGGCCTCAGTTATCCGGGAAGTGCGGACGGGTGAGGCGACCGACCCGGAAGCAATGGTCGTTGCGGCCTGGGCGGAAGACTTTCTGGTTGCGGACGTAGCGGTTCTCGCATCCGTCGCGGCATGGGAACTCGGGGTCGGGGAGACTCAGGTGATCGCGATTGCATGCGCAAGCGGTGCACGTGAAGTCGCGTTGGATGACCTCGCCGGGCGCCGCTGCGCGCTGGCGCACGGACGTCGAGTGGTAGGAACGCTTGGTTTGCTCCTGAGGGCCAAGAAAAGTGGCTTGTTCCCCCGGTTCGTCCAGTTCTTCAGCACCTGTTGAACGGCGGCATGTATCTCGAAGCTGCACTCGTCGAGAGTGTTATGGCCGAAGTGGGTGAGTAGGGCCACCGCAGGGCAACGGACACCCCCCGCCCTACTTGTTTACCGGTGACGCCGCGTCCAGCAGAAACGCCACGGCGTCAGCGACTTCCTGCGGGGTGAGCCAGGCGTTGGAGCCGAAGCGCGGCATGTGCGAGCACGGGTAGAACGCCTGGGCGTTGAATATTTTCTCGTAGGTGAGGCGCACGGATTCAGGCGAAGTGCCGCGCTGCTTGCCGTAGCCGGCCAGGCTCGGGCCGAGATTGCCGGCCGCGATTTCTTTCGGCGCCAGCACATGGCAGGCGTAGCAGTTGCCGCCGCGGCGCACGCCGGGCCGGTCGGGCTGGATCTTGCCGATATGGCCGCCGGTGCCCACGGAGGCGAGCTTCTCGCCCTCTTTCCAGTCGCCGATCAGGCGCCCGTCGGGCGGGTAGCGCAGGCTGGCACGGCTCAGGTCGAGGATGCGCAGCGCCGCCGCCTCTGGTGGCTGGTTGTGGTGCATGCTGCACAACGCCTGCACTTCATCCTGATCGAGGCGGGTCTTGCGCTCGTCCGCGGTGGCCGACGAGAACGAGCGCCCGACGATTTCCTCGGTGCGCTCGATCACCGTCGGGTCGGCCGCGCAGGCGCCTGTGGCAGCGAGCGCGAGGAAGGCGGCGACGGTAATTCTTGACCGCCGGCTCATCGCTTGATGCCCGGGGCCTGCATCACGCCGCCGGCTGCCTGCTTTTGCAGGTAGACCTCGAGGGCGATCACGGCGTCCGACAGATAGTCGGCATCGGGCGCGCGCATCTGCCGGATGCAATCGATGAGGCGTCGTTCCAGAGTCCAGACCCCGCTCTGCGATACCCGATAGGCGGGCCACGTGACCATCGACGACTGTGCACTTTTAGGGTCGAGAAAATTCGGCAGGTCCTGCAGGCGGATGCGCCGCTGATCTTGCGAGTGGCAAGTGGCGCACGAGAAGTCGAGCGGCCCGGCACGGCGAAAGAACAGCTCGGCGCCGACGGCGGCGAATTCCGCCTCGCGCGGATGCAGGGCAGGAGCGTCGATGGCGGCACCCTGTGATTTGGTCGCCACGAAGGTGACCAGCGCTTCGATATCGGAATTGGGTTTGGTCCAGTTGCGCGTTGCTTCCTCGACCGAGAGCCCCTGAAGCGTGGTCATGCAAGTGACCAGGCGCGACTCGGCGTCCTGGACCTTGCCGGTATCTTCGAACCAGCGCGGCAGATGGGCATAGGCGCCTGGGAGCACGCCGGGGCCGAGGCCGAGATCGCACTGTTCCAGCGAAGCCGCGCGCGGACCGCGAGGCGTGGTCCACAACTCTTCGCCGCGCATTTCCATCAGTTCGGCGGGATTGCCGTCCTTCAGCATCTCGCGATACTTCGCGATCTCGTCGATAGCATGGTTGTCGTCGCCCGTTGCCGTCAACGCCACAGCCGCGAGTAGCGCGCCCGCGCAAGCCGCTGCGCTGCGCGCGCGAACGCCGTCAAAGAATCGTGGTTTCATCGCTGCGGGTGTCGCCCTTGTTGTCGACCCACGTCACGCGGATCGCGCCGCCTTTCTCGCCGCCCTTGAACTTGAACGAGAGAAATGGATTGGCCGATACCGCCGGCCCCCACTGCGCCGACAGCACCGTGCGCGGACCATAGGCAACCGTGACGGTCTGGATGAAATGTGCGGGAATCGGTTCGCCCGCCGGGTTCTTGCGCTGGCCCGTTTCCATGACGTGCGCCATCAGAATCTTGACCTCGACCACGTCGCCGTCGGCCCTGGCGCGAAGCTTCATCGGACTTCCCATGATTTTCCTCTTTGCCGATCAGCCGCCGCAGCCGCCGAGCGTGATTTTTATTTCCTTGGCGGCGTAAAAATACTTGCCACCGGCACGCACCAGCACGAACAGGTTCGAAGTCTGTGCCATCTTCACCCGCGTGTTGATTTCCGCCAGCGTGCCGGCGGGAATTTCGAAGGCAGCCGCGAGCACGTTCGGATTCTTCTCGACCAGGATGGAGATCGCGTCGGTGCCGGGCACCGCGCTGCTCACCGTGATGGGGACGACGGCGCCGTTCTCGGCGATGTCGGGTGCGTTGATGTTGATCGCGTCGCTGGCTGTCGCCGGCTCGCCGCCCAACAGGGTAACGAGGTCTTCGAGCTTCTTGATCTCGAAAGCCGCCTGGTTCCAGTCGGCGGCGCGCACGTCGCCCGGCCGCAGCAACCCCGCTGCCATCAGCAGCGCCACGATACTGCCCTGGCGCATCACGTCCCGTCGCGTCTGATTCATCTGCATCCTCTTCGTGAACCGGTGCACGAGCATCGGCATTGCATCATTCCTGCCTTGCGCCTGCCAGGATCCAGTCGACGAGCGTCGCCAGATCGGCTTCGCTGCCCTGCGCCTGCGGCGGCATCGGCGTCGCGCCCCAGATGCCGCTGCCACCGCTGCGGATGCGGGTCAATAAATTCTGCCTTGCCGTTGCCACGCCCTGATATCGCTTCGCCACCTCGCGAAACGCCGGGCCGACGATACGCTCGGCAACGCCATGACAGGCGCTGCATGCGAGTTCGCGCATCAGCACGGCCGCGGTGCGAACCGCGTTCTGCACCGTGGCGCTTTCAATTCTTGCCAGATGCGACGCAGCCAGCGGCCCAGACGGTGCCGGCTGCGTGGTATCGGCACCGCGCACCGGACCGACCATGCGCGTTTGCAGCGCTAGGTTACCGTGATCGTTGCGCGCGTAGTCGGGAATCGACGACTTGACCACCGGCGGCGATGCGCAGTTTTCCCGGCAGGCGATGTTGTGCACGTCGGCCACGCCATCGCGAGTCTGGAAGCCATGCTCCTGGGTGAACCGATCGCGGTTCGGGAGCTTCAACGCAACAATGCTTTCGCGGTCGAGCACGGTGTCTTCGGGCACGATGTCGCTGAGCAACAGCACATAGGCGGTCAGCGCATAGACCTCGTTGGCGCCGAGCGACTTCGGCGCCTGGAATGGCATGGCGCGATTGATGTAGTCCCACAGCATGGTGGCATGGTTGAGCTTGCTGCCGGTGGTTCGCACCGGCAGCGCGGTGCCCAGCGAACCCACGCCACCGGCGATTTGCAGGTATTGGTTGCTGTCGCCGAATTCACCGTGGCACGACGCGCACTTGGCGTCGTAGATGTCGCGGCCCTCGGCCACCGATCCATGACCCGGCGGCAGGCCGGTGCCATCGGGGCGCACGTCGATGTCCCAGGCGGCGATCTCGGCGGGGGTGGCGGTGCGGCCGATGGCGTTCCAGGGCTTGTCGGCCGCGCCGGCGGTGCATGCAATCAGGCATGCCGCGACGAGCCACGCGCTACTCCAGTTGGACATTGCCGACCTCGCCGCTGTCCGCCACGCGCCACGTCTGGATGCCGTTGTTGTGATAGATCGAGCGCGTGCCGCGGACTTCGCGCAGTTGCCGCAGCAGCGGCTGCACATAGCCGGTGTCGTCGATGGCGCGGCTTTGCAGCAGAGCGGGCGAGCCGTCCCACATCCAGTCGGCGCGAAACCGCGTCAGGCACTTGTCGAGGATCGGGGTTTGCAGCACCGCCTCGCGCCAATTGACGCCGCCGTCGGTGGACACGTCCACGCGCGTGATCCTGCCGCGGCCGGACCACGCCAGCCCGGTGATCTCGTGGTAGCCGGTGTCGAGCAGCACCTGCCCGCCCGAGGGTGACGTGATCACCGACTTGCATTCCTGAATCCAGGTGTACTGGCGATGCACGCCGGACGGCAGCAGGTCGATGTAGTGCAACGACTCCTCGCGCGTGTTCCAGGGCTGGTCGCCGACTTCGAGGCGCCGCAGCCATTTCACGCTCGACACGCCCTGCACGCCGGGCACCAGCAGCCGCAGTGGATAGCCGTGTTCGGGCCGCAGCATCTCGCCGTTCTGGCCGTAGACCACGAGCACGTCGTCAAGCGCGAACTCGATCGGGATCGAGCGTGTGAGGCTCGCGCCGTCGGCGCCTTCGGCCAGCACGAAGCGCGCGCGGCTGTCGTCGAAGCCAACGCGCTCGAGCAGCGTCGACAACCGCACGCCGGTGAACTCGCAGCACGACAGCATGCCGTGGGTGTACTGCACCGTTGGCACCGCGACATTGGTCCATTCCATGCCGGTGTTCGCGCCGCACTCGATGAAGTGGATGCGCGACACCGACGGCAGCCGCATCAGCTCGTCGACCGTGAACACCATGGGCTCGCGCACCAGCCCGTGGACCATGAGCCGATGGCCGCGCGGATCGATGTCGTGCCAGCCGGCATGATGGCGTTCGAAGTGCACGCCGGTCGGGGTGATGATGCCGAACAGGCTTTGCAGCGGCGCAAAGGCAACTGACGAGATCGACGTGCGCGTGAGCCCGGGGCTCTCGCGCCGTCGCACGCCCGCTTCGTATTGCGACGGCAGGCCATAGCCGCGCGCGACAACGGGCGCACCGAGCGTGCGCGAGTGTTCTGGCAGTTCGAGGATGGCGGGGTCGCCTTCGGCCCGCGCGCCGCTCGATGCGATCGCGGCACCGACCGCCATCGCGCCGAGCAGGAAATCGCGCCGGCCGCGTGGCACGGGAGCGAGGTGATTTTCCGGGGCGGGCCGGCGGCGGCCCGGCACTCGCGATGCAGGGTTCATCGGATCCTCGTCGCTGACGCGGCAAAGTTTACCTCGCGATCTTGCGCCACCCGCTGGCGTAACCCGAACCTGCTGCCGATCCGAAGGCCGAGCGCAATCAGCAGATCGAGCGCGCAATAGAACGTGCCGGCGCACAGCGGTGGATTGGCGCTTGCCAGCGGCAGGCCCGGCACCGCCGCCGCCCAGCGCCAGCTACCGAGTGCCGTGCCGTACAACTCGAGTGCCAGCGCCAGCATGAACACGGTCACGTACAAGCGCCGATTGCTGCCGACGGCAAGGCACAGCATCAGCAGCAGCGCGAGCACCGCGCTGGTGGTGTCGTGGCCGGTGACCACGGCGAACGCGCCATAGCCCAGAGCCGCCGCCGATATCGCCGGCACGGCGAAGCCGGGCAGCCGCTGCGCGATGCGCAGCCCGAGCAGGAACAGCAGCACGTGACCGGGCGGCACGAACGGCGGCACATTCTCGAAGCGATAGATGTAGAGCCCCCAGCCGAGCGACAGCAGCATCTCGCCGCCGGTGGCGATGCTCACGCACAGCAGCATCGCTCTGCGCGTGGCGGGATCGACCCGGCCCAGCAGCCAGATGAACACGGCCCAGGCCCAGATGCTCGCGACCACCTGCCCGCCGATGCCGAATACCCGATCCAGCAACAGACCGCCGGCAAAGGTGGTGACGATGGCGACGAGCGCGCCACGCGGAAGCGTCGGCGCGGCGATCGTGGGCTGGCGAGCGATTTCAGCGGACAAGATGTGGCACGTCGAGATTCCGGATGAGTGGGCGCGTCAGTGCCCGCCGGGCCGGCCAGCGGCCGGCGTCCGCTGGCGTTCGGCAGGCACAGACAGTCCGCAGGGACTGTCTGTGTCCGGCCTCACTCCGCAAGGGCACTGGCCCCCTGGGGGAGTGGCGAAGCGCAGCGAAGCCTGGGGGTGGGAGTTTCACGTCAGTGCCGGCGCGGCAACCAGCGCTCGCCCAACTCGAAGCTCACGTGCACCAGCAGCGCCAGCGCCGCCGCCGGCAGCGCACCCGCCAATAGCAGCGCATTGTCGTTCACCGCGAGCCCGGCGGTGATGCGCTCGCCGTAGCCGCCGGCGCCGATGAACGCCGCGATGGTGGCGGTGCCGACCCCGATGATGGTCGAGGTCTTGATGCCGTCGAGCAATGCATGCGACGCGAGCGGCAATTCCACCAGACGCAGTCGGGCGCCGGTGCTCAGGCCCAATGCCTGCGCGGATTCGCGCAGCGAGGGCGCGATGCCGGTGAGGCCTGCATGGGTGCCACGGACGATCGGCAGCAGCGAATAGAGGAACAGCGCGATCGCGGCCGGCCAGGTGCCGATGGCGCCGGTCACCGGGATCAGGAAGGCGAGCAGGGCGATCGACGGAATGGTCTGGATCAGGCCGACCGTTGCCAGCAGCGGCTGGCCCACCCACGATGATCGGGTGGCCGCGATGCCCAGTGGAATGCCGATGACGCAGGCGGCCAGCACCGACGCGCCCACCAGTAGCAGGTGCTCGCGCGTGAGCCGCCAGAAGTCGTCACCGAACAGGACGGTCGCGAAGCTGCGCGGGGCACTGCCGGCCTGCGGCGCGCCGCGCACGAAGTCGGTGGCGATTTGGGAGAACGAGCGGCCGTCGAGTTCGGCCGCGGCATTGAGCGCGATCATCGTGTTCGCGCCGATACGGCCTTCGAGACGTTGGAGTGCCGCCCACGCCTGCGGAAATCGCCGCGCGAGGTCGAGCCGGTAGACGAACACGGCCTGGTACTCGGGAAAGAAATGGTGATCGTCGCTTAGCACGCGCAATCCGAGCCGGGCGATTCGCGCGTCGGTGGAATAGATGTCCATCACATCGATGCGGCTGGCACCGATGGCGTCGTAGGCGAGGCCATGATCGAGCACGGTGGCGTGTTGCGGCAGCCGGTAGCTGCGCACCAGGCCCGGCCAGCCATCGGCGCGGTTGAGAAACTCGGGCGACAGGCCGACGCGCAGATCGGGATGGCCGGCGAGGTCGCCGATGGTGCGCAGCCCCAGGCGCTTGGCATCGGCCGCGCGCACCGCCAGCGCATAGGTGTTCTCGAACCCGAGCGGGACGGCAACGCCGAGCCCATAGAGAGCCAGCGCGCGATTGAGCGATTGAGGATCGGTCGTGTCGATATGGAGCAGCTCGCGGCCGATGGTGCCGGTGTAGTCGGGATAGATGTCGATGGCGCCGGACTTCAACGCCTCGAACACGATGCCGGTGTTGCCCAGGCCCTGGCGATGCACCGCGCCGCGTTCGCCGGCCGCGACCACGGTGGCGAGCGCCACCTCACCGAGGATGTACGACTCGGTGAAGCGCTTCGAGCCGATGACCGGCGCCGATCCGGTCGCACTGGCGCCGGGCGTCAGGCAGCCCAGCGCGAGGCAGATGGCGAGGGTGGCGGCACGGTGGCGGGCATCGGTCATGGCCCGGATGGTCGTGGTGGGCGCGGGTCGTTGGCAAGGGCTTTGTCGGGCGCTCGCGACGACGGTTGATGCAGTGCAGTGCCGGGCCGGTACGCGAATGCGTCGGGATCGGGAGACGTAAACTGGCGTCGGATTTTTCCGGGAAGGCTCTAAACCTCTGTTTCGATGGACCAATGCGCAAGTATGGCCACGCAAATGCAGGGAGCAGGCCAGGCGCCGCGCCGCACCCGAATCGGCCCGCGCCATCCGATCAATTCCAACGAGAGGTTTTCATGGCGTGGACCCGCGAAGAGGCGGCCCACTTGCTGCGACGCGCCGGTTTCGGCGGCAGTCTCGGCGATGTGGACCAGACATTCGCGCTCGTCGATCTGGTGTCGGTGTCCTGGGTGAAGGGCGTCTCAGCGCACCAGTTCGACAACATCGTCATCACCTCTGATGTGGTGCCGGCACCAGCACCGGAACCGGCGGCCTGGCTGGGTGTGGTTGCCGGGTTGGTGCTCCTGGGGATCGCGCGCCGGCCCCGCCGATAACGCCGACCGTATCCGCGCGGCCGGGTTGCCCTCCGGTCGCGCTGATTTCACAATGGCGCCCGGGGAGCCGTGCCGGCTCCAGTCCGGGAGGCTATGTCGTGTTCGATCTTTTTCGTTGCGGTTCACGCGTCGTTCGCGGTGCATGTGCGGGCGCTCTGCTGGTTGTGGCGGCATCGGCCATCGCCGCCGATTGGGATCACGATGCCAACATCGATGCTGCCGTGGATGGCCTCATCGCCGCGTTCCACGCCGGTGGCATGGCACAGGTCGAGCGCGTGGTCGCAGGGTGCTATCAGGAGATCAGCGCCGTGGCCGATGTCGATGAACGACTCGAGCGGCTGGAGGCCTGCGCGAGCATGGACTTCGCCGCGTTCCGGGTCGACCGCTTCGCGCCGCCCGGCAGCCGGTCCGAGACGGAATACTTCGCCCAGCCGCAGATCATGCAACGCATGGCGGTGCTCGGCGAGTTCGTCAAGGATCCGGGCGTCGAAAACCAGATCCTGCGGGCCTGGTCACGCGCCGCCGCGATCGCGCTCGATCGGCAGGGGGTTCCCAACTGAAACCTGAATCCACATGACGACACCCGCGCACGATCCGCAACACGTCGCGCGCTACATGGACCTCGCGACCTTCATGCGGGTGCCGCTGCAGCGCGATCCCGTCGGCCTCGCGCCATCGCCGCGCAGCGGCCGATCGGCATGATCCACGTCGATGCCCACTGCGACACCTGGGGCGATTGGAGCGGCAGCCGCTTCGATCACGGCTCGCCGTTCGGCTGCGCCGTGGAGGAGTGCCTGCTCGATCCGAAGCGCGCGGTGCAGATCGGCATTCGCGGCGGCCAGATGGTCGCCGACGGCTGGCGATTCTCGGCCGACGCCGGCCATGCGCGTGATCTTCATGGAGGAGTTCACCAGCCTCGGCGTCGAAGTCGTGATCGCCGAAGCGCGGCGCGTGGTGGGCGACGGCCCCACCTGCATCACCTTCGACGTCGACGGGCTCGACCCGGTCTACACGCCGGGCACCGGCACCCCCGAGATCGGCGGCATCACCACGCGCGAGGCGCAACAACTGCTGCGCGGTCTGCTCGGCCTCAACCTGGTGGGCGGCGATGTCGTCGAAGTGGCGCCGCCGTTCGACCCGAGCGGCAACACCGCGCTGGTCGGCGCGACGATGATGTACGAGATTCTTTGTTTGCTGGTGGATGCGGTGAGGCGGCGGGGGAGGCGGTAGTAGGTTGTTGTATCAAGCTTGTTCAGTAACATCCCCAGACAACTTGCGCCGCGGGTGTATGGACGGAGACCCGATCCGCCGCAGAAACGCCAAAATCCCCGCGAGTCCCATGAAAAGGATGGCCGATGTCGAAGGCTCCGGCACCGCTGACGCGGCCACATCGCCGGGGCGCAAAGCCAAGGCGAACTCTTGGCATTGTCCCAAGTCAATCCAGCCGGCAACTCGGGATCGTTAGCACCCGTGTTGACGGTCAAGTACCAGGTCGCGTTAAGCACCGTGTCGTAAGCAAACACCGCGTTTGTATCGGTCGCCGATATCGCGCGCCCGTTGATGTCCCGACCCAGAAGCGTAGTCTCCCAAGTGCCTTGACCCAGGATGATGTCTGCATGCGCAGGGCTAAACCCAGCCATAGCAAAAGCAGCAACGATTCCAACTCGTCTGATAGGCATCTTTGTCCTCGTTTTTCTTTCGGTAGAAACTCGGGCAGATGAGGAAGTCCAGCCTCGGTAGCGGTCGGCGTCACGCTCATCGGCACTCCCCCTGCGTGTGGGTTACGACGGCAAGTCTATAATCTGACTGTTCTGGTGAAAGGCCGTGGAGCTTTCGAACTGGATCGCCGAGCACCGCCTGAAGCAGGCCGAGGCTGCCGAGATCCTGATGGTGTCGCGGCCGCACGTGTCCGATGTCGTCAACCAAAAGAACGCCTCGCCGCTGGTCGGGTTAGACGGACACATCGTGTTCGAGCGCGATGCGAGCCTCACGCGTGAGTTTCAGGATCGAGCTATCTGATGGACGCTGGCCCGCCCACAGCTACTGCCTTACAGCCTGAGTTGATCCTGGCACCCCGAAATTTGTGGGCCGAACCAGCACGGCTGTTGTCGGCGGCTTGATCAGGTCGCGTCAGATGGCTATCATTGATAGCATCAACTTCCCTGGAGAGGCGCATGGCGGACTTGCTCGTGCGTGGTGTCGATGAAGCCATTGTCAGGGCGCTCAAAGAGCGCGCTGGGGAACATGGCCACAGTGCGGAAGCTGAACATCGGGCGATTCTCGCATCGGCCCTTGCTCGTCCGTCCAAGCGCAGTTTTGCCGAGGTGTTGGCGTCAATTCCGGAGGTGGGTGTCGACGCAGACTTCGAACGGCTGAATTCCGAAACCGGGGCGCGGCGTGTATTTGATTGACACGAACGTCATCAGCGAGGCTCGAAAAAAAGCGACAGCGAACCCAGGTGTCATGGCGTTCTTCGGTGACGCCGTCGTCCGGCAGGAGGCTCTCTATCTGTCGGTGGTTTCTATCGGCGAGCTTCGACGAGGCGTTGAACTCATTCGACATCGCGGCGATATGCAGCAAGCGCAATTGCTGGGAAATTGGTTGAGCGACGTTCTCGACCAATACAGAAACAACATCCTTCCCTTCGATATCGACGCTGCTCAAGTATGGGGGCGACTCCGCGTCCCCGACGCCGGACATGAAATCGACAAGCAGATCGCGGCAATAGCGCTGATCAATGGTTTGACAGTCGTCACCAGAAACACGGCCGACTTCGCGGGGACCGGCGTGAGTGTGAGAAATCCGTTCCTGGATGGCCGTGTCTCGGGCAACTGACCATTGCTCAGCAGGGCGTGAAAGTCATGTAGCGTGGTGCGCGCCTGTTCGATCTCAGTGTAAAGAGCTTCGATGCTCATATGTCTCCTCTTTGTTCTCTGAATGCGGCAATCGCAACGGCTTTCGGTCTAATCGACCGCTTCGGATTCACGCTTGCCAAACGCACCCGCAGGTAGCGCGGCGAGGTCATAGTGTCGATGTCGTTTTGAGCATGCCCACCCGTCCAAGGCAAGGAGAGCCTTGCTTGTTCTTGTGTGGGTTTAATGTCGCGTCGTATGCGCTGCGCTTGAATATCTTGCCGCATACCGTGCAAGCGAATGTGTAGGAAACGCCGAAACCTCGCTTCGGTCTGGCTGCTGGTGCACGACTTGGTATGCGCACATCGGGCGTATATGGCGACGACAATCGCGGCAAGGTAGACTGTGGACGCTCGATGGCAGGCGTACTCAAAGGGCCGGAGGCGGTCAGTTCGATGGCATAGCGTGGCCTGAATGCCAGGCGGGTGACGGTCGCCGCACGGATGCGATCAACTCGATAGCTCCTGATCTCGCCTGAGTCGGTCTTTACGCCGAAGAGCAGCAGGTCGCTGGCAAGCGTCCGGCGCACCGAATACGGTTCGATCGTTGGCGATGTGCGCTCGCCACCTTCCTTGGTGTAGTCCAGTTGGACACAAAGTCGGTTCGCGGCGGCGAAGCGAATGGATTCGAGGGAACTGGCGCCGCTGCCCCATGCCGTGACCATGGGCGGCAAGCGCCAAGACGTGTCGAGGGCCTCGCGGCCGAGCGGGAACGCCGGCAGGGTCGGCAGGGCAACATCCGTGTTCAGCCAGTCGAAGACAGCCGGCAGTTCCTGCCAGAACTCGTCAAACGGGGGGCATACAGGTAGTTGGTGAGCCAGCATCTGCTCCCATTCCACCTCTATGGCCACACGCTCCGGCCGGTTGGTGAGGGTAGCGAACGTGGGGGCCGGGATTCCTTTGAACTCACACTTTCGCGCCAAGGTACTTCGCACCACGGCACGGTCCGGCTGCAGATCCTGCCGGCGATAAAGATGGACCACGTCATAGAGGTCCCGTGGACGTTGCCGTTCGGTCAGCGCACGCATCTTTTCGGCGAACACTTCTTCGAACGGATAGCAGAGAATGTGGATGCTGTCGTTCGGAAGGTCGGTGTACGGGTGATGAACGGGGCGCGATACGGGGTTGAGAACCAGCACTTCGTCCGCTGTGAGGTCGAGCTTGATGCGTGGAGGATCGCCCGCCCGGCCGAGTGGTCCGCGGTAGCCGATGCGACCTTGAGCGGACTGGGTGCCGCGCGGGTTCGTGAAGACGTCGAACTTGCGTGTCTCATCCGGAAGTTGAAGGCCGGATGCATCGTAGACCCACTCCCCTATCTCCTCGAAGACCCGTGCCAGAAAGCTTTCATCCAGGTGTTCGGCGTCTTGCAAGGTGAAGTCGATGTCCTCGGAGAACCGGAAGGTCTCGAAGTAGCACTTCTAGAGGCAGGAACCGCCCTTGAACACCCAGCGCGGTCCGATCTCTGGATGTGCGGCGATCCCGGCAAGGAGCCATCCCAGCACGTAGTCTTTCTCGACGACATTGGCCTGCAATTGAAGTTCGGCGGCAAGCGCCATGACCTCTTGCTTGGGAATCATGCGCGAGCCCTTCGCTGTTCATTCGTCGGCACCCAAACACGCCATGCCGTAACCAGACGATCCGCGGGCAAGGCAGGGTCGAGCTTGGCGTAGCCTGCTGAAAGATTGGCTCGGCACGCCTCGATCAGTGCCGTCTGATCCGGGTGGTCGCGCTGAAGCAGAAACCCAAGCCGCTTGTAGACCGCACCATTACCGATCTTGGCGGCGTACCCGGCGAGCTTGGTCGCTTCCTTCGGTAGATCGCGAAAGAGGGTCACGAGCATCTCGGCCACGTGGCGAATGCCGCCACCCAGCGCGGGATCTGCCAGCATATCGATCAGGGTGCGGGCCGGATCCGACACCTGGACACGTGTACCGCCGCGCCAAACGGTCTTCAGGCCGACGAACTGGGCGAGTGATGCCGTGTGCAGATCGAAGCGGACCTTGCGCAACACAGGCTGCCGCTCGCGCGGGCGAGTTGCGGTCATCACGCAGATCGAACGAAAGAGTTGTTCCGTAAGACCCCAATGTTCTGCTGCTGACCACCCGCCGACATAGCATGGCGAGAACATTGCGGCGGCGACGGACCACGCGTCATCCAATGCGACGTCTGCCGTCTCGGATTCGATAGGTACGGGTACGTAGGCGCCACGGCGAACGCGCGCCAGCCAGCCCGATCGCGACCACGCGGCGAGCCTGCGCGAAGCTGCTGCCGGCGTCAGCTCGAGGGCTGTTGCCGCAAGGCTCGGCGTCACGATCGCCGGGCTGTCGCGCAGCACTTTGCTTAGCTGGCTGCGAGACGTCGCGCTCAGGCCGGTTGGTCTCATGCGCTACATTGTAAGCGTATAAACGTCTGTATGGGAGGCGTTTCGGCGTGTCAGATATAGCTTCAATCTCGTTTCGAAGGGCAGCCCACTCTTGATCTCAGCAATCGGCGTGTATAAGATTTTGTACAAATATCGACCCTCGACAATGAGAAAAAAACCACTGAGTCGGCTCTTCCTGCGTCTACGTCCTTCACTGCTTCCAGAAGAAGACGCAAGCCACGAGCAAGCACGACAAGGACATCGCCGCCGAGCACCACCTGAAGCAGGCCGAGGCTGCCGAGATCCTGATGGTGTCGCGGCCGCGCGTGTCCGACGTGGTCAATCAGAAGACCGCCAAGTTCACCATCGACACATTGGTGGAACTGCTGAGCCGCATCGGCAAGCCGGTGAGACTGGCGATCGGCTGACAAGAGGTTTCAACATGCGCTATCCCGCCTTGCCGGGTGCCGTATCGTCTTGATCCGGCCGAGTCCGGGCGTACCGTGACAACATCAATCTCCGTGGAGAAGCCAATGGCGGATTTGCTCGTGCGTGGTGTCGATGAGGCCATCGTCAGAGCGCTCGAGGAGCGCGCCGGTGAACATG
This sequence comes from Betaproteobacteria bacterium, assembly GCA_031393885.1. Taxonomy (GTDB): domain Bacteria; phylum Pseudomonadota; class Gammaproteobacteria; order Burkholderiales. The sequence continues at coordinate 7,327 of JANMWG010000458.1, read as the reverse complement.
GCTGCAGTGCAGAGGCTGAACATCGGGCGATTCTGACCTCGGTGCTTGCGCGTCCTCCCAAGCGTAGCTTCGCCGAAGTATTGGCATCGATGCCGGCGGTGGGGGTTGACGAGGACTTCGAGCGGTTGTCGGGGCAGATGGCTTCATTGGTGGATTTCATACAGGCCTCGCCGCTGGTCGGGCGGGACGAAGAACTCGTATTCGAGCGCGATGCGAGCTTCACGCGTAAGTTTCAGGTTTGAGCTACCCGATCGACACCTAGCCCGCCGACAGCTATGGCCGCACGACATGAGTTGATCCCTGCGTCCCGAAGTCTGCGCAGCGTGCGGGTCTTCGATCGCAGGAACTCCTGATCGCCGGTTGAGCTGGACCGCAACCACCGCTTTCGCCATTCGCGATTCGCGAATAGACTATGGGCATGCTCAAGCCCCAGGATGTCTGCGTGCTGCTCAAGATCGTCGCCATCGGCCCGTCGCCGTGGTCGTACGGCCAGCTCGCCTACGAGCTGGGCATGTCCGCGTCCGAAGTCCATGCCGGCGTGCGCCGCACTGTCGATGCCGGGCTGATGCGCATCGATGAGGGCTGGGGCGTGCCCGAACCCGCGGCGCTCGACGAGTTGCTGGTGCATGGCGTGCGCTATGTGTGGGCGGCCGAGCGCGGGCCGCTCACGCCGGGCATGCCCACCGCGCAGGCGGCCGCGCCGCTTGCCGGTCTGATCGAACCCGACGACGAACCGCCGCCGGTCTGGCCCGACCCCGAGGGCGACATCAAGGGGATGGCGTTCATGCCGCTGTACAAGTCCGTGCCCACGGCCGCGCGCCGCGACCCGCAGCTCTATGTGCTGTTGGCGCTGGTCGACGCGATCCGTGGTGGTTCCGAACCGGTGCGCGAAGCGGCAGTCACGGCGCTGCGCGAGCAACTCGGCACCGGCCACCCCACCCTATCCGCGAGCGCCCGCCGCCGGGCGCTGCGCGCGCACCAGAAAGAAGAAGATGGCCAGGAAAGACGGCGCCTACACCGCTGAAGACATCGAGATCCTCGAGGATCTCTCGCCCATCCTGCACCGGCCCGGCATGTACACCGATCCGGTGAACCCGAACCACGCGCTGGTCGAGATCATCGACAACGCCGCCGACGAGGGGCTGGCCGGGTTCGCGCGCCAGGTGGCGGTCACGCTCTGGGAGGATGGCTCGGCCGAAGTCACGGATGACGGCCGCGGCATTCCGGTCGATATCCACCCGAAGAAGCAGGTGTCGGCAGTGCAGGTGATCTTCACCACGCTGCACTCGGGCGGCAAGTTCCGTAAAACCGACAAGGAGGCGGTCTATCGCATCGCCGGCGGATTGCACGGCGTCGGGGTGTGCGTGAGCAATGCGCTCTCGACCCGCCTCGAAGTCGGCGTCAAGCGCGACGGCGCCGCCTGGCGCATGGTGTTCGGTCCCAACGGCGCGGTGAACGAACCGCTGGCCCGCGTGGGCGAGGTCTCCGCGCGCGATACCGGCACCCGCATCCGCTTCTGGCCCGATGCACGCTATTTCGATTCGGCGCGCATCGTCGCCACCGACATCGCCGCGCTGATGCGCGCCAAGGCGATGCTGCTGCCTGGCGTCAAGTTCACGCTCGGCATCGAGAAGGCGGGGCGGGTCGAGACCACTACGTGGCATTTCCCCGAAGGCATCCGCGGCTATTTCGCCAGCGCCATCTCCGGGTCCGATCCCGTGGCCAGTTCGTTCTTCGGCGAGCGCTACGTGGCGGCGCAGTCCGAATCCGACAGCTTCGCCGAGGGCGAGGGCGCACTGTGGGCACTCGCGTGGACGCCCGAGGGCGAACTGGTCACCGAGAGCTACGTCAACATGATCCCGACGCGCACCGGTGGCACCCACGTGTCGGGTCTGCGCGAAGGCACCTATGCTGCCATCCGCAACTTCATCGACCTGCATGCCATGGGCCAGCGCGGCCTCAAACTGGTGCCCGAAGATGTCTGGTCGCGCGTCAACTACGTGCTGTCGGTGAAGATGCTCGACCCCCAGTTCAAGGGGCAGGTGAAGAACGAGCTGATCTCGCGCGATGCGGTCAAGCTCACCGCGCAGATGGTGCGCGATCCGTTCGATCTCTGGCTCAACCAGCATGTGGACGAGGGCAAACGCATCGCCGAACTGGTGATCCGCCAGGCGCTCGCCCGCACCCGCGCCGCGCAGAAGGTCGAGCGGCGCAAGTCCTCCGGGGTCGCGGTGCTGCCGGGCAAGCTCACCGATTGCGCCTCAGACGACCCCGATCGCAACGAGCTGTTCGTGGTCGAGGGCGACAGCGCCGGCGGCTCTGCCAAGCAGGCACGCGACAAGGAGTTCCAGGCCATCCTCCCGCTCAAGGGCAAGCCCAAGAACACCTGGCAAGACAGCCCCGACACGCTCTATGCCAACAAGGAGATCGAAGCCATCGCGCTGGCCATCGGCGTCGATCATCATCGTCGCGGCGAATCGCCCGATCTGTCCGGCCTGCGCTATCGCAAGATCGTGATCCTCGCCGATGCCGACGTCGACGGTTCGCACATCCAGGTGTTGCTGCTGGTGCTCTTCTTCCGCCACTTTCCGGCGCTGATCGAGCGCGGTCATGTCTATGTCGCGCAGCCGCCGCTGTTCCGCATCGATGTGCCGGCGCACGGCCGCAACAAGCCCGCGCGCAAACTCTACGCGCTCGACCGCCAGGAGCTCGCCAACATGGAAGAGAAACTGACCGACGAGGGTGTGCGCGAAGGATCGTGGAGCGTGAGCCGCTTCAAGGGTTTGGGCGAGATGAGTCCCGAGCAACTGTGGGAAACCACGCTCAACCCCGACACGCGGCGCATGCTGCCGATCATGGTCGAAGACGGGCAGCTCGATGCATCGAACCAGTTGTTCGACATGATGATGGCGCGCGAAAACGCGTCGCAGCGGCGCGAGTGGATGGAAACTTTCGGCAATCTGGTCGACGCGGACATCTCCTGATGAAGACCATTCATGCAGTGGCGATTGCGGCGATGCTGATCGCGCCCACCAGCGGCGCCGTCCTTGCTCAGGGGTCGCCCCAGGGCAAGGTGGTCGAGTTCGGCGTGGTCAAGCCCGGCGACGGCAAGCCAGCATTCGAGCGCCGCACCACGCGCATCCCGCTGCGCAAGGGGCTGCGCTTCGGCTTCTGCGCCGAGATCACCGGCCTTGGCGATGAAGGCGGCAAGTACGCCTTGTCCGAGACGGTGCGGCACCCCGTCACCACCGGACCCAACGGCATCGAGGAAAACGGCTGGAACGTGCCGCGCATGGTGAAGGTCGAGAATGGCCGCGCGCGCTGGTGCGGCGGCCATCGGTTCGAACACGAGTGGGAACTCGTTCCCGGCAAATGGCGTTTCGAGGTGGCGGATGGCGACAACGTCCTGGTGGTGCAGGAGTTCGATGGCGTCACCGACGGCAAGTAGGCACCAGGCATTCAGCGAGACGGCAATGAACGAAGACCAGCGCGATCTTTTCGACACGAATGCAGGCGACGACACGGTCGTCGCCGAGGCACCGCCGTTGGCGGCAACTGCCGAGTCGCCATCAGTAGAGTCACGGGTGGTCGACGATGGCGTGACGGCTGCGGACGCCAACGACGACGCGGCGGTTGCCGTGCCCCCGGCCGGCGCGGGTGGCGGCGGCGGTGCCGAACCGCCGGACTTCTCGCCGTTGAGCGGCGAATTCGGCGAGACGCTGCCGATCGGGCGCTATGCCTCGCTGCAATATCTCCAGTACGCGATCGCCACCGTCAAGGATCGCGCGCTGCCGCGCGTGGGCGACGGGCAGAAGCCGGTGCAGGCACGCATTCTTTACGCGATGTGGCAGATGGGCGGCAAAGCCGGCACCCCGCGCAAGAAATCCGCGCGCGTGGTCGGCGACGTGCTCGGCAAGTTCCATCCGCACGGCGACCAGAGCGTGTACGACGCGCTGGTGCGCCTGGCGCAGAACTTCACGCTGCGCTATCCGCTGATCGACGGCGAGGGCAACTTCGGCTCGCGTGACGGCGACGAGCCGGCGGCGATGCGCTACACCGAAGCGCGCCTCACCAAATTCTCCGAAGTGGTGCTCGCCGAACTCGACCAGGGCACGGTCGACTTCGTGCCCAACTACGACGGGTCGACCGAAGAGCCGGCGGTGCTGCCGGCACGCTTGCCGGTGCTGCTGCTCAACGGCGCGTCGGGCATTGCCGTGGGCATGGCAACCGAGATTCCGAGCCACAATCTGATCGAGGTCGGCAACGCCGCCATCGCGATCATCCGCGATCCCGCGCTCGAGACGGAAGGCCTGCTCGAGCACATCAAGGGGCCGGATTTTCCCGGTGGCGGGCAGATCATCACGCCGCGCGCCGACATGGTCGCGGTCTATCGCAGCGGTCGCGGTTCGATTCGGGTGCGCGCACGCTGGACCATCGAGCGCCTGGCCCGCGGTCAATGGCAGATGGTGGTGACAGAACTGCCGCCGGGCACGTCGTCGCGCAAGGTGCTCGAGGAAATCGACGCGCTGACCAACCCGCAGCCCAGACCCGGCAAGAAATCGCTCAGCCCCGAGCAGCAACGCGACAAGCAACTGCTGCTGTCGATGCTCGACAAGGCGCGCGACGAGTCCGATCGCACGCATCCCGTGCGGCTGGTGCTCGAGCCCAAAACCTCGAAGATCGACGAGACCGAATTCGTCAACCTGATGCTCGCGCGCACCGGCCTCGAAGGCAACGCGTCGCTCAACTTCGTGATGGTGGGTCTCGATGGCCGCCCGCGCTCGAAGTCACTGCGCGAACTGCTGCTCGAATGGACCGAGTTTCGCGTCGCCACGGTGCGACGGCGCACCGGCCACCGCCTGCAGCAGGTGGCCGAACGCATTCATGTGCTCGACGGGCGGATGATCGTGCTGCTCAACGTCGACGAGGTCATCCGGGTGATCCGCAACGCGGACGAACCCAAGACCGAGCTCATGGCGGCGTTTCCGCTCACCGATCGCCAAGCCGAAGACATTCTCGAGATGCGGCTGCGCATGCTGGCGCGCCTCGAGCACTTCAAGCTCGAAAAGGAACTCGGCGACCTGCGCAAGGAGCAGGCCGGTCTCGAACGGGTGCTCGGGTCGCGCAAGGTGCTCGAGAACCTGGTGGTCAAGGAGATCGAGGCTGACATGAAGGTCTTCGGCGACGCCCGCCGCACCATCATCGAAGCCTCCGGGAAGGCCGTGCTGGTCAAGGCAGTCGTGAACGAACCGCTCACGGTCGTGTTCTCGAGCAACGGCTGGGTGCGGGCCCGTCAGGGATGGGAGGTCGATCCGGCCGCGTTGTCGTTCAAGGAAGGCGACAGCCTGCTGTCGGCGCATCGCTGCCGCACCACCGACCCGGTGGTATTTCTCGATTCGCTCGGCCGTGCCTATTCGATCGATGCCTCGTCGCTGCCCACCGGTCGAGGCGATGGCGCCCCGGCGTCGTCGCTGGTCGACATCCAGGCGCGCGCGCGCCTGCTGTACTGCCTCGCCGCTGCCGCCGAGACCCAGGTGCTGGTGGCGTCGAGCGGCGGCTACGGGTTTCATTGCACGCTCGGCGACATGGTTTCCAACCGGCGTGCGGGGCGCGAGTTCATGACGCTCGAAAGCGGCGAAACCCCGCTGCCGCCCTGCGTCTTCCGCGAGACGGCGGGCAGCTATCTCGCGGCGGCCTCCGCCAACGGTCGCCTGCTCCTGGTGCAACTGGGCGAGATCAAGCAACAGGCGAAAGGGCGGGGCCTGATGCTCATCGGGCTGGACCGCGGTGAAACGCTTGCCGCAATGACGGTGTCGGACCAGTCGACGCTCACCGTCAGCGGCACCGGCCGCGGTGGCCGACCCCGGGACATCGTGCTCAAGGCCAGGGATCTCGGGCACTTCACCGGCGCCCGGGCACTGAAGGGAAAGGTCTTGCCCGACAAGCTGAAGCCAGAGGTGGTCCGGTAGCACCGCAGGCCGGGATTGCTGAACGAAGAGACTGCTGAACGAAGAGACTTCAGAAACGAAGGGGCAGCGCCCACAGGGTCCCCCGAGGACGCTGCGCCCCCTTGGAGGGGGAAGGCATAGCGCAGCGCAGCCTGGGGGTGGACAACACCTACGCCGCGACCGTCACCTTGTTTCTGCCGCCCTCCTTGGACGCGTACAAGGCGGCATCGGCGCGCTCGATGAGATCGACGATGGTTTCGCTCTGGCGATGCTCGGCGACGCCGGCGGATATCGTGATGCTGTCGATCACAGCCTCCGCCTTGGTGCGGCGGATGCGGCTGCGGGCCACCCGGTCGCGGAGCTGCTCCGCGACGATGCGGCCGGCGTCGATGCCGGTCTCGGGTAACAGCACGGCGAACTCCTCGCCGCCGTAGCGGGCAACCACGTCGCGGCCCTTGACCGAGATCTTGAGGGTGCTGGCGATGGCGCGCAGTACGCTGTCGCCGAACACATGGCCATAGGTGTCGTTGACGCGCTTGAAGTGATCGATGTCGATCAACACCAGGCAAAGTCCGTTGCCGGACGCGGCGAAGTGCTGGATCCGGTCGTCGAAACCGCGACGATTCACCAGCCCGGTGAGGGCATCGATCAGGACTTCTTCGCGCACCCGGTTGAGTTCGTCGCGCAACTGCTCGACCTCGCCGCGAGTCGCCGTCAGGTGGCCCCTCAGCGCACTCAGGACATCCTGCATGCCACGGGTCTCGCGCAGGACCTCGCCCACCTGGAGGTGCAGGGTTTCCTGCGACATCGGCGCCTGGGCCAATTCCTTGTCGATCGCCGTCAGGCTGGTGCCGTAGTGATCCACATGTCTGTAGGCCTCGTTGGCCGAGGAGCCGACCACGCCGAGCACCCGGTTCAGGTCGCCCTCGATGCGTCGGGCCTTGGCCTCGGTCATGTCGGACACGTGCTTGTCGAACAGTCGGTGGACGATCTTCTCGTCGAGCTTCTTGTTGTCGGCGGTGAGCTCGTTGACTTCCCGGTTGAGCGCATCGTTGATACCCGCCATGTACTCGTACCAGACCGAGTAGTTCACGGGATGGTACGCCGCATCGTGCTTGCCCATCTGGGCGATCACGAGCCGCAACAACTCCTTGGTTCGTGTGAGATTCTCGTTATAGTTCATTTTTTGAGAAGAGGTTCTAGAGGGCGAGGTTCGAGAATATCGTCGCTGCCCTGAGCGCACGCCCGACTGAGCGCACGCCCGACTGAGCGCACGCCCGACTGAGCGCACGCCCGACTGAGCGCACGCCCGACTGAGCGCACGCCCGAAGTTTACCAACATGGACCGTACCGGCAAAACAGATACGAACCAATGCCTT
>JANMWG010000399.1:0-9450 GCA_031393885.1 Betaproteobacteria bacterium | reverse complement strand
TCGGCTACGATCGGCACGATGTGCTTGCCCAGCGTCGGGTGCTTGAGCCATTGCGACAGCATCTGCACGAACACCATGGTGGTGCTCTGCTCGCGGCCGTTGGTGCCTTCGAGGAAGCGCGCGATGGCGGTGCGGTCGGGCACGGCCAGCTTCTGCGCCCGGCCGATGCGCTTGGGCAGATAGCCGCCCAGCGCCGCGCGCCGCGCATGCAGGTACTTCATGTCGGCGGAGTCGTCCGGCGGCTTGTGGAATTCGAGGTGGGTGACCTGCTCGTCGGTGAGCGGCAGCGAGAAGCGATCGCGAAACGCGAGCAGCGCTTCGTCGTCGAGTTTCTTCTGCTGGTGCGTGGTCATCTTGCCCTGGCCCCACGAGCCCATGCCGTAGCCCTTTTTGGTCTGGGCGAGAATCACCACCGGCTGGCCGCGATGGTTCACCGCGGCGTGATAGGCGGCGTGGATCTTGACCGGATCGTGGCCGCCGCGACGCAGGCGGTCGATGTCGGCGTCCGACATGTGCGCCACCAGCGCCTGCAATTCGGGGTACTTGTTGAAGAACGCCTCGCGGTTGAAGCGGCCGTCGGTAGCCGCGTACTTCTGGAATTCGCCGTCGACGGTTTCGTGCAGGCGCTTGATGATCACGTTGTCGTGATCGCGGGCAAACAGCGGGTCCCAGTCGGAGCCCCACAGCAGCTTGATCACGCGCCAGCCGGCGCCGGCGAACAGGCCTTCGAGTTCCTGGATCACCGAGCCATTGCCGCGCACCGGACCGTCGAGCCGCTGCAAATTGCAGTTGACCACGAAGATCAGGTTGTCGAGGCCTTCGCGCGCGGCCAGCGACAGACCGGCCAGCGACTCCGGTTCGTCCATCTCGCCATCGCCCACGAATGACCAGACCTTGCGCCCGTCGGTGTCGAGGATGCCGCGGTCACGCAGGTAGCGCATGAACTTGGCCTGGTAGATGGCGTTGAGCGGACCCAGGCCCATCGACCCGGTCGGAAACTGCCAGAAGTCGGGCATCAGGTACGGATGGCAGTACGACGACAGCCCCTTGCCGCCGGTTTCGCGCCGGTAGTGGTGGAGCTTGTCGACCGGCATCCGGCCTTCGAGATAGGCGCGCGAGTACATGCCCGGCGCCGAGTGCGGCTGGAAATACACCAGGTCGCCATCCTGGCCGGCGCGGAAGAAATGGTTGAAGCCGACCTCGAACAGGTCGGCGGCGGAGGCATAGCTCGCGATATGTCCGCCGAGGTCGGAATTGGTCTTGTTGGCGCGCACCACCATGGCCAGGGCGTTCCATCGCACCAGCGACATCAGGCGCTGCTCGATGTCGAGATTGCCCGGAAACTGCGGTTGCTCGGCGACGCCGATGGAATTGGCGTAAGGAGTGCTGAGCACCGCCGGCAGCGCCACGCGCCGGTTGCGGGCGTGGTCGAGCAGCTTGCGCAGGATGAACGTCGCGCGCTCGCGGCCCTCGGTCTGAACGATGGCATCGAGCGCGTCGAGCCACTCGCGGGTCTCGGTCGGATCGAGATCGGGCGGCAGCACCCGCCAGTGCCCCGAGGCGTCGAGTTGCTGCTGGTCGGAAAGGTCGGTCATCGTGGTGGCTCCGGAGGGCGGTTGCGCGGCGTCGCGCGTAGCGCGCGGATCGTCGGCGAATCGTAGCCGCAACCGGGAAGCATGGGGTGTCGAAGCGCGCACCTGGCCGGGGCTGGAGCCGCATAGAATACTGCCTTGCAAGCTCATGGAGGCACGACATGCCGGACCTGCCCGACGCCATCGACTGGAAGATCCTCGGATTGCTGCAACAGGATGCCCGCCTGACCAACGTCGAGCTGGCGCGCCAGGTGCATCTGTCGCCCTCGCCGTGCCTGGCCAGGGTGCGGGCGCTGGAGGCGCAGGGCTACATCAGCCGCTACGTGTCGTTGCTCGATCCATTGCGGCTGGGCTTGCAGGTGAGCGTGTTCATCCAGGTGCGCCTGGAGCGGCAGATCGAAGCGGCGCTGAACAAGTTCGAGCGCGCCATGCTCGAACGCCCGGAAGTCATGGAGTGCTACCTGATGACCGGCGACGCCGACTATCTGCTGCGAGTGGTGGTGACCGACATCCCGGCGTTGCAAGACTTCATCGTGAATTTTCTGTCGCGGGTGCCGGGTGTGGGCAACATCCAGTCGAGCTTCTCGCTCAAGCAGGTCAAGTATCAGACCGCGCTGCCGCTACCCGTTGGAACCCCGGCGTCGCGGAGCCCGGCAGCGCCACGGCGCTCGCGCCCGGGGGGGGCGGCGCGGCGATAGCCGCGACTCACGGCGGCGCTGTCCGCGACGTATACTTCGGCGCCTTTCGGTCGGCGGCATCGGTCCGACCCGTATCCGCGATTTTTCCCATGATCCCACCTCGCTGGCGTGGCCCAGGTTGCGGCCATCAAGCGCTGCTGTGCGCACTGATACTTTGCTGCGGATCCGGGTTTGCTCATGCCGAGGGCGAGTCGGTCCTGATACCGCGCGGCCTGCTGCCCGAGGGCGACGGCCGCTGGGGCCTCGGGGTCGGGTTCCGGGTCGGGCAGACCCAGTGGCGCGGCGAGTCGCGGCTCACCGACCTGGTGCCGCTGCTGTCATACGAGGGTTCGCGCGCGTGGCTGCGCGGCACCCGCGGCGGCGTACACCTGATCGACCGGCCGGCCTTCAAGCTCGATGCGGTCGCGCAGTTCCGGCTCGACCGCTATACCGGCGAAGGCAGCCGTTACCTGAGCGGCATGCTGCGCGAACACTCTCTGGCCGGCGGCCTCGAGGCGATCTTCCCGACCGCGGTGGGCGAGTTCTCGATCGAGGGGCTCACCGATATCTCGCACACCTACAAGGGCACGAGTTTCAGCGTGGCGTGGGCGCACAATTTCGACTACGGCAAGGTGCGGCTGCGCCCGAGCGTTTCGCTGGATCGCTACAGCGCGGATCTCGCCAACTACTATTACGGTGTCAGCGCAAGCGAGAGCCGCCCCGATCGACCGGCTTACACGCCGGGCAGCGCCGGCAGCGTGCGAGTGGCCCTGCACGCGAGCTACCGCCTGACCGACAACAGCTACCTGTTCGGCAACATCGGCCTGAACCGGGTCGACGGCTCGATCGCCGACAGCCCCGTGGTGGAGCGGCAGATGCGGGTCACGGCGTTCGGCGGCTATCTGTATCGTTTCGGCGGCACCGGTGCGGGCGAGACCGCCGCGGCCGACGGTGACCGATATGCCGACAAGTTCGCCGATGGACGCTGGTCGGTGCGCGTGGCGCGCGGCTGGAATGCGCAGGCGAGCCTGCTCAAGATCATTCCCGGCCTCGATTTCAGCTTGTCGCCCGAACACACCGGCGTGCTCGACCTCGAGATCGGCCGTCTGATCGACCAGGGCTTCAACGGCTGGCCGGTCGACATTTATGTCAATGGAGCCTACACGCGCTATCTGGAGCGCAACCTCCAGGACGATGCCAATGGCGTCTCGCTGTCGCTGAAAGCCTTCTACTACGGGTTCCCGTGGAGCCATCGGGTCAAGACCCGCTTCGGCTTCGGTGTGGGCCTGTCGTATGTCGACCGGGTACCCACGCTGGAACGCCGCAGCATTCTCGGCAAGAATCCGAACACCACCAAGCTCATGAATCATCTCGACGTGAGCGTGGACTTCAGTGTCGGCGACGTGATCGGCGCGAAGTCGCTGCGCGACACTTTCCTCGGGTTCGCGGTGATCCACCGCTCCGCCATCTTCGGCGCTTCCGACCTGTTCAGCGGCGTCGACGGCGGCTCCAACTACAACTCGATCTACCTCGAGTCGCTGTTCTGAGAAGGTGCAATCGGCGCCCGAAGCGGGGAGGGGGCGCGTATTTTCGGTCACGAAGGCTGGACGTCCAGCCACCGGGCGATGCGGCCGGCGACAGTGTGCCAGCGGGTGTCGATCATCATGTCGTGGGCCACGTCGGGCACGATGCGAGCCTCGACGCCGAAGGTGCGGGCGGTGGCCTCGATTTCCTCGATGTCGAAAAGCCTGTCGCGTGCCGCGGCGAGAACCAATGCCGGGACATCGTGCCTGCGGTGTTTCGGCAGATCGAGCAGGAGCATGTCGAGAAAGCCGCGATACGATTCGTCTTGCATGTAGCTGCTGTAGCGTGCCAACAGGTCGGGCGCAATGTCGGTGGAGAAGAACGCTTCGCGGACCAGCGCCTGGGTTTCGACCACCGGGTACAGACTCAGGGCCAGATTGCCTCGCAGGAACACCATCGGGTGACGTCTAAACACCTTGGAGGCGATGCGCGCAGCGCCCTGTGGCGGGACCGGCGCCAGCAATACGCACGCGGGCAACGAGCGCGACTCGAGATACTTCTGCACTACGAACCCGCCCATCGAATGCGCCACCACGATGGGGGCGCGCGGCAACACCGAGATCACCTGCGCCAGATCGGCGACGTAATCGGCGATGCGGGTCCAGCGCAGACCGGAGCGCCCGTCGCTCGCGCCATGGCCGCGGAGGCTGAGCGCATGCGACGCATATCCACGATCGGCGAAGTAATCGAGGAAATGTTCGCTCCAGCACCAGGCGCCGTGCCATGCGCCGTGAATGAACAGCAATGGTCGTCGGTCGAGGGTCTTTGCGGGATAACGCGAGATGACCTCGAGGCGAGGCGCATCGCGTGCTATCGGCATCGACAAGGTGGTCTGGGAGGACATCGAAACCTGGCGGAGTCAGGCAGCCTTCTCGACAGCATCGTGGTGCCTACGGCAGAAAGCAAATGACGCGCCAAACATCAGGGTCCCGCGGCTCCCGGCTTGCGTGCGTGCACTATGCCGAAGAAATCGCACGCGTTGCCGCGGGAGCTGCCGTCCGATAGCCGCAGGTAGAGTGCTTGCAGTGACTCTGCGAGCGCCAGCGACACCACGGAAAAGCCGTACTGGCCGAGAAATGCCCCCACTTCATCGGGCCGGATTCCGAACCGGATCGGTTCATCGCGCCGCGCGGCATAGGGAAAAAACTCGCTCGCTCCCAGAAACCGCACCGGATCGTCAATGGCATCGCGGTCGATGAAATCGAAGACCAGGCTGGAACCCGCCGCGGCAGTCTCCAGAACGGCCATGGTTTGGCGCAGCGCTGCCTCGTCGAGGTAATAGGTGACGCCCTCCCACAGGAACATCGTGGGCAGGTCGAAATCGAATCCGGCCGCGGCAAGCCTTGCTGCGAGCGACTCGGTGGAGAAATCGACTGGCACGAACGTGACATGTCGATAGTCGCCCCCCCAGCGCCGCAGGCACATCTGCTTCCAGTTCGCGGTGGCAGGATGGTCGACCTCGAACACCCTGGCCGTGCCGAGAAGTCGGCGCATGCGGTAGGCGCGTGAATCGAGCCCGGCGCCGAGGATCGCCAACTGCGCAGGCGCGCGCGCCAGTTCCAGGCCGACGAGGGCGTCGACATGGCGTGTCCTTGTCTGATGGTAAAGATACATGCCGGGTACCCGCTGCTGGTAGAGTTTCTCCATCAGCGGACGAATGCCGGGGAGCAGTGCCAGGCGCCACCGCCGCCGGATGAACTCCCGAGCGAGGTAGTCCGGATTGCGAACCGCAGGATCCGGTTCGAGCGCGCCGGCGGCTCGCGCGAAACACACCAGCTCGGCGGTGATCTTGACTTTCGGGTCCACCGCGTTGTTTTCTTTCGTTGATGCAGATGAAGTCGGCCGTCGCAGTCACGGCGGTGCTTTGCCAGCGTACGCTGGTGTGGTGCAGCTTGCCAAGCCTGAGAGCGCCCCGATGGCCGCGTTCGAGAGGGCGGGCTGCTCGCGCGCCAAAGCGCGGCTGTGAGCGCCGCGAGCCGGCTATAGTTCCCCGATTGTTCCCCGATTGCTGCCCGATTGCTGCCCGATGCCGGCATGCCATCCCGAATCGCATTCGACATCCCGGTTGCGCATCTGCGCTCGGTATAATCCGCCGTTGTCCTTACGGGCCGCATGCCCTTGTACGCGCCGCAATTCAAGATGATGCTCCGCCCGATCGCACTGCTTGTTCCACCGCCCGCAGGGGTGTCGGCTTGCTCGGGGCGCCCGGGCGCGCGATGACATGATCGCGTTCTGGTCCGTCGCGGCGATACTGCTTGCCGCGGCTCTCTCTTTCGTGTTGCCGCCGCTGCTGCGTCGCGATCCCGATCGGCGCGTCGACGCCGATACCGCCAATGTCGCGGTCCATCGCGATCAACGCCTCGAACTCGATGCCGATCTCGAACGCGGCAGCATCTCGGCGGAGCAGCATGCTCAGGCGCGGACCGAGCTTGCGCGGCGCCTGCTGGACGACGTGGCGACGGCATCGACACCCGACCGAACCGCACCGCGTTTTTCCGGGCGCACGGTGGCGCTGGTGATCGGGCTCGGGATGCCGGTGATCGCCGTCGGCCTGTATCTCGCGCTCGGCAATACCGCGGCGCTGGTGCCGGCGAATCGCCTGGGAATGACCGAAGAGCAGGCCGCCATTCGCCACAAGATGCTCGATCTCACCGCCAGCCTCGCGGCACGAATGCAGGCCCGGCCCGACGATGCCACCGGCTGGGCCATGCTCGGCCGCGCGTGGATCTCGCTGCAACACTTTCCGGATGCCGTCCACGCCTACGCGCGCGCGGCCCAGATCAAACCCGACGATCCTGGCATCCTCGCCGAGTATGCCGAGGCGCTGACGATGGCGCAGGGCGGACGCTTCGACGGCGAAGTGCCGCGCCTGGTCGAGCGCGCGCTCGCGGCCGATCCGCGCAACGACAAGGCGCTGGCCATCGCCGGCACCATCGCTTTCGAGTCGGGCCGGTTCGCCGAGGCGATCGGCTTCTGGCGCCGCCTGCTCGCGCTGGCGCCACCCGATGGCGACTACGCACTTGCGATCAGCGCCGGCATCGCGGAAGCCAAGGCTGCGCTGGCCAAGAGCAAGTCGGCGCCATCCGTCGGTGCGACTGCGGTGAGCGGCACGGTCGAGTTGTCGCCCGCGCTGCGGGCGCAGGCGGCGCCCGACGACACCTTGTTCGTGTTCGCGCGCGCCGCGCAAGGCCCGCGCATGCCGCTCGCCATCCTGCGCAAGCAGGTGCGCGATCTGCCGCTTGCCTTCACGCTCGACGATTCGATGGCGATGTCGCCCACCAACAAGCTGTCGGGTGCCCCGGCGATCATCGTCGGGGCGCGGATATCGAAGTCCGGCAACGCCATGCCGCAAAGCGGCGATCTAGAAGGCGCCAGCGCCGCGATCGCGCCCGGCGCGAAAGGCCTGCAGATCACGATCGATCGCGCGGTGCAGTGAAGCGTCGCGCGTTCGTTGCCTGGCTGCCCCTGGCGTGCATGACGCCGCCGGCCCGAAGCTTCGAGTTCCCCGCGCAACTGCCGCCGGCGATGGAGGCGTTCGTGATGCGCATGGTCGCGACCAATGGATTCGACGAGGCCGCGCTGCGCGCCGTGTTCGAGGGCGTGCGGCTGCAACCCGGCGTGATCCGCGCGCTGACCACGCCGGCAACATCGAAGCCCTGGAAGGATTTTCGGGCGGGGCAGGTGAACCGGCGCCGGATCGGGGCCGGGGTGAATTTCTGGAACGACAATGCCGCCACCTTGCACGCAGCCGAGCGCGAGTACGGCGTCGCCGCGGAGATCGTGGTCGCCATTCTCGGTATCGAATCGCAGTACGGTCGGAACACCGGCGACTTCCGCGTCATCGACGCCATCTCGACCATCGCCTTCGAGGTGCCTGCGCGCGCAGCCTTCTTCGAAGGCGAGCTGGAGGCATTGCTGCTGTTGTGCCGGGACACCGGCTTCGATCCGACGGCATTGCGCGGCTCGTATGCCGGCGCGATGGGCTGGCCGCAGTTCCTGCCGTCGAGCTACCGGCGGCACGCGGTCGACTTCGACGGCGACGGCCGCACCGATCTCTGGACCAGCCGGGCCGACTGCATCGGCAGTGTCGCGAACTACCTGCGCAATTACGGCTGGCGCAGCGGTGCCGACGTGGCGCTGCGTGCCACCGTCACGCCCGGCCCCGGCCCCGGGCTCGACGCCGCCATCGGCGCCGGCATCAAGCCGTCGCTGGACAACGATAGGCTGCGCGATGCCGGCGTGGTGCCGTCGCGGCCGCTGGGGGCGGGCGAGCGCGCGGCACTGATGCTGTTCGAAGGCGAGGGTGGGCCCGAGTACTGGCTCGGTCTCGACAACTTCTTCGTGATCACGCGCTACAACCGCAGCCAGAACTACGCGATGGCGGTGTGGCAGCTCGGGCGGGAAATCCTGGCGGCGTCAGGGCGGTAGCGCGAAGTGTGATCGCAAC
Organism: Betaproteobacteria bacterium; assembly: GCA_031393885.1. Classification (GTDB taxonomy): domain Bacteria; phylum Pseudomonadota; class Gammaproteobacteria; order Burkholderiales. Next base: position 1,150 of record JANMWG010000399.1, on the reverse strand, counting down.
TTCCACGGGGCAAACTAAGGCAACGTGGAGTGGACGATATGGCGCGGCCGCAGTTCGCCAGTCGCGCGGATCCTCGCGGGGGTGGACCTCACCGCAGCGAAGGGGCAGCGCCCACAGGGCGCCAGCGGCCGGAGGCCGCTGTCGTTCGGCAGGCACAGACAGTCCGCAGGGACTGTCTGTGTCCGGCCTCACCCCCGAGGACGCTGCGCCCCCTCGGGGGGAAGGCGGAGCGCAGCGCAGCCTGGGGGGGTCAACCCTTCTTTCGGAGCGCCTTGGCCACGCTCATCGCGGATGATGCCCTCGAGGTGTTCGATGATCGATAGTCGTGCCCGCCGCCAGGCGCCTTGCGTGGCAGCTTCGGCTGCGCGACCCTGGCAACCGATCGGGATACATGAAAGGGTGCTGCCAGTGGTAGGGTTCCGGTTCCCGCAACCAATGGAGCACGGCCATGAGCCGAACCATCCTCAAGTCTGCCAAGCTGTATTCGCCGAAGTATCACTACAGCCAGTGCGTGAAGACCGGCCCGTGGTATTCGACCTCCGGGATCGTGGGCCTCGACCTCGTCGAGAACAAGCTCGTGCTGGGCGGCACGTATTGCGAGACGCGGCAGATCCTGCGGCTGCTCGTCGCGGCCCTGCCCGATTGGGGGCTGGGGCTGGAGCATCTGACCTCGGTGCGCATCTACACCACCCGCATGGACCAGTTCCTCGAGATCAACAAGGCGTGGGAAGAGGTCTTTGCCGCGGTCGAGCCGCCGGCCCGGACCTCGGTGGGTGTCGCCGCGCTGCCGCTGGGCGCCACGGTCGAGATGGAGTTCCTTCTGTATCGGGAGTGAGTCCGTTGCCTCGGCGCCTGAGAGTGTCGCTTCCGGTTTCCGCATGGTTCCGCGGGAAACGCCCGGCATGACCATCGATGCCGGTGTGGTCGCCGGCAAGGCTGCGCCACCGGGGCCGTTTCCCCATGTTGTGCGGCGCGCCGGCGACTTCCTGTTCGTCTCCGGCACCAGCTCGCGCCGCGCCGAGATCATCGGGCGAAAGGTCGCGGGCGGGCGCCTTCGCGGAGTTGGCGACAGCAATCATGCTGTAATCCTACGCCAGCTTTTTTACATCGGATAGTCCAGTTTCAGATTCTTCAGGGGAGTGCTTTTTTG
>JANMWG010000365.1:0-30617 GCA_031393885.1 Betaproteobacteria bacterium | reverse complement strand
ATCTGGGCGCCAATCCGATCGAGCACATCACCCGCGCCACCGGCTGGTGGACGCTTGCGTTCCTGATGATCACGCTCGCGGTCACGCCGGTGCGCAAGCTGCTGTCGCAACCATGGTTGCTGCGTCTGCGGCGCATGCTCGGCCTGTTCGCGTTCTTCTACGTGAGCCTGCACTTCACCACCTACCTCTGGCTCGACCAGTTCTTCGATGTCGCCGCGATCGTCAAGGATGTGATCAAGCGTCCCTTCATCACCGTGGGTTTCGCCGCCTTCGTCTTGCTGATTCCGCTCGCGGCGACATCCACCAACGCCATGGTCAAACGTCTTGGCGCGAAGCGCTGGCAATGGTTGCACAAGGCGGTCTACGTGATCGGCACGCTTGGGTCCATCCACTTCTGGTGGCTGGTGAAGAAGGACATCACCGAGCCGCTGATCTTCGCGGCGATCCTGCTGGTGTTGCTGGGCGCGCGTGTGGTTTATCGCCTGCGCGAAGCCCGACCCGCAGGACGAAACCGGGGCGTTTCCCGGGCGGCCTGACCCCCCCGGCGGCGCGGTCTTCGGGGAGAAGGCCCGAGCGCAAGCGCAGGCTGGGGGTGGGCGTCTACAGCCGTCCGCAGGGTTCCCCGAGGAATGCTGCGCCCCCTGGGGGAAGCCGTAGCGCAAGCGCAGGCTGGGGGTGGGCGTCTACACTCGCTCAATCCGGTATGCGGAGCCAGGTCTCGGCAAATGCGAGATGCGCCGTCGAGCTGTCTTTCTTGTCGGCGAACTCGCGCGGGAAAGGGCGGCCCGCCAGCGCCTTGCCGTTGATGTGCCCGGCGACCTCGTGCACGTCCACGAACATCGAGAACATCTCGTGTTTGCCGGTGACCGAGCGCTCCTTCGACATCTCGACCATGAAGCGGTCGCCCCAACCCTTCCACACCAGTTGCACTTGGCCGATGGCGGAACGGAAGCCTTCGGTATGCTGGGTCCGGCCGTCGCCGGCCGGTGCGAAATCCCAACCCGGAAGCATCCTCACCGCCGCCAGCGCCTTGTTGCCGCGGAACGCCAGAAAGTTGGCGACGAAGTTGTCGCGCAGGTAGGCCGCCAGCGGTTCGTTGTCGGTGATGCAGACATTGGGCCGTTCGGGATCGTGGCCATCACCATGCGGATCGAGCAGCATGAACGCGGCGTGCCCGGCACCGTGTGCCGACACCACCACGCGGAAGAAACTGATCAGGGTGATGAAGGGGCCGTCGGCCTGGTGGCGCAGATACATGCCGGGGTTTTCGCCGACCCATTCCACGGTGCCGGGGTTGACGAGAGGGCGGGTCATGATCGTCTCCTGTGTGGGTTCGCTGGCAAACTTTGCCGTCGATGGCGGCGCAGTATCGAAGACTACCCTGTCGCCTCGGGCGTCAGGCGCCTGACATCATGCCCGAGCCGGATCGCGGCTTCCCGGCCGCGGTAGTAGCCCGGCATCAGGAACAGCTCGCGGTAGCCCAGTGCCGCGTAGAAGCGCCGCGCGGCGGTGTTCGAGGCGCGCGCCTCCAGATAGACCGTGCCGATACCGGCGGTGCGGGCGCTGTCTTCGAGCCAGGTAACCAGCGCGCGCCCAAGGCCCCGGCCATGCCAGGCGGGGTCGATCGCCAGCAGTGAAAGATGCGCGTGCTCATCGTGGAACTCCATGATGGCGAAGCCGGCACGGGCATCGCCCGCCTCGGCGACGATGGTGCAGGTGGCGAGGTCGGCAATGGCGCGGGCAACCCGGTGTGCCGTCCAGCGCCAGCCCAGGCCCGACTCGATCAGGTCTCTCGACCAGCTGGCAATGCGGGGCGCGTCGTCGATGCTTGCCAAGCGGATGACGGGTGGTGGCATCACCACGGCGCCCGCCCGGCCGCCCCGAAGGGCGCCGGCCCCCCATCGTGGGGTAGCGACCGAAGGAAGATTGGGGGGGTCGTCACCTCAGCGCCCGCCGGGCCGGCCAGCGGCCGGAGTTCGCTGGCGTTCTGCCGGCACGGACAGTCCGCAGGGACTGTCCGTGCCGGCCTCGCTCCGCAAGGGCGCTGGCCCCCACGGGGGGTGGCGAAGCGCAGCAAGCCTGGGGGGAGGTCAACTCAGCGTCAGGCGGGGAGTCGGTGTTCCAGAGCGAACAGCCCGCGCGTCGATTCGCGTTCGCGAATCAGGTGCAGGTCGGCGCCGTCGACCATCACTTCGGCGGCCCGCCCGCGGCTGTTGTAGTTGGATGCCTGCGACATGCCGTACGCACCGGCGGACAGCACCGCGAGCAGGTCGCCTTCGGTCAATGCGAGCGTCCGGTCGCGTCCGAGAAAATCGCCGCTCTCGCAGACCGGTCCGACGACATCGTAGGTGACAGCCTCGGCCCGACCCGGCGTGACCGGCACGATCTCGTGATGGGCGTCGTAGAGAGCGGGCCGGATGAGATCGTTCATCGCGGCGTCGACGATGGCGAAGTTCTTCGCGTCGCCGCGCTTGAGATACTCCACCCGCGTGAGCAGCAGGCCGGCGTTGCCTACCAGGTTGCGGCCCGGCTCGAAAATCAGCCTCTGCGGGCGATCGTGCAGGCGCGCCAGCAAGGCTTCGATGTAGGCGCGCGGCGGTGGCGGTGTTTCGTCGCGGTAGCGGATGCCCAGACCGCCACCAACGTCGATGTGTTCGAGCGCGATGCTGTCCCGCGCCAGGGCATCCACCAGGCCGAGGACCCGGTCGAGTGCGTCCACGAACGGGGCGACGTCGGTGATCTGCGACCCGATGTGGCAGTCGATGCCGGTGACGCGGATGCCGGGGAGGGCTGCGGCCTCGCGATACAGTGCCGGCGCATCCTCGAAGGCGACGCCGAACTTGTTCTCGCGCAGACCGGTGGAAATGTAGGGGTGCGTGCCGGCGTCGACATCCGGATTGACGCGCAGGCTCACCGGCGCGATGCTGCCGAGCGCGCCCGCCACCGCCGACAGCCGCCGCAGTTCGCTCGCCGATTCGACGTTGAAGCACAGGATGCCGGCGGCCAGCGCCTGGCGCATCTCGGCCTCGGTCTTGCCCACCCCGGAGAAGACCACTTTGCGCGCATCGCCCCCGGCCGCGATCACCCGCTCCAGCTCGCCGCCCGACACGATGTCGAAGCCGCTGCCGAGACGCGCGAACAGATCGAGGATCGCGAGATTCGGGTTCGCCTTCATGGCATAGCAAACGAGGTGCGGACGATTGCCCAATGCGTGCTCGAAGGCCAGAAAGGCTTCGGCCAGTGCCGCGCGCGAGTACACGTAGCACGGCGTGCCGAAGCGCGCGGCGATCTCGGTCAGCAGTACCTGTTCGACACGCATCACGCCGCCGGGCTCCACAAGGCTGTTCACTGCTTCCGGTCCGGCGGTTTCGATGCCGCCGGGTCGTCCTTGGGCAGCACCAACGGGCCCTTGTTGCCGCAGGCACAGAGCAGCAGCGCTGCGATCACGGCGACCGCCAAGAACCGGGCGATTTTCATAGCGACATGAAATGCCGGCTCATCGCCGACAATTCCGCGCGCGCCGCTTCGTAGTCGGGGTAGATGCGCCCGACGGCGCGCCAGAAGCGGGGCGAGTGATCGAGGTGCACCAGGTGCGCCAGCTCGTGCGCGACGACGTAATCCACGAGCTGTGCCGGCGCCTGCATCAGTCGCCAGTTCAGGCGCACCTCGCGCTTGACGTTGCAGCTACCCCAGCGGGTCGAGGCGTCGGTCAGGAACACCTTGGGCTTGTCGACGCCGAGCAAGTTGGCAAAGTGGCCGATGCGCTCCGGGAAATGATGCTCGGCGTGGCGGCGATACCACTTGACCACCGCGATGCGCACCGCAGTCTGGTCATCGGGCCGCGGCAGCCGCACCGACAGCACGCCGGTATCGGCATCGAGCTGCGTGAGCGTGATGTGGGCATCGTGCTCCACCGCCAGCGACAGGGGGCGCCCCAGGTAGTCGAGGGCGTCGCCCGCCGACCATGAGCGGGGCCGGCTCGGCGAACGGCTCGACCAGTCGTCGAGCTTGTGGAGTATCCAGTGGGCGGCGTCATGGATGGCCTGTTCGACGGCCTGGTCCGGCGCGCGCCACGGGGCATGCACCGAAAGCCCATGGTCGTCGACCAGAAACGCGATGCGCCGACGGCGCTGGCTACGCTTGAGCAGGAACGGCACCTGGCGTCCGCGCAGGGCGACACTGCGCGGCTGCTCGACGGACACCACCGGAAACAGGTCGTCCATCAGATCCGTGCCGATCCGAGCCGTTCGACTTCCGCCTCGATCCATGCTTCGACCTGGCGATTGAGCGCATCGGGTTTGAGGCCGGTGGGGTCGATGACGGGGCCGATGCTCACGGTCACCATGCCGGGGTATTTCAGGAATGCGTGCTTGGGCCACACCGTGCCGGCATTATGGGCCACCGGCACGACCGGCGCACCGGTGTGCGTGGCGAGCCATGCGCCGCCGATCTGGTAGGGGCGCCGCTCGCCCGGTGCGACCCGCGTGCCTTCCGGGAACACCACGATCCAGAAGCCGGCCCGCAACCGGGCCGCGCCCTGCTGCTGCAACTGCTGCAACGCGCGGCGCCCCGCGCTGCGGTCGATCGCGATCGGACTCATCATCGCCAGCCCCCAGCCGAAGAAAGGCACCCGCAGGAGTTCGCGCTTGAGTACCCAGACCTGCGGCGGAAACACGCTCTGAAGCGCCATTGTCTCCCAGGCCGACTGATGCTTCGACAGCACGATGCTGGCGCGATCGGGAATGCGCTCCGCACCGATGACTCGCCAATGCACGCCGCACACGTGCTGTGCCAGCCACAGCACCGCGCGCGACCACTGGGTGATGACCCGGTAGCGGGTGAAGGGGTGGAACGGAAACGTCAGCAGGGCCGCGATCGAGAACACTACCGTGAGCGCGCTCTGCGCCACCATGAACACCAGCGAACGGATGAACATCGTCGATCGGCTGGTCTGGCTGATTACTGGACGATGTGGCGGACAGCTTCCGCGAGGTCGGCGAACACACGCGTGCCCTCCGGGAATCCGCCGGCGGCCATGGTCTTCACGCCCTTGCCGGTGAGCACCAGCATGGGTTGCGCCCCACCCGCATGCGCGGCCTGCAGGTCGCGCAGCGAATCGCCGACGCCGGGCACCCCGGCAAGGCTGGTGCCGAAGCGTTGCGCGATCTCGAGGAACATGCCGGGTTGCGGCTTGCGGCACTCGCAGTTGTGATCCGCCGCGCAGGGGCAATAGAACACCGCATCGATGCGACCGCCCACCTGACCGAGCATGCGCAACATCTTGTCGTGGATAGCGTTGAGCATGGCCATGTCGAACAGCCCGCGCCCGATGCCGGACTGGTTGGTGGCAACCACCACATGGTGACCGGTGTGGTTGAGACGGGCGATCGCTTCGAGACTGCCCGGGATCGGCTTCCACTCCTCGGGAGACTTGATGAAGTGGTCGCTGTCGACGTTGATCACGCCGTCGCGGTCGAGGATGACGAGCTTCACGAGGCGCCTCCGGATGCCAATTTCGAGATGTCCGCCACGGCATTCATCAGCCGGTCGAGCCGGCTCAGCAGGCCCAGGCGATTCATGCGGATGCTGTGCTCGTCGGCCATGACCATCACCTGGTCGAAGAAGGCGTCGACCGGCGCGCGCGCACCGGCCAGCAGCTTGAGCGCTTCGGTGTAGTCCTCGCCCCGCACCAGCGACGCGACCCTGGGTGCGAGTTGGTCGACGACGGCGAGCAGCGCCTTTTCGGCGGGCTCCCGCATGAGCGCGAGATCGGGGTCGGGCGCCTGCACGCCGGCTTTCTTGAGGATGTTGCGGATGCGTTTGTTGGCGGCGGCCAGGCTCTCGGCTTCGGGCAGTCGCGCGAATGCGCGGACCGCCTCGAGGCGCGGCAGAACCAGATCGATGCGCCCCGGTCGCTGTGCGATGACGGCGTCGATGGTGTTGCCTTCGAAACCGCGCTCGCGAAGGTAGCCGCGAAGGCGCTCGAGCATGAAGCCGTAAAGGTCGAGCGCGACGCCCGCCGCCACCGCATCGTCGGTGAACTGGCCGCGCGCCAGATCGAGCAGGTGCGGCAGATCGAGGGGCAGCCGGCTCTCGGCGAGGATGCGCAGCACGCCGAGCGCTGCGCGGCGCAGCCCGAAGGGATCCTTGTCGCCGGTGGGAGCCAGACCGATGCCGTAGATGCCGGTGAGCGTGTCGAGCTTGTCGGCGAGCGCCACGGCTGCGGCAATGTTGCCTTCCGGGAGGGTGTCGTTGGCGAAGCGCGGGCGATAGTGATCTTCGATGGCTCGTGCGACGGCTTCGTCCTCGCCATCGTGGCGCGCGTAATGCATGCCCATCGTGCCCTGGAGTTCGGGAAACTCGCCGACCATGTCGGTGACCAGATCGGCCTTGGCAAGCCGACCCGCGCGCTCGGCGTTGCCGACATCCACGCCCAGGAGCCCGGCGATGGCACCGGCGAGCTTCGTGAGCCGCTCCACTCGCTGCAGTTGCGTGCCGAGCTTGTTGTGATAGACCACCGAGCCGAGCTTGTCGACGCACGAAGCCAGCGTGTGCCGGCGATCCTGATCGAAGAAGAATCGTGCGTCCGCGAGGCGTGCCCGCAGCACCCGTTCGTTGCCGCGCACGATGTTCACCGGGTCGTCGGTCTGGATGTTCGAGACGATCAGGAACTGCGGCAGCAGCTGGCCGGCGGCATCGACCAGCGGGAAGTATTTCTGATGCTGCTGCATCGACAGGATCAGGCATTCCTGCGGCACCGCGAGAAATGCCGCGTCGAAACGGCCGCCGTACACCACCGGAAACTCCACCAGGGCGGTCACCTCGTCGAGCAGCGCCCCGGCTTCGGCGAGCCGGGCCTGCCGGGTTTCTGCAGCAGCGTGCAACGCCGTCGCGATGGCGGCACGCCGCACGGCGAACTCGCCCAGCACCCACCCTTCATCGTGCAGCTGGCGCTGATAGGAATCGGCCGAGTCGATGCGAATCGGGCCCTTGCTCATGAACCGGTGGCCTTGCGTTTGGCGTCCGGCGGCGAGTCCGAGTGCGGTCACCGGCACCACATGGATGCCGTGCAGGGCCACCAGCGCATGCGCTGGCCGGACGAACTGCACGTCTTCGCCGGCCGGTGTCTGATAGCGCATCACTTTCGGAATCGGCAACTGCGCCAGCGCTTCGGTGAGCGCCTGCTGCAGGCCGTCCGCGAGCGGGATGCCGGTGGCGACGAAGCTCCAGTAAAGCGTGTCCTGCTTGCCGTCGGAGCCGCGCTCGAGTTGATCGAGGGTGACGTGCGCAGCGTTCATCGCGGCCAGCTTCCTGGTCAGGGCCTGGGTCGGCAGGCCGTCCGGACCGATGGCGACCGAGACCGGCAGAACCTTGTCGCGTCGCGGCTGGTCGGGTGCCCGCGCGAGCACCGACTCGATGGTGACGCCCAGATGCCGCGGCGTCGCCACGATGCGATGCGGCGAATCGGCGGCGGCAAGGCCGCGCTTCGCCAGACCGCCGAGGATGCCCGCGGCGAAGGCATTGCCGATGGCATCGAGCGCCTTCGGCGGCAGCTCTTCGGTGAACAGCTCGACCAGCAGCGTGGCGCTCATCTCAGTGCCCGCCGGACCGCTCCCAAGCGAACTGGCCCCCTCGGGGGGAAGGCGAAGCGCAGCGGAGCCTGAGGTGCTGAACGAAGGGACGTCAGAAGCGAAGGGGCTCCGTCCGCAGGGTTTCCCGAGGAACGGGGCGCCCCCTCGGGGGGAAGGCGAAGCGCAGCGGAGCCTGGGGGGGTCGTCATCTCATGCCGCCTTCCGGTCAAGCGCGAGCATGGGAAATCCCAGGCGCTCGCGTGACTGGTAGTAGGCCTGCGCCACCGCCCGGGCGAGCGTGCGGATGCGCCCGATGTACCCGGCACGCTCGGTCACGGAGATGGCTCCACGTGCGTCGAGCAGGTTGAAGGCGTGCGCGCTCTTGAGCACCATCTCGTAGGCGGGCAGCGCGAGGCCGACCTCGATCAGGCGCTTCGCCTCGCCCTCGAAGTCGTTGAACTGCCGCAGCAGCCATTCGGCATTCGAGTGCTCGAAGTTGTAGGTCGATTGCTCGACTTCGTTCTGGTGGAATACGTCGCGGTAGGTGATGCCCGGTGTCCACACCAGGTCGAACACGTTCTCGACCCCCTGCAGATACATGCACAGACGTTCGAGGCCGTAGGTGATCTCGCCCAGCACCGGCTTGCAGTCGATGCCGCCGACCTGCTGGAAATACGTGAACTGCGTCACCTCCATGCCGTTGAGCCAGACTTCCCAGCCCAGACCCCAGGCGCCGAGCGTGGGATTCTCCCAGTCGTCCTCGACGAAGCGAATGTCGTTGATCGTCGGGTCGATGCCGATGGCTTCGAGCGAACCGAGATACAGATCGAGGATATCTTGCGGCGCGGGTTTGAGAACCACCTGGAACTGGTAGTAGTGCTGCAGCCGGTTCGGGTTTTCGCCGTAGCGGCCGTCTTTCGGGCGTCGCGACGGTTGCACGTAGGCAGCCCGCCAGGGCTCCGGCCCCAGGGCACGCAGGAAGGTCGCGGTGTGCGAGGTTCCCGCGCCGACCTCCATGTCGTAGGGTTGCACCAGCGCGCAGCCGCGCATGCCCCAGTAGTTCTGGAGCGTGAGAATGAGGTCCTGGAAATGCATGCGCAGTGATCGAATTCGTTGCCGCGACGCGGTGCCCGTGTCGCTCGAGCGACGAGTGTAACTGCTGTCAGGACGCGGCGGGATCGGCGCCGGCAACCCCGGCGCGATTCGATGCCCCGACCGCACGCTGCCGCCGGTCGCCGTTGGTCGGGGCCGCTACTTGCGCGCGCGCAGTTCCTCGAGCTGCCCCTCGAGAATTTCGATCCGCCCCTGCAACTGGTTGAGCAGATTGTTGACGCGGCCGACGTTGAAGTACGAGACGCTCTCGGCCGGCGCGTCGATCTGGTTGCCATAGCCGAGCCAGGACGAGTCGTATACCTTGACCTTGTCGAAACCGAGCTTCTGCAACACCGCCGCGGTGTTCGATGCCCTGACGCCGCTCTGGCAATAGACGATGGTCTCCTTGGTGCGATCGAGCTTCGCGTACAGTCTCAGGAGTTGTTCCTCGGACTTGAGATCGAAGCCGTCCTTGTTGGCCACCAACTTGCGTTGCAACTTGCGCGGGGTATCGGGGTCAGCCCAGTTAGCCTCGTACGGAATGTTGATCGCGCCGGGAATGTGGCCGCCGCGCAATGCCCGCACGTCGTCGCCGGCGAATTCCCTGGCGGTGCGGGCATCGACGATCTGCACATCGGGCTTGTCGAGGCTCGCGATCATCTCCCGGGTGGACACCAGCCGGCCGGTGTTCGGCCGCAGCGTGAGGGCGATCGCCGGCAGGCGCGTGGAGTCGGTTGCGGTCGGTTTGCCGGCTGCCTTCCAGTCGTCGATGCCGCCGTGATAGACGCTGGCGTGCTCGCCGCCCAACCACTGCATGGTGATGAGGCCGAAATACGGACTGGTGCCCGCCTTGGCGCCATACAGAATGATCTCCCGCGCCGGATCGATGCCGGCATCACCGAGCAACTGCTGTAGTTGCGCGACCGGCAGGTAGTCTTCGGTCCTGGCGTCCCGCAACTGGATGAGCACATCGTCGATGTTGACCGCGCCCGGAATGTGACCCTTGCGATAGTCCTCCTCGGCCCGGACGTCCCAGATCAATGCGCCGCGGGCGAGCGCCGCCTCGACCTCCTCGGTGCCGACGATCGGTGCCGCCAGGGCATCGCCCGCGATCGCGAGTGCGACAACGAGCAGAAGACGCAGGTGATTGGTCATGGGGTTCTCCCGATGGTGCGATGTGTTGGCGGCGTTGGTATAACCCGGCGAACACCGGGTGGCAATCCGATGCGCGGTGCTGAACGAAGGGAACATCCGAAGCGAAGGGCCCCCGCCCACAGGGCCCCCCGAGGACGGGGTGCCCCCTCGAGGGGGAAGGCGAAGCGTAGCGCAGCCTGGGGGTGGGCGTCACCTCAGGCGCATCGCCACCAGCAGCAGGGTGAACGCGAGTACCACCACCGGCGTGTTGCCGAATTGCACGAATGGCGTGGCCCCGGTGCGACCGGTCACGACGTAGGTCAGTACGGCCTGCTCGAACTCCGGCAGCACGTTCAGCACGCGGCCGCGGTGGTCGATGGCGGCGGTGCGCCCCGTGTTGGTCGCGCGCAGCATGGTCCGGCCGGTCTCGAGCGCCCGGGTCTGCGACATCTGCAAATGCTGCTCCGATGCCCACGACTCGCCGTACCACGCGTCGTTGGTGAGGTTCACGAGCATCGTGGCTGCCGGCAACTGGCGGATGATCTCCTCGCCGAACGCGTCTTCGTAGCAGATGTCGATGGCGACCTTCTGGCCGGCGACATCGATCGGTTGCTGGTTCTCCGCGCCCCGGGTCTGGTCCGACAGCGGAATGCGGAGCACCTCGTTGATGAACGGCGCCAGCAGCGGCTTCAGCGGAATGAATTCGCCGAACGGCACCAGGTGGACCTTGCGATAGTGCTGCCGGGGCGAGGTGCCGAGCGAGATCGCGGCGTTGAAATAGCGATCGCTGCCGATCGGGTCGTTCTCGAACACGCCGGCGATGAGATCGCCGCCGCGGCGTTGCATCTGCGCGGCCAGGTGGTCGAGGTAGTCGCGCGGCAGGTCGTTGAGCAACATCGGAAACGCCGTCTCCGGCAGGATCACCAGCGGGCTGCGGGTCTCGCTCACGAGCCGGTCGAACAGGCGCAGGGTTTCGGTGAGGCTTTCGGCGCGGAACTTCGCTTCCTGCGCGACGTTTCCCTGGATCAGGCTGACCTCGATGGGTTGCCCCGCCGTCTGCGTCCATGGCACCCACCCGAGCGCGCCGCCGCCACCGACCAGCGCGATGAGGGCGACCAGGCTGTTCCTGCGTGACCCTCCGGTGACCAATACGGCCAGCGCCGCGCCGGTCGCGGCAGTGGCCAGGGTGACGCCGTAGACCCCGAGCACTGGCGCATAGCCCGCTAGCGGGCTCCATGGCGTCTGCGAGTAGCCCATCGCGAGCCAGGGAAAGCCGGTGAACACCCAGCCGCGCAGCCACTCGGAAAGCGTCCAGGTGGCGGCGAAGGCGATGCTCCAGGAAGCCGGCGCCAGGCGCTTCGCAGCGTAGAGCGCGAGTGCCGGGTAGAGCGCCAGGAATGCCGCGAAGATCGCGGTCGCGAGCACGGCCAGGGCCGGCGGCATGGCGCCGAACACATGCAGGGCGATGTAGATCCACGGAATGCCGAAGGCGAACAGGCCGAGCCCGAAGCCGTATCCCGCGTAGCCGGCGGCGCGTGCCGACGGCGACTCGTTTCCGAGCCATGCCAGCACGGCGAGCGCCGCGACCGTGAGTGGTGCGAAACCGAGCGGCGCGAAGCCCGCCACCGCGACGCCGCCAGCCACGAAACCGGTGCTGGCGAGCGACCACGCGCGCTGCGGCGCCGCGATCATCGACTACTTGTGCGCCGCGGCCTTTTCCACGAGCAGCGAGTGGACCCGGCGGCTGTCGGCGCGCAGCACCTTGAAGCGCAGATCGCCGATGGCGATCTCCTCGCCCCGCTTGGGTACACGGCCGACCCGGGCCATCACGATGCCGCCGATGGTGTCCTGATCCTCGTCGCTGAACAGGGTGTGGAAGACGGCGTTGAAGTCGGCGATCTCGGTCGTGGCCTTGACGCGGAACCTGTCGCCGGGCTGCGAGACGATGTTGTCTTCGGTTTCGTCGAAGTCGAACTCGTCTTCGATGTCGCCGACGATCTGTTCGAGCACGTCCTCGATCGTGACCAGGCCCGACACGCCGCCGTATTCGTCGGCGACGATCGCGATGTGATTGCGGTTGGCGCGAAACTCCTTGAGCAGGACGTTCAATCGCTTCGATTCGGGAATGAACACCGCCGGGCGCAGCATGTCGCGCATGTCGAACTCCTCGCCCGCGTAATACCGCAGCAGGTCTTTCGCGAGGAGGATGCCGATGACCTTGTCCTTGGTTTCCTCGATGACCGGAAAGCGTGAATGCGCGGTCTCGATGACGGTGGGGATGAACTTCTCGGGCGGATCGCCGATCTCGATCACGTCCATCTGCGCCCGTGGCACCATGATGTCGCGCGCCTGCATCTCGGACACCTGGAGCACGCCTTCTATCATCGCCAGGGCGTCGGCATCCATCAGGTGCCGCTCGTATGACGAGTGCAACAATTCGAGCAATTGCTCGCGGTCTTCCGGCTCGCGCATGAGGATGGCGCCGAGCCGTTCAAGCAGGGTGGGTTTGGCGGAGTGCGAACTGTCCATGTAAACCAGTGTCGGCGGCAAACGGCCCGCCGACGCGGCCATCAGGCCGCCATGCGATACGGATCAGGATACCCGAGTTCGGTCACGATCTGTGTTTCACGCGCCTCCATGCGCGCGGCGTCGGCGTCGTTTTCGTGGTCGTAGCCCTGCAGGTGCAGCACGCCGTGCACCACCAGATGCGCCCAGTGCGCCCCGACCGCCTTGCCCTGCTGCCGCGCCTCCTCAGCCACGACCGGTGCGCACAGGGCGATGTCGCCTTCGAGCACCGGATCGCCGCCGTAGTCGAAGGTGAGCACGTTGGTCGCGTAGTCGCGGCCCCGGTATTCGCGGTTCAAGGTTCGCGCTTCGTCGGTGCCGACGATGCGGATGGTCATCTGCGCGTCGCGCTCCAGCGCCTTGCGCACCCAGCGGCGCAGCGTGGCACGGTCGGGCGGTTCGGCGGACTCGTCGGCGTACTGGATGCTCAGCGACAACCGCGGCGCCACGCTCACGACCCGGCGTCTTCGCGCGCCGTGCGCGCCTCGTAGGCGCTGACGATGCGCTGGACCAGCGGATGGCGCACCACGTCCTCCGCGGTGAAGTGGACGAACGAGATGCCGCGTACATTGGCGAGCACGTCGCGCGCATCCACCAGACCGTTGCGCTGCCCACGGGCGAGGTCGACCTGGGTCACGTCGCCGGTGAGCACGGCCTTGGAGCCGAAGCCGATGCGGGTGAGGAACATCTTCATCTGTTCCGGCGTGGTGTTCTGCGCTTCGTCGAGGATGACGAACGAGTGGTTGAGCGTGCGGCCGCGCATGAAGGCAAGCGGCGCGATCTCGATGGTGGCGCGTTCGAACAGCTTGCCCACCTTCTCGTATCCCATGAGGTCGTAGAGTGCGTCGTACAGCGGCCGCAGATACGGGTCGACTTTCTGGGTCAGGTCACCGGGCAGGAACCCGAGGCGCTCGCCGGCTTCCACCGCCGGGCGCACCAGCACCAGGCGCTTGACGGCGTCGCGCTCCAGCGCATCGACCGCGCAAGCCACGGCGAGGTAGGTCTTGCCGGTGCCGGCCGGACCGATGCCGAAGGTGATGTCGTGTTCCGCGATCGCCCGCAGATAGTCGCTCTGGTTGCGGGTGCGGCCACGCAGGTCGCGCCGTTTTGTTTGCAGCACCGGCTCGTCGCCGGCCGCGCCGGCATCGACGTCGCCGTCGCGTCGCATCTCGATCAGGGCAAGCTGGATGTCCTCGACCTCGAGATCGGCGGTGGCGCGGCTGTAGAACATCTGCAATGCGTTGGCCGCGATCTTCTGCTGCCGGGGTTCGCCATCGACGCGGAAACGTTCGCCGTGCCGGGCGATGGTCACGTCGAGGACGTTCTCGATCTGTCGCAGGTTGCGGTCGAGCGCACCGCAGAGCTTGGCCAGTCGCTGGTTGTCGACCGGGTCGAGCGTGAGTTCGGTCGCGCTCAAACGTTCATGCCCCGCCGCCTCTTTGCGTCAAGGCTGATGCCGCGGCCTTCGCGTCGGCGGCCGGCCGCATTCGCCGTGCTCGCATCCCCGCTGCTCGGGGGCTCATGCGGCCAGATGATGCTGCTCGACTTCGCCGCGCAGGGTATGCGCGCCGGCCGCCGTGATGGTCACATCGGTGAAGTGGCCGATCAGCCGCGGGGGGGCGGCGAAGTTGACCACCCGGTTGTTGTCGGTGCGCCCGGCGAGTTCGTGCGCGCCACGCCGCGAAACGCCCTCGACCATAACGCGCTGAACGGTGCCGATCATGCCGGTGCTGACGGCGTCGGCAAGCGCATCGATGCGGATCTGCAACCGCTTCAGGCGCTCCAGCTTCACGGTCTGCGGTGTCGGGTCGTCCAGGTTGGCGGCGGGAGTGCCGGGTCGCGGGCTGTAGACGAAGCTGAAGCTGGCGTCGAAGCCGACGTCGTCGATCAGGCGCATGGTGGCCTCGAAGTCCGCGTCGGTTTCGCCGGGGAACCCGACGATGAAATCGGACGAAATCGAGATGCCGGGGCGGGTGCCGCGCAGTCGGCGCACGATCGACTTGTATTCGAGCGCGGTGTAGCCGCGCTTCATGGCCGTCAGGATGCGGTCGGACCCGGACTGCACCGGCAGGTGCACATGAGAAACCAGCTTCGGCAGGCGCGCGTAGCAGTCGATCAGGCGTTGGGTGAATTCGCGCGGATGCGACGTGGTGTAGCGCAGGCGTTCCACGCCGGGAACCTCGGCCGCGTATTCGAGCAGGTGCGCGAGGTCGGCCACGCCGCCTTCGCCGGACGCGCCGCGATAGGCATTGACGTTCTGTCCGAGCAACGTGATCTCGCGCACGTCCTGGTCGGCGAGGTCGGCGATCTCGGTGAGCACGTCGTCGAACGGCCGCGAGACTTCCTCGCCACGGGTGTAGGGCACGACGCAGAAGCTGCAATACTTCGAGCAGCCCTCCATGATCGACACGGACGCCTGTGCGCCCCTGACGCTCGGCGGCGGCAGGTGATCGAACTTCTCGATCTCCGGAAAGGCGATGTCGACCTGCGGGCGTCCCGATGCGCGCCGGGCGCGGATGAGCTGCGGCAACCGATGCAGGGTTTGCGGCCCGAACACCACGTCGACGTATGGCGCGCGAGCGACGATGGCTTCGCCCTCCTGGCTCGCGACGCAACCGCCGACGCCGATCACCAGCTCGGGTTTGGCCTGCTTGAGCTGGCGCAGGCGTCCGAGATCGTGAAACACGCGCTCCTGGGCGTTCTCGCGCACCGAACAGGTGTTGAACAGGATCACGTCGGCGGCCTCGACGTCGTCGGTGGGCTCCAGGCCCTCGGCGGCGCGCAGTACGTCGGCGATGCGCGCCGAGTCGTAGACGTTCATCTGGCAGCCGAATGTGCGGATGTAGACCTTGCCCGCCATGGTGCCTACTTGAAGTTGAAGCCACGCGCATACAGCGCGTCGATTTCTTCGTTGCTGAGAATCCAGAGGCTCCAGACCTGTCCGCGCGGATCGAGGGTGTAGGCAACCCAGCCCGACCCCTGCACCGACCCCGGCATCACGATGCGGTTGCTCTGGTCGCGAATCTTGGCCGCCGGCGACAACCGCAGGATGTGCTTGCCGATGGTGACCTCGTCCTGGTCGACCCCCTTGAACTCGCCCACCAGGATGTCCTGCGGGAAGTTGCGCACGAAACCCCAGGCGAATCCGGCCGGCAGCGTCAGCGCCAGAACGACCAGGAACACCTTTGCGATACCGCGCACGTGATTCGGTGGACTTTCGTGAGAGCTACTCGCTGCGACCCTCGCAGTAGGGCAGGCCGATCGTTGAACTGGTGGCGAATCAGGGATTTGAACCCCGGACCAACGGATTATGATTCCGCTGCTCTAACCGCTGAGCTAATTCGCCATGACCCCTTCGCAGGGCCGCAGAATGTACTTTTCCGACCCCCCCTTGTCAACCAAGGCCAAGTCACAAAGGCCAAGTCATTCAAGACGCTGCCATGATGCCCCTCCAATCTCACTGCGTTCGATACTTCCCGATGGGGGTCAGTTCGCTGGCGGCCCGGCGCTCACGGCGTCCTGGCAGGTGCGCGTCGATTTGCGAGCTCCCGGTCGCCGGATGGCCCTCGTGAAAGACGGCTTTGACTGACGCCGATGTGGTGGTGATCGGCGCCGGATTGGTCGGCGCCGCCTTCGCGCTGGCAGCGAGCCGCGTCGGGTTCCGGGTCGACCTGCTCTCCAACGCGGGGCCGCCGATGCCGCCGGGACCTAACCCCGGAAGGGTTTACGCGCTGAGCCAGGGCAGCCGGGCGCTGTTGCAATCGATCGGCGTCTGGCAGCGGCTCGACCCGGTTCGCATGCAGGCCGTGGTCGGCATGCGGGTGTCAGGCGACCGGCCCGGCGCCGGGATCGACCTGGATGCCCTCGACGGTGGAGTGGAGGCCCTGGCCTGGATCGTCGAGAGCGATGCCGTCGCCTGGGCTTTGGCGGCGCAGGTTGCCACCGATGACGGAATCACGTGTCGGTGGCGGGCGCATCCGGTGTCGCTGCGTATCGATGCTGGCGCGGCGCATGTGGTGCTCGCGGATGGCACGTCGTATCGGGCCGCCTTGCTGGTGGGTGCCGACGGGCGGGATTCATGGGTACGCACCGAAGCCGGTATCCAGGTGCGGGGTCGCCACTACGCCCACCAGGGCGTGGTGGCGAACTTCACCGCCGAGAGGGCGCACGGCGGGATCGCGCGCCAATGGTTTCGCGCCGATGGCGTGCTCGCGTTGCTTCCCATGCCATCGAACCAGGTGTCGATGGTGTGGTCGGCGCCCGATGCGGTGGCCGCGGACCTGATGGCGCTGGACGACGGCGCCTTGTGCGAGCGGGTCATGGGCGCCACCGGCGATTGCCTTGGCCGTCTCGGGTTGGTCACACGGCCGTCATGCCTGCCCCTCACACTCGGAAGCGCTCGACAACTGGTGGGTTCGCGCCTTGCCTTGGTCGGAGACGCCGCCCATAATCTTCATCCGCTCGCCGGGCAGGGCGTCAATCTGGGTCTGCGCGATGTCGACGCCTTGTGCCGGATCCTCGGCGCCGATGGCCGTGGGGAACCCGGCGCAAGATCGGTGCTCCGACGTTACGAGCGGTCGCGCCGTGAAGACGTAGCGACCATGATTGCGCTCACCGATGGCCTGCAGCGGCTGTTTTCCAGCCGCTTTCCCGGCATCGCGTGGGCACGCAACCGCGGGCTCGATCTGCTGGCCCGTCTACCGCATCTAAAGGGGCTGCTGATGCAACACGCGTTGCGCTGAGCAGTTCCAGCTCTCCAACCCACCCTCAGGAGTCGTTCATCATGTTGCAGCGAATTTTCGCGCACGCCCTTGCCGCTTCCCTTTTTGTGGCCGCCGCCGCCCAGGCGGACGAAGCCTCGGTGAAGAAGGCATTTCTCGCCAAGTTCCCGAAGGCGACCGTCGACACCGTCACCAAGCTCAAGGATCTGCCCCTGTACGAGATCGTCATTCCGCGCAGCGGCGAGCCGGTGATCATCTACACCGACGAGGCCTTCAGCTTCATCATGCAAGGCAACGTGATCGACAACAAGACCGGCGCCGATCTCACCGAGCAGAAGAAGAACAAGCTCACCGCGATCGATTTCGATTCTCTGCCTCTCGACAAGGCAATCAAGAAGGTGAAAGGCACCGGAGCGCGCAAGGTCGCGGTGTTCACCGACCCGGATTGCCCGTTCTGCAAGCGCATCGAGCAGGAATTCGAGAAAATGAACGACGTCACGGTCTATCTTTTCCTGTTCCCCATCGAGCAGTTGCACCCCAAGGCACGGCAGCGGGCAAAGGCCATCTGGTGCTCGCCGAACCGGCTCAAGGCCTGGGACGACTACGTGTTGCGGGGCGTCCTGCCGACCGCTGCGGGCGATTGCGACAACCCGGTCGATGCGCTGATCGAGCTCGGACAATCCAAGGGCATCAATGCCACGCCGACACTGGTGTTCGCGGATGGCAGCAAGGTGCCGGGCGCGCTCAACTCGAGCCAGCTCGAACAGCAACTTACGGCGGCCGGCAACAAGTAAACGCAGACAGCACGCGAGGCGGGCCGCGCCTGCCGGGGCGATCGGGGATGCTGGCCGGCTCCGGGGCCCTGGTGAGACTCGCGTTGTTCGTCGCGGTTTCGGCGTGCATCCATGCGCTGATGCTCGCCGTGCCGGTAACCGCAATGCGATCTCAGGGTCTACCGGGGGCTGGTGCGGCAGCGATGACGCTGCAGTTGCGCCTGGCAACCTTGCCAGCAAAGGCGACCCCGAAAGCCGAGACGGCACCGACGCCGGAGAACAAGACAGTAGTGCCGGATAAAGTGCCGGATGCCTCGCCTGCCCGTATCGAAACCGACCCGCGCCCCGACCCGGCGCCTGTGCCCGAATCCGCGCCCGATTCCGCCGCTGCTTCGGGTGGAACTCCAGCACCGGCCGAAACGACCGCCGCGATACCGATCCCGCAGATCGCCGATACCCAGTACTTGCCGTCACGTCTGCTCGATGTCTATCCGAAGCCCATGGCCGAGGTGCCGATGGTCTATCCGGATGCCGCGGCTTCGCTCGACATGAGCGGCCGGGTCACCCTGCTGCTGCTGATCGACGAACTCGGATCGGTGGTCGAGGCGAGCGTGGTCGAGGCCAATCCTGCCGGCTACTTCGAGCAAGCGGCCGTCGATACCTTCCGAGGAGTGCTGTTCGCGCCCGGGATGCGCGATGGCCGTCCGGTCAAGAGCCGGCTCGTGGTCGAGGTGTCGTTCGAAGCCCGGACCGAGTCGGCCCGCGGGGCGCGCTGAGAGTTGACCCCCCAAGCTTCCTTCGGTCGCTACCCCCCCCAATGGGGGCCAGTGCCCTTGGCGAGGTGAGGCCGGCCACAGACAAGTCCCTGCGGACTGTCTGTGCCTGCCGAACGCCAGCGGACTCTGGCCGCTGGCGGCCCGGCGGGCAGTGAGTAGCTCACGGCCTCGGCGGCGACCTGCCTCGGGGTAGCAAAACCCACATCCGCAACGGCTGGCGCATCCTCCCCGCCAGTTGGCCGGCCTCGTCGCCGAACCCGAAGAAGAAGTCGGCGCGGATCGGTCCCTTGATGGCACCGCCGGTGTCCTGCGCCACCATCAGCCGTCGCAGCGGCACGGTGGAGCCGGGCGAAGTGGTGTCGACGAATACCGGTGCCCCGAGCGGCACGACCCGGGGATCCACCGCCAGACTGCGGCCGCCCGTGAGTGGGATGCCCAGCGAGCCGGGCGGGCCGGCATCGTTGTCGGGCAGTTCACGAAAGAACACGTACGAGGGGTTCTCCGCGAGCAAGGCCACCAGCTGGTCCGGGTTGCGCGCGCCCCAGCTCTTGATTCCCTGCATCGATGCCTGATCGACGGTGAGTTCACCGCGCTCGACCAGCAGCCGGCCGATGGAGCGGTACGGATGGCCGTTTTGATCGGCGTAGCCGACGCGCAGCAGTGCGCCGGCGTCGAGCCGGATGCGACCGGACCCCTGGACCTGGAGGAAGAACAATTCGACGGCGTCATCCACCCAGGCCAGCTCGCGACCGGTCGGTGCGCCGCGCCCGGCATCGATGTCGGCCCGGCTGAAATACGGCACCAGCTTGCGGCCGACCAGGCGCCCGCGAATCCGCATTCCCTTGAACTCCGGATACAACTCGGCGAGGTCGACCACGATCAGGTCATCGGGTACCGCATACAAGGGATGCCGATAGCGCTGGTCGCGGGTGCGGCTGCCGTGCAGGAGTGGTTCGTAATAGCCGGTGAGCAGGCCTTCGGCACGGCCATCGCCCGCGACGACCTGACGCGGTTCGAATGCCGACTCGAAATAGCGGCGCTGGGCGGTGGCATCGGCGCCCGCCGGCGCCTCGGCGCAGACTGCGGCCCATTCCGGTTTGGCTCGTAGTGCCGGGCAACTGCGCACGAACACCACGAATGCCGCCGCCACATCGTCGTCGTCCCAGCCCGGCAATGCGCTGAAATCGACTGGCACCAGCGTCGGGTTGACAACGGCAGGCGATGGCGTCGACGGTGTGGGCGGGGTCTGGCCCGGGACAACGGTGCGGTCGCCGGGTCTGGAAGGCGCTATGCCACAACCGGTGACGGCCTGGAGCAGCCCCGTCGCCGCGAGCATGGCGGCCACGGCTGCTAGGCGTTGCCAGTCGCGCCGGCTACAGTGCGGACGCAAAGGTAGGCGCGGCACCGACGCGCCACCGCCATCGGACAGAGTCGGACTCATGGGTTGGATACTGCTGGAAGCCGCGGTGGCGCTGGCCGTCGGACTGGCCATCGTATGGTGGACCTGGCCGAAAAAACGCCGGCCGGGTGACGCCGGCGACGATTGACCCGGGGGTCAGGTTGCCGCGCCGATGACGCGCAGCGAGCGCAGCACCACAGGATTCCCCGAGGATGCTGCGCCCCCTGTGGGAAGCCGCAGCGCAGCGCAGGCCGGGGGTGAGTGTCACCTCAGTGGAGAACCCGCGGCATCGACAGCATGAACTCGGGCACCGGCGCATCGAAGGTGGTGCCGTCTTCCGCCACCATCTGGTAGGCGCCGCGCATCGTTCCCACCGGGGTCGCGATGGCGGCACCACTGGTGTACTCGAACGACTCCTCGGGCTGGAGGAACGGCTGCTCGCCGACGACCCCCATGCCCCGCACCTCCTGCACCTGGTTGTCGGCGTCGGTGATCACCCAGTGGCGGCTGAGCAGCTTGGCGGGCACATTGCCGGTGTTGGTGATGGTGATCGTGTACGCGAACACGAACCGGTTCTCGCCCTCGTCCGATTGCTCGGGGACGAACATGGTGCGGGTCGTGACGGTGATCTGATAGCGCTTCGTGGGTTCCATGCCGCTATTGCACCCGAAAAGCGGGCGCCGCTCAATACATCCGGCGTCTTGTGTCGCTCGCCATCTACGCGCCCGCGCAGGTTCGCAGGTTACCGGGGCGAACTTGCCCCGGCGAGACCGGTGCTTCGGGCGTGACCACGTGTGTACGCCCGCCGCGCGCCGATGCTATAGTCCCCGCATCGATACTTAAGGTCGTTTGTACTGCCAAGGTACTGCCACGCCGCCGTCATGATTCCGCACTCCCTCGAACACAGGAACCCGATCCGTCTCCCGGCCGGTCCGTGGCGCTGCTGGCGCCCACTGACAGTCGCGTGGCGCGCGCGCTAGTCAGCCGCCGATCCGTTGTTCCCGTAGTCGGTCGTAGTGCTTGGAGTGATCATGGACGAACAGGAGTTCAGGCAGTTCGCGCAGCAGGGGTTCAACCGGGTTCCGGTGGTGCTCGAAACCCTGGCCGATCTCGACACCCCGCTGTCGGTCTACCTCAAGCTCGGCAATCTCCCCTATTCGTATCTGCTCGAGTCGGTGCAGGGCGGAGAGCGTTTCGGGCGCTACTCGTTCATCGGCCTGCCGGCCGAGATGCGCTTCGAGGTGCGGGGCAGGGTGTGCAGCGAATACCGTGGCAACACGCTGCTCGCACAGGGCGAACAGGCCGATCCGCTCGATTGGGTCCGCGCCATTCACGCCCGCTTCAACGCGCCGCCGATCCCGAATCTGCCGCGGTTCGCCGGCGGCCTCGTCGGCTACTTCGGCTACGACACCGTGCGCTACATCGAACCAAGGCTCACCGCGACGCAAAAGCCGGATGTGCTCGGTGCGCCCGACGTGATGCTGCTGCTGTCCGATCGTCTGGCGGTGGTCGACAACCTGTCGGGCAAGCTCTACCTGGTGGTCTATGCCGACCCGCGCGAGGCGGGATCCTATGCGGCGGCACGTGGACAGCTCGAGGTGTTGCTCGCCGCATTGCGGCAGCCGGTGTCGATGCCGGCCGAGATGCCGGTACCCCCCGCGCCCGTGGTATCGGAGTTCTCGGAGGGCGATTTCATCG
Organism: Betaproteobacteria bacterium; assembly: GCA_031393885.1. Lineage (GTDB taxonomy): Bacteria > Pseudomonadota > Gammaproteobacteria > Burkholderiales. The sequence continues at coordinate 8,888 of JANMWG010000365.1, read as the reverse complement.
CCGCCGTCGAACGCGCCAAGCGCTACATCTTCGACGGCGACATCATGCAGGTGGTGCTGTCGCAGCGGCTGTCGCATCCGTATCCCGCCTCGCCGCTGTCGCTGTATCGCGCCTTGCGGGTGATGAACCCGTCGCCCTACATGTTCTATTTCGACATGGGCGGTTTTCACATCGTCGGCGCCAGCCCCGAGATCCTGGTGCGGCTCGAAGGCGACATGGTCACCGTGCGGCCGATCGCCGGCACACGGCCACGCGGCGCGACCCGCGAACACGACCTCGCGCTGGAGCACGAACTGCTCGCCGACCCGAAGGAGCGGGCCGAGCACGTGATGCTGATGGATCTGGGGCGCAACGACATCGGCCGTGTCGCCCGGATCGGATCGGTGCGCGTCACCGATAACATGACCATCGAGCGCTATTCGCACGTGATGCACATCGTGTCGAATGTCGAGGCCGTGCTGGCGTCGGGGCTCGATGCGATCGCCGTGCTCCGCGCGTCGTTTCCGGCAGGCACTGTCAGTGGCGCCCCCAAACTGCGGGCCATGGAAATCATCGACGAACTCGAACCCACCAAGCGCGGCATCTACGCCGGCGCCGTGGGTTACCTGGGCTTCAACGGCGACATGGATCTCGCCATCGCCATCCGCACCGCCGTGATCAAGGACGGTCGGCTATACGTCCAGGCCGGCGCCGGCATCGTCGCCGATTCCGATCCGCAAAGCGAGTGGACCGAGACCCAGAACAAGGCGCGGGCCATCCTGCGGGCGGCCGAGATGGCGCAGTCGGGGCTGGCGCGGAGCGCTTGAGGGATTTTCGCGACGTGTCCCCCGAACAGCATCCGATTGGTCCGACAGTCAGCGGACAAGTGTTCGACCTCGACTACGACCAAGGAGCCTGGAAGTGAAACGGAAACGCATCTCGAAGCATCGGGTGCCCCTGCATGAAGCGTTTCGCGGTGCATCGCCGATCATCGATGAAGCACAGGTCCTGCGGTTTCTGAAAGGGGAAAGGGCAAAAGGGGCCACGATGACATGTCGATGAAGGAAGAGCAGGCGACCGGTGAAAGACGCGAGGCACGCCCACGCGGAAGGCCGAAGAACGCCCCGGCAACTTGGCCTTTGCTCAGATCACTGCGTCCAGTCCCTTGCGATCGAGCAGGTGCAGCAACTTCAATGATGGCCCACTCGGGCGCTTGTCGCCAACCTCCCATTTCCGCACGGTCGAAAGACTGGTGTTCAATACCGCAGCGAGCACGGATTGGCTCACCTGCAGGTGATCACGCAACGCCCGAATCTTCGCGCCGTCGTACTGTGGAATCGGATCAAGGCAAAGGACATCGAACTTGCGCATCTTGCGCTTATCGATGAAGCCCAGGCGATGCAGATCACCGGCCGTCTCGTGCACCGCTTCGAGGATTTTGCTCCTCGCCTTGGGCTTGGCTGTCATGGCAGATCTCCTGTAGCGAACCATCTTGTACGGCTTCGTCGAGTTGCCTGCCTGTTCTGGCCAGCAGTTCCTCGGCAACATCCTTCAGCGCTTCCAGTTCATCGTCGGTGATGTCGGCCCGAGAATTCTTCTCGAATCCATAGAGGAAGAACCACCGGTCTCCCTTGTTGGTGGCAACGAGCGTTCTCGCGCCGCCTCGCTTGCCTCGACCGGCGAGCCCGACTCGCTTCTTCACGACACCACCGCCCAGATCGGCATCGATGAGGCCTTGCGCCATCTCCACCACTGTCGCGCACAATGCGCGATCGGTCACCGCCGTCTTTCGCGTCCAGCGGCTGAAGTAGCGAGTCTTGAACACGCGCCTCATTCGCTAACTATGCCACCAAGTGGTATACATTATCAACCCTCCGGATCGAAGACGACCAAAGCAAGAGGCCTTTCGGTGTTGCCTTTCGGCCCGTTCGGCGCTCACGAGTCGCAACTCGATCCATCGTTGATGATGCAAGGAGATTTCCTTACGATTCGCTGTCCATCGCCGCGCACGGGACCGACCATGAACGAAGTCCACGAAGTCACGACCCTCACTTCGGAGGGGCAGATCACGCTGCCCAAGCCTATCCGCCAGGCGCTCGGCGTGACGGTCGGGAGCAAGATCGCGTTCGCGCTGCGCGAGGGTGAGGTGGTCGTCAGGCGGGTCGAAGAGGTGGACACGCATGAAGACCCCGCGATCGGGGCGTTTCTGACTCTCCTGGAACGCGACATCAGCGCGGGCGGGCACGTCCGCGCTGTGCCGGACAAACTTGCCAAGGCCATGACCGCCGCGGCTCGGCGGGCGCGGCGCCTCGAAGAGGCGATCGAGGGCAAAGTCGCGCTCTGATGCAGCGCCGCGGCTGGACGCTGCTTTTCCACGACGGCGTCGTCGAGCAGCTAGGGCGCCTGCACCGTGCGGCCGGGCGCGCTGAGCGAGTGGACCCGAAGGGCTTCGAGCGCAACGCGAACGTGAAGCTCTTCCAGGCGTTGAGCCATCTCATCGTCGAGACGATTCCGAGCGACCCGGCACGCGACGAGTACCGGCTCGGCAACACGATGGGGCCGGCGTATCGCCATTGGCGCCGCGCAAAGATCGGCCGGCGGTTTCGGTTGTATTTTCGTTACGACTCGAAGGCGAAGGTCATCGTCTACGCCTGCAAGGGCTTGGGGTCTGGCCTGCATAAATGCATAAACATGCACGCCGCACACCTCGGGGTCTTGCGCAACCACGTTGGCGGCTCTTCGTCGGCATTTCGCCGCGGCACCATGACTCGAAGACGGTCTTCAGGCGATGAGTGAAGCGACGCAAACCCCGCATACGATATGCATGTACGCAGGCCTGACCCCAGGCCTGCATCGGCCGTGTCGCGGCGGCCGATGCACGCCGGCTGTGCGGCTACTGCTTGCTGGTGAGCGCCTTGACGACCTCGCCCAACTGCTGGAGCGAATCCTGGTCTTCGGCAGTGACCACGTCGGAGCCCTTGCAGCGCGCATCGGTACGCTGGAGCGCGCCGAACATCGCCTTGGTCACGGGGATCGGGTCGCAGCCGTGACCGGTCTCGCAGATGAAGTCGTACTGGGGCTCGGCCTTGACGTGACAGGTGAAGCAGTTCAGGCCGAGCCGGTTGTTCACTTCGGCAAAGCCGCGGGTGAAGATCTTCTGGCCGTTCTTGTCGATGTCGATCCAGAAGAATTCCCAGTCGCGGGTGGCCGAATTGAAGCCCTTGTTCTGCTTGACCATCACCTCGTTCGGCATGAGCTGCACCACCGAGCCTTCCGGATAGTCGCCTTTGCCGGCGGTGGCCACTGCGACCGTCTCTGCCAGGTTGCCCGACAGGTTGTCGACGTAGAAGTGGCGCACCTTGGTCATGGTCTGGATGCACTTGAAGGAATTGTCGTCCACCTTGACCCTGCCCTCGGCTGCGCCGGCGAGCCCGGCGGACATGGGCAGCAGCGCAGTGACCGCGCTCAGGAAACAGCCTGCCATACGGCTTGCGACACGACTCATGATTCGCTCCTCCCGGAAGGTGTTGTCGTTCGTTGTTGTTCGATGTTGCCGCGGCGTGACGAATCGTCCGGCTGCGCCGGTACGGCAATAGATCCTGAATCCGGGATCTCCCCTCTGTAGAGCAGCACCCTGCGGGTGACGAAATGCGGTGGAGGTTTTCGGTGGATTCGCCGCCAGTTTCGGCCTGCGCCCGATCCCTGTCAAACAGTATTGGGTCAGGTCTTGCATGAACACATTCCCCTTCCCGAACAGTCTCGAGACCTGACCCCAAACCTGGTGGGGCACCTGGCGCTGATGGAGCATCATCTGCCTCGCTGCAAGGGCCAGACCCCCATCATGGGCGACCAGTCGGCGAGTTCAACCGTCGTCGAGGTGCTCCGCGTCTCGCACGATTTCATCACGCCCCGCCTTGAAGGCCTCGAAGGCGTCGGGGTCGAAGATCGCCATGGTGGAAACGCGGGAGTACGGGATCATCATTTCCAGCCTGAATTGTTCGGAAGACCCCTCCACCGCCGCTTCTATCGTGGCCGAGAAGATGTTGTAGAACGTGGTTATCGTCAGCTCCAGCGTGTCCTTGTCTCGATACCCGCAGCACCACAGGGCCTCCCGAGGATGCTGCGCCCCGTGGGGGGAAGCCGGAGCGCAGCGCAGGCTGGGGGTGGGCGTCCCCTCAACGCCGGTATGAGGCCGAATCCGCGCCCCACCGCGCCGTGTGGAGCGAGGCTCCCACAGCCCTGCGACATAGCCGACATAGACCTTTCGATTGTCCAACGTGACCATGACCGCCTGATCTCGCTCGAGGCAACGGAACAGGATGGTTTCGAATTCGTCGTCCCCTTGTTGATGGCTCGTGCAAGCCAGTGGTCCCGGTCGAATCCGACGATCAGGAGAGCGGCATTGGAAACGAAGGCGAGTGGATAGGCGACGAGAATGGCGCCGACACAGGTGATGGCCAGAGGAACATGGCGAGCGGCCTCCGGACTGATATTGGCGCGAGCTGCCTGGCTGATCCAGGCCTCCGTTGCCCGTACCATTCGTACCCGGACAGCCAAAGGCGAACCACGAAGATCAGGAGAAAAAGCAGTACGCCCGCTGCGGCTGATCGACAATACCGGCGATGGGCGTCTTCTCTGGCAACCTGATATCGCATGAAGAAGGAAGACTCGGCGAAAAAGAATCCGCCGACGAGCGGCATCAACAGCAGCGCGATTTCCATTCGATCACCATGGTATCGCTCCAGCCCGTCGACCCACCGGGCCGGTTACTGGTTTACTCCTGTGCCGCGGCTTTCTTCGCCGTGTGGCGATTGAAGATGATCCGCATCTGCGCAACATCGGCCTTCACCCGTGGATTCCGAAGAAGTGCCGACGGGACGACTCTGGCGGTACCGCTTTCGGTCACGATGAACGCACCGGACTTCGGTTTTGGCTTGATGATCGTCCTGATATTCACGGCGATATCTCCCAATAAGATGGACGCGCTTCGCGAAGTCTGCATCTCGCCCTGAAGATTCGAAACTTCCGGGAGAAAAACACACAACGGGTTGATTTGCAATTGCAATAGGAATCCCCTTGCGTGAAATTTCCAGTGCCCGGATTGATTGTTGGAATCACGCACTCGGTGAGCCTCGGTCGGGTGCTATTCCCTGATGGCCTTGCCACCCCGCCTGCCGCCCGCAATAATCCGGCGCATGCGATCGTCTCCCAACCTTGTGGCACTCCCTTTCCTGCCCCGGCGCTGGCGTAAGCCAGCCGCCTGAACTCCCTTCCGCCGCGCCGAGAACATCGGCGATACGGCGCCGGCCCGAACCCGCCACCGCTTCGAAAAGCGGGCGTACCCACGGGTATCGAGTTGCCGGCCCCACGTGGATATCATCGAATTGGAGGCAGACATGCTGCTCATGATCGACAACTACGATTCCTTCACCTACAACCTGGTGCAGTACCTCGGTGAGCTCGGCGCCGAGGTGAAGGTTTTCCGCAACGACGAGATCGGTCTCGACGAGATCGGCGCGCTGGCGCCATCGCACATCGTGATCTCGCCGGGGCCGTGCACGCCGAAGGAGGCCGGCATCTCGGTGGCCGCCATTCGCGAGTTCGCCGGAAAAATTCCGATCCTCGGCGTGTGCCTCGGTCACCAGTCGATCGGCGATGCCTTCGGCGGGCGCATCGTGCATGCGCAGCGCCTGATGCACGGCAAGACCTCGCCCATTCGCCACCGTGGCGAAGGCGTGTTCCACGGCCTGCCGGATCCTTTCACGGCCACCCGCTACCACTCCCTGGTCATCGAGCCCGACTCGGTGCCCGCCGTGCTCGAGGTCACCGCCTGGACCGACGATGGCGAGATCATGGGGGTGCGGCATCGCGAGCTGGCGGTCGAAGGCGTGCAGTTTCACCCCGAGTCGATCCTGAGCGAGCACGGGCATGCGCTGCTGAAAAACTTTCTCGGGGGCGCGAGCGCATGACACCGCAGGAGGCACTGACGCGGGTCATCGGGCACCGCGAGATCTTCCACGAAGAGATGCTGTCGCTGATGCGGCAGATCATGAGCGGCGAGGTGTCGCCGGTGCTGATCTCGGCCGTGGTCACCGGCTTGCGGGTCAAGAAGGAAACCATCGGCGAGATCGCCGCCGCCGCCATCGTGATGCGCGAGTTCGCCACCCGCGTCGACGTCGGCGACACCACGCATCTGGTCGATACCTGCGGTACCGGTGGCGACGGGGCGCATACGTTCAACATCTCGACGGCGGCGGCATTCGTTGCGGCGGCCGCCGGTGCGCGGGTCGCGAAGCACGGCGGGCGGGCGGTGTCGAGCAAATCGGGCAGCGCCGACGTGCTCGAAGGGTTCGGCGCCAACATCGCGTTGTCGCCGGCCCAGGTTGCCCACTGTATCCGCGAGCTCGGCGTCGGCTTCATGTTCGCTCCCGCGCACCATGGCGCGATGAAGCACGCCGCCCCGGTGCGCCGGGAGCTCGGCGTCCGCACTATCTTCAATATCCTCGGTCCGCTCACCAATCCGGCGGGTGCGCCCAACCAGGTCATGGGCGTGTTCCATCCCGATCTGGTCGGCATCCAGTCGCGGGTGTTACAGCGCCTGGGCAGCGGCCATGTCATGGTGGTGCATGGCATGGAGGGGCTGGACGAAATCTCCATTTCCGGCGACACCATGGTCGGTGAGCTGAGAGACGGCGAGGTCCACGAGTACGTCATCCATCCCCGGCAGTTCGGCCTGAGCGCCGCCTGGATCGATCCGATTCGCGCGGCCGATCGCGAAGCCTCCATCGCCCTGATCTTGTCGGCCCTGTCCGGCACCGCCGGCCCGGCGCGCGACATCGTGGCGTTGAATGCCGGTGCCGCGATCTACACCGCAGGGTGCGCGCCAAGCCTTGCGGCCGGCGTCGCGCGCGCGCTCGAACTCCAGGCCGATGGCTCGGCGCGTCGCAAGCTCGACGCTTTCGTCGCGCTCACGCAATCGTTCGGCAAGGCGGCGCCATGAGCGACATTCTCGATCGCATCATCGCGGTGAAACGGCGCGAGGTCGCCGCCGCGCAAGGCCAGATCAGCCAGGCGACGCTGGAACGCGACAACGCCGCGATGCCGCCCGCTCGGGATTTCGTGGGCGCCATGCGTGCGGGCATCGGGCGGGGCGAGGCCGCGGTGATCGCCGAGATCAAGAAGGCGAGCCCGAGCCGCGGCGTGCTGCGGGTCGATTTCGACCCGGCCCTGATCGCGCAAAGCTACGCGAGCCATGGCGCCGCCTGCCTGTCGGTGCTCACCGATGCCGAGTTTTTCCAGGGCAGTGCCGAGTATCTCCGTGCGGCGCGGGCCGCCTGCGAGATCCCGGTGCTGCGCAAGGACTTCATGATCGACCCCTATCAAGTGGCCGAGGCGCGCGCGATGGGCGCCGATTGCATCCTGCTTATCGTCGCCGCGCTCGACGATGGCCGGTTGCGCGACCTGGAACAGGCGGCATTCGCGGCGGGCCTCGCCGTCCTGGTCGAAGTGCACGACGCCGCCGAACTTGATCGTGCGCTGTTGCTCGACTCGCCGCTGCTGGGCATCAACAACCGCAATCTGCGCACGTTCGACACCAGCCTCGACACCACGCTGGGCCTGCTCGACCGTATTCCACCGGGCAAGCTGGTCATCACCGAGAGCGGCATCTTCACCCGCGAAGATGTCCGGCGGATGCGCGATCGCGGGGTTCACGGGTTTCTGGTGGGCGAGGCCTTCATGCGGGCTGCCGATCCCGGCGCCGAACTCGAACGCGTGTTCTCGATGGCCTGAAGTCAGTTCGTTACCGCTTGTTTCAGAAGGGCCACCTCGGTGGCGCCTGTGCCACAGCAGCCAAACCGCAAACCTCGATTTCCTATCAGCTTTTGCGGGCAAATGATTAATTTCATTGATCAAGCGGCATACCTGGTTTTGTTGCCATGCAGCCTGATTGGTTGTTGTAAAAAAGCCACAGATGCGGAACTTTCTGCACTTTTCGATTGCACCAGCCACCGTCGGACCGCCAGAATCCGCCTGCCCCATGAAACTAGGGGGGTTCCCGATGGGCGTTGCGCATTGCGTCGTTGCTTGGCGCAAGCAGTGGCGCCCTGCAGGCCCAATCACTCATAGGAGATGAGATTGAACAAGAAACTTCTGGTTCTGGCCCTCGCCGCCGGCTTCGCCGTCCCGGCCCTGGCTGACGTGACCATCAGCGGTACCTACAACGCAGGCCCGGCTTTCGGCCATTCGAATGACGGCACTGCCGCATTGAACGCCCCGACCGCAGCCCTCGGCGGATACGGCGTCAACGGTGGTTCGAATGTCGGCATCACGTCCAACTATTCGAACTTCAACCTGGCCTCCACCGAAGATCTCGGCAACGGCCTCAAGGTGGTCTTCAACTACCAGGTCGACGCGTCCAACACCGGCGCGCCGATCCAGACCGCTGGCAGTGGCTTTCTCCGCAGCCGCAACAGCTTCCTGGGCCTGATGGGCGCCTGGGGTGCCGTCAAGGTCGGCTCCAACGAGCACATCTACGAACAATTGCTCTACAAGAGCGATCCTCTCGATGGCGCGGCCGGGGTCGGCGGCAACCTGAACATGATGGGTACGCCTGGCGGCGGCGTGTTCACCAACGTCAATTGCACCCTGGCTGGCGGCGGCGGTTGCGCCCAGTTTTATCGCCGTACCGAGAATTCCATCTGGTACGACTCGCCCGATATCGGCGGCTTCACCTTCAGCGCCGCCTGGGGCCTGCCGAACAAGAACTTTGGCAACCCGACCACGGTTGCCGGCACGCCGAAGCAATCGGCATCTGTCTACTCCATCGGCGGCAAGTTCGCCCCGGCCGACCTGCCGTTCTATGTCGATGCCGCCTACGAGCGTCACAGCGATTACAACGGCATGAGCCA
>JANMWG010000355.1:0-1765 GCA_031393885.1 Betaproteobacteria bacterium | reverse complement strand
GGGCTCCAGGCCGAAGACGTGGACGAGGTCCAGGGCGGCCGCGCGGAGGTCGCGTTGGTGCAGCGCCGCCCACAAGTCGATCACGTCGCCTTTGCTGGCGCAACCGGCGTCGAAGCACTGGTACTCGTTCGAGTCGAGGTTGACGCTGAAGGTTCGCCCCCGGCCATCGCCGCGGTGGATCGGACAGGCGCAGCGGCGCTGCGCACTCGAGCCCTTCAGTCGGCTCGTCAGCCCCAGATGGTCGAGCAGTCGGGCCATCGGCAGTTGCTTTTTCAGATGCACGAAGTCGAGCCACACCCCGGCCGGCGGACCATCGACGGAGGCGGTCGGGTCGGGTAAAGTGGCGGAGCAGGTCGCGGTGACCACTGTCCGTGCCGGCTCGTCCGGCGTGTGGCCCGCGGCCTGTGCTTTTAGTGACACATGTGTGTCACTCGCCGTCGGTGACACAGGTGCGTCACTCGCCGTCGAGGTGCCGTCGGGCTTCTCCCACGGGTAGTGTTTGGGGTCGAACGGCTGGCCCGATTTCCAGACGGCGAAGGCCAGGTGGAGCAGCTTCCGCATGACGTGGCCGATGGCGATCGACGGCCGGTCCGGATGCTTGGCGCGCACCCGCGCATACAGCGCCCGGCAGGCCGGGTTGTGCTGCGCGGCACTCAGCGCCGCCATCCACAGGTAGCGGCGGACCAGGTCGTTGCCGCGCGGTGACATCTTGAATCGCTTGGGTCCGCGCGGGGTGCCGTCGCGATCCACTCCGCTCGACACTTCGACCGGCAGCACGCCGAAATAGTTGACCAGTTTCCCCGGCGTCTCGAAGCGTTCGATGTTGAGAATGAAGGCGGTCAGCACCGCCGCGGTGACGTCGCCGATGCCCTTGATGGTGGCCAGGTGGTTGTCCGCGGGAAGGTCGTGGTAAGCGGAAATCAGCAGCGATTCCAGGCGTTTTTGCCGCGCCTGGGTATCGCGGAGTTGCCGGACTTGGTCGCGGACGAGATCGTCGGCGACTCCGCCGTGAAGCGACCCGACCGAGTCGCGGGCGCGGGCGAGCAACTCATCGACGCGGTCGTGCGGGAGGTACGGGATGGCGTGCAGATCGTCGGCGGTCGCGGTCGCCAGGAGTCGGGCCGTGGGGTAGCGGGTGAGCAGTTCGAGAACCCAGCCGGTGGTGATGTCTTTGACGAGCACGGCCAGTTCGGGGAAGGCGCGGGCGAGCAGTTGGTGGAGTTGGTTGACGAGCCGGGTGCGTTGGCGCACCACCGCTTGCAGTCGTCCGGCGACTTGGCGAAGGGGGAGCAATTCGGTCGGGACGGCGGCGCCGGGGGGGGGGCGTTCGGTGAGGGCGTAGCGGGCGCAGGCGCGGGCCTCGATGGGGTCGGACTTCTGGTGGCCGTAGACGGCGACGCGGTAGTTCTTGTTGCGTTGGGTGTCGCCGCAGGAGATGGTGAAGGTGGCGCGGTCGATGGCGAGCGTGGCGAGCCAGGCCAGGAGGTTGTCGGCGTAGAGTCCGGCGGCATCGATCCGGATGCGGAAGTGAACCCGGCCGTACTTGGCGACGAGGTCGATGAGCCGCTGACGGAGCTTGGCATAGCCGGTGGCGGATTCGACGATCTCGAGGTCGGCCGCGGCGGTCTGGAGATCGGCATCGAGGAAGGCGGCGTAGTGACCGTAGCGCGACGTGTCGATGCCGACGCCGATGTCGGTGACTGGCGGCTCGGCGCCGATGTCGGCGGGCCTCTGGCGGATTGACGGGGCGCGTGGTAGCATGGTG
>JANMWG010000304.1:0-2838 GCA_031393885.1 Betaproteobacteria bacterium | reverse complement strand
CGGCGACACCTGGCAGGGCTCGGCAACCGCCCTCTGGACCAAGGGCCAGGACATGATCGAGGCGCAGAAGCTGCTCGGCGTGGACCTCATGACCGGGCACTGGGAGTTCACGCTCGGCGCCGACCGCGTCAGGCAGGTCGTCGAGAACGACTTCAAGGGGCGGATCGAATTCATCGCGCAGAACGTGAAGACTTCGGATTTCGGCGACCCGGTGTTCGCGCCGTACTCGATGCGCCAGATGAACGGCGTGCCGGTGGCCATCATCGGCCAGGCGTTTCCGTATACGCCGATCGCCAATCCGCGCTACTTCGTGTCTGAGTGGAATTTCGGCATCCAGGAAGAAGCCATGCAGAAAACGGTCGACGAGGCGCGCGCCAAGGGTGCCCAGGCGGTCGTCCTGCTGTCCCACAACGGCATGGACGTGGACATCAAGATGGCCTCGCGCGTGCGCGGCATCGACGCGATCCTCGGCGGACATACGCACGACGGCGTGCCCGCACCGGTCATCGTGAGGAATCCCGGCGGTCAGACGATCGTGACCAACGCCGGCTCGAACGGCAAGTTCCTCGGCGTTCTGGATCTCGACGTCAAAGGCGGCAAGGTCGCCGATTTCCGCTACGTCCTGCTGCCGGTGTTCGCCAACCTGCTGCCGGCGGATGCGGGAATGCAATCGCTGATCGAAAAAGTACGCGCACCTTACGCTGCAAAGCTCGCCGAGCCGCTGGCGGTGACGGAAGGACTCCTCTATCGGCGCGGCAATTTCAACGGCACCTTCGACCAGCTCATCCTCGACGGGCTGATGGCGATGAAAGACGCCGAGATTGCCTTCTCTCCCGGATTCCGCTGGGGCACCAGCCTCCTGCCCGGGCAGCCGATTCTGATGGAGCACCTGATGGATCAGACGGCCATCACCTATCCGTACACCACGGTGACGGAGATGACCGGCGAGACGATCAGGTCCATCCTCGAAGACGTCTGCGACAACCTGTTCAATCCGGACCCGTATTACCAGCAGGGCGGCGACATGGTGCGCGTCGGGGGGCTCCAGTACACCTGCGATCCCAGCGCGAAGATGGGCGGCCGCATCGGCGACATGACGCTGAAGGGCAAGCCGGTCGAGGCGTCGAAAAAGTACAAGGTCGCGGGCTGGGCGCCCGTATCCGAAGAGGCGACGCAGGCCGGCGGCGAACCGATCTGGGACGTCATGGCGAAATACCTGAAGGACCGCAAAGTCGTGAGGCCGCTCGAACTGAACTTGCCGCGACTCAAGGGTGTGCAGGGCAACCCCGGCATCGCCTGACTTCTCCGCCCCTCGCTATACTCCGATCACAGCGGAGATTCGATGGGCTATGCGCACACCGTCGGCGGCACCACCTGGCGCTTTGCCGACCTCAAGGACCTGCTGGCGAAGGCCACGCCCCTGCGCTCTGGGGATGCGCTTGCCGGCATTGCGGCGGCCACCGCGGAGGAGCGCATGGCGGCCCGCATGGCCCTGGCCGAATTGCCGCTCGCACGCTTTCTCGAAGTGCCTGTCGTTCCCTATGAGGAGGACGAAGTCACCCGTCTGATCGTCGACACCCACGACAAGGCGGCCTTCGCGCCGGTCGCGCATCTCACCATCGGTGATTTTCGCGACTGGCTGTTGTCGGACGCCACCGGTGGCGCCACCCTTTGCGCGCTCGCCCCTGGGCTGACACCAGAGATGGCCGCGGCAGTCTGCAAGCTGATGCGCAACCAGGACCTCGTGGTGGTGGCGAAGAAATGCCGCGTCACGACCCGTTTTCGCAACACGATTGGGCTGCCCGGACGCATCGGGATCCGCCTCCAGCCGAACCACCCGACCGACAATGCAAAGGGCATCGGCGCGTCGATGCTCGACGGCCTGCTTTACGGCTGCGGGGATGCGGTGATCGGCATCAATCCGGCCGGCGATGGCCTGCCCGCGTTCATGAGGCTGTGGCGCATGCTGGACGAGATCATCCAGCGCTTCGGGATCCCGACGCAGTCGTGCGTCCTCACGCACGTCACCAGCCAAATCCGCGCAATCGAGGCGGGCGCGCCGGTGGACCTGGTCTTCCAATCGATCGGCGGCACACAGAAGACCAACGAGAGCTTCGGCATCGACCTCGCGATGCTTGCCGAAGCGCGCGACGCCGCGCTGTCGCTCAAGCGCGGAACCGTCGGCGACAACGTCATGTATTTCGAGACCGGCCAGGGCAGCGCACTGTCGGCCAACGCACATCACGGCGTGGACCAGCAGACCCTCGAAGCGCGAGCCTACGGCGTCGCCCGCCACTTCAAGCCGCTGCTCACAAACTCGGTGGTCGGGTTCATCGGCCCGGAGTACCTTTTTGATGGCAAGCAGATCATCCGCGCCGGGCTCGAGGACCACTTCTGCGGCAAGCTCCTCGGGGTTCCGCTGGGCGTGGACGTCTGCTACACCAACCATGCCGAAGCCGACCAGGACGACATGGACACGCTGCTCACCCTGCTTGGCGTGGCGGGCGTGACCTTCATCATGGGCGTCCCGGGGGCCGACGACGTAATGCTCAACTACCAGAGCACGTCATTCCACGATGCGCTCTACCTGCGCAATGTCCTCGGACTCAAGCGCGCGCCCGAGTTCGAGGACTGGCTGGAGAAGATGCAGCTCATCGACGCCGCCGGCGTGCTCCAGCCGTACGCGAACAGCAGCCTGCTGCTCGCGGCCGCATCCGAACTCTCGGCGCCATGAACAACGACGGGCCGGTCGTCGCCAACCCGTGGACCCATCTGCGCAACCATACGCCTGCGCGCATCGCGCTCGGGCGCGCCGGTCCCGCCGTGCCGACCCGCGAG
>JANMWG010000267.1:0-3454 GCA_031393885.1 Betaproteobacteria bacterium | reverse complement strand
CGTGGATCAGGTGCGCGTCGCCGACCGGCTGCGCCATTTCGACGGTCGCAACATTCGCCTCGCGCAACTGGGCCTCGAGACCGACGGCCTCTGGAGCGCGGTAGTCGCCGCGCGTGAACGCCATGGCGCCGATCGCATCGGTGTGTTCCTCGCCACCAGCACCTCGGGCATCCTCGAAACCGAACTCGCCTATCGCGCGCGCGACGCCGCGGGCCGGCTGCCGCCGGGCTTCCATTACCGCGAAACGCACAACACCTATTCGCTCGCCGACTACGTCCGGCGTGCATTCGAACTCGCCGGCCCCGCGGTGGTCGTGTCGGCCGCCTGTGCTTCCAGTGCGAAAGTGTTCGGCAATGCCGCCCGTGCCGTCGCCGTCGGACTGTGCGACGCCGCACTCGTGGGCGGTGTCGACTCGCTTTGTCTCACCACCTTGTACGGCTTCCACTCGCTCGGTGTGCTCGCGCGGCGTCCGTGCCGTCCCTTCGACGCCGCGCGCGACGGCATTTCGATCTCGGAAGGTGCCGGTTTCGTGCTGCTGGAGAAAGCGCAGCACGGCGCGTCGCGGGCGCGCGTGCATCTGCTCGGCGTGGGCGAGAGCAGCGACGCGCATCACATGTCGACGCCCCATCCGGATGGCGCCGGCGCCCGCATGGCGATGCAGCGGGCGCTGGCGGCGGCGCAGATCACCCCCGACCGCGTCGACTACATCAATCTGCACGGGACGGCGAGCCGGTCCAACGATAGCAGCGAAGACGCCGCGGTGATGGCCGTGTTCGGCGCCGCCACACCGTGCAGTTCGACCAAGGGGCTTACCGGCCACGCGTTGGGCGCCGCCGGCGTGATCGAAGCCATCATCACGGCGATCGCGCTGGAAGACGGTTTCCTGCCGGCCGGCGCCAACACGCTGGCGCGCGACCCCGCACTTCGCGCCGACTACCTGGTGGAACCGCGCGCGGGCACACCGCGCATCGCCATGAGCAATTCATTCGGCTTCGGCGGCGCGAACTGTTCCCTGCTCCTCGGACTGGCGCCCTGATGCACGCCTGGCTGGAAGGCATCGGCGTGATCGGCCCCGGCCTGAAAGGCTGGCGTGCGAGCCGGTCGGTGCTCGCCGGCACCCAGCCCTATCTCCATGAACCGGTGACAGTGGCGGCGAGCGACTGGTTGCCGCCGGCGGAGCGACGCCGTACCGGCACCAGCGTGCGGCTGGCGCTGGCGGTGGGTCGCGAGGCCTGCGAGCACTCGGGCCGTGTGCCGCGCTCGCTCGCCACCGTTTTCACCTCGTCGGGCGGGGACGGGGACAACCAGCACGCCATCTGCGAAACGCTCGCCTCCGACCTGCGGGACCTGTCGCCGACGCGTTTTCACAATTCGGTGCACAACGCACCCGCCGGCTACTGGGGCGTGGCCACCGGCGCGATGGAAAGCTCGACCACGCTGTGCGCCTACGACGCGAGCTTCGCCGCCGGGCTGATCGAAGCCATGGCCTGGGTCGCCGTGGAACGGCAGCCGGTGCTGCTCGTGGCCTACGACACGCCTTATCCGGAACCGCTGCGATCGGTGCGGCCGATCGTTGCCATCTTCGGCGTTGCCTTCGTGCTCGCGCCGGCGCGAACCGACCGAAGTATCGCCACGCTCGACGCCGACGTGAGAGCCACCGGCTCGAAGGCCGATCTGCCCGACGGGCTCGCTGCGCTGTGCGAAGGCGTGCCGGCGGCCCGCAGCCTGCCCCTGCTGTGCGCGCTCGCGCGCGCAGTGGCGGCCGAGGTATCCATCGAATATCTGGATGGAATGAGCGTCAGCGCAGTGATCGAACCCCTGCGTCCGACCGACTGATTTACGCCAACCCGAACATCGTCATCAGTTCGAGGCGCTTCGGTCCGTAGAACTCGTTCAGCGCATTGAGAGGTGCGCCGGTCATGTCGTCGACCACCACGCGTGCGGGACGCTGGCCGTGCGCGGTGTGCAGCAGGCGATGGATCGCGTCCGCAACGGACTGGGGCTTCGGGGCATTGGGGCCCGAGAACATCTGGCCCATGGCTTCGCCCATCTTTTGCGGGATCTGCGCCACCGGCCCATAGTCGCTGTCGCGTGTCGGGTCGGCGACATACAGCCCGTTGTTGCCGACCTCCGTGGGAAACGCGCCCGGTTCCACCAGGACGACGTCGATGCCGAGCGCCCTGACTTCATCGCGCAGCGCATCGGCAAAGGCCTCGAGGGCGTATTTGCTGGCGCTGTACGTGCCCATCGTGGCCAGCGAGAAGCGGCCGAGAATGCTCGAGACATTGATGATCACACCCGCCCGGCGCTTGCGCATGTGCGGCAGCACGGCGCGGTTCACGCGCAGCGGGCCATACACGTTGGTGTCGAACAGGGCCTGCACGTCGGCCATCGAGAACGATTCCTGCACGCCCATCGAGAAGCGGCCGGCGTTGTTGACCACGGCGTCGATGGCGCCACCGGTCTGCGCCGCGATGGTGGCAATCGCCTTGTCGACCGAGGCTTCGCTGGTCACGTCCATGTCGACCACGTGGATGCGCCCGCCGTGGGTGCCGGCATAGGCTTGCGCCGCCTTGGCGTTCTTGCCGCCGGGGTCGCGCATGGTGGCGAACACGGTGTGGCCCGCGGCGGCGAGCGTGTTGGTGGTGAGCTGGCCGAAGCCGCTGCTGGTGCCGGTGATGACGATGTTCATGGAGACGGATTCCTGAGTACGGGTTGGAGGGTTACAACAGCTTGACGAGTTGCTTGCCGAAGTTTTCGCCCTTCAGCAGGCCGATGAACGCGCGCGGGGCGGCATGCAGACCCTCGGCGATGGTTTCGCGATAACGAATCTTGCCGCTCGCCACCAGTTGCGCGAGTTGCGGGATGGCGCGCTGATACAGATCGGGGCGGTCGAAGACGATGAAGCCGCGCAGGTTCACGCGGTTGACCAGCAGCGAGCGGATCATCTTCACGCCATAGGCTTCGGTGGTGTTGTAGTCGGCGATCAGGCCGCACAGCGCCACGCGTGAAAACGCATTGAGCAGCCGGAACACGGTGTCCATGGTCTCGCCGCCCACGTTTTCGAAATAGCAGTCGATGCCGTTCGGCACCGCGGCCTTCAGGTCTTCGTGCAGCCGGCCGGCCTTGTAATCGACACAGGCGTCGAACCCGAGTTCGTCGACGACGTAGGCGCATTTGGCCGGGCCGCCGGCGATGCCCACCGTGCGGCAGCCCTGCATTTTCGCGAGCTGGCCGACCACCCCACCAACGGCGCCCGACGCCGCCGACACCACCACAGTCTCGCCGGCGATGGGCTTGCAGTGCTCGTGCAGGCCGATCCAGGCCGTGCCTCCCGGCATGCCCACGGCGCCGAGGTAGGCCTGCAGCGGGACGGCCTTCGGGTCGATCACGACCAAGCCTTCACCCGACGAGGTTGCATACTGCTGCCAGCCCAGCGAGCCGACCACGAATT
>JANMWG010000281.1:0-3599 GCA_031393885.1 Betaproteobacteria bacterium | reverse complement strand
GTGGTCCACCTGCGTATCGGCGCCGCCAAGCGCCCATTTGTCGATCTTTTCGCCCGACGAGGCCTCCACCAGGAACGGTCCGGCGACCCCTAGCGTGGCGGTGGGTCGCACCATGACCACGAAGTCGGCCATGGCGGCGGCATTGGCCGGCCCAGCGAAGCCCGGGCCCATGACGGCTGCCACCACCGGCACCCAGCCGGAGAGTTCGATCGCCACCTGGAAGAAGCCCGAGCCGCCGGCGGCGAAGTGCCGGCTGTCGAGCCCTTCCTGGATGCGGTGTCCGCCGCCCTCGAGCAGCATCACCATCGGATACCCGTGCTCCAGCGCCGTCAGGGCCAGGCGCTCGACCTTGAGTTCCCCGATATTGCCATTGGAGCCACCGACGACGGTGAAGTCGTAGGAGGTCAGGCAGATCGGCCGCCCGCCGATACGGGCGTAGCCGGTCAGCACGCCATCGGCCGGGGCCTGCAGCCCTTCGGTGTCGAAGGTGCTGCGATCGGGCTCGACAAGGCCACCGATTTCCTGGAAGCTGCCCGGGTCCACCAGCATCGCGATGCGCTCCCGCGCGGTGTACTTGCCCAGATGGTGCTGGCGTTGTGCCGCCTCCGGGCGGCCCTTGTCCGACACGCCGGCGCGCTTGGCGATGAGGTGGTTCAATGCCTCTTCGGCGGTGGGCATGCCGGTCGGCGTTACGGACCTTGGCACAGGGGTGGTCATGGTCGGGTCAGGGCCGCGTGCTCGCGTGGGTGAAGGCCACACGGTCATAGGTGGCGGACGTCACGCCGAGGTCGCGCAGTGCCTGCTTGCGGATCTTCTCGGTCGGCGTCTTGGGCATCTGCGCAATGAATTCCACGTAGCGCGGCACCATGAATTCAGGCAGGCGCTGGTCTAGAAACAGTAGCAAGGTTTCGGCGTCGAGCCGGTGCTCCTGGCGCAACACGATGCAGGCCTTGATCTCGTCTTCGGTGGCATCGCTGGCCACCGCGATCACGGCACTTTCCAGCACCGCCGGGTGTTCATTGATCTCCTTTTCGACTTCGAAACTGGAGACGTTTTCGCCGCGGCGGCGCACGGCGTCCTTCATCCGGTCGACGAAAACGTACTGCCCGTCGGTTTCGCGGCGCATCGCATCGCCGGTGTGCAACCACTGGTTGCGCCAGGCGGAGACGGTGGCCTGGGGCATGTCGTGGTAGCCGGCCATCACCATCCACGGGTCCTTGCTGCGTACCACCATTTCTCCGACCTGGCCCTCGGCAACCTCGATGTCATGCTCGTCCACCAGCTTGAGATCGAAGTCCGGTCGCCCGAAGCCACACCGACCGGGTTTGGCCAGGCCGGCCGGTGCGCAGGTGATGGTCGATCCTTCGGTCAGCCCGTAACCGGTGGACACGTCCGTGACGCCAAAACGGCGCTGGAAGTCAGCCAGTTGGGCAATCACGGGCGACATCAGCACGCGCCGTAGAGGTTGCACGGCGTCGTCAGGGCGCTCCGGTTGGCGCCAGAGAAAATTGGCCATGGCTCCCAGCAGCATGGTGCTGGTGCAGCCATAGGCGCGCACATCGTCCCAGAAAGTGCTGGCCGAAAACCGCGGCAGGATCACGCTGTGCCCGCCAGCGATCAGGTTGTTGTAGACGATCGCCCACTGCCCGCCGATGTGGAACAGCGGCAGGTTGCACAACGCCACGTCCCGCGGCTGCGACAGGTCGAGCGTACCCGGCGATGCGTAGCCATAGGCATGCGCGTGTGTGACCCGCACACCCTTGGACGGGCCGGTGGTCCCGGAGGTGTACATGATGCCCATCAGGTCCCAGGGCTGGATCTCCGCCATGCTGGCGCGCGGCCCGCGCAGTTCGCGCCAATCCAGCATGCGCATGTGCGAGGGCAGGGCAGCCAGTGCGCCGGCACCGGCATCGAGGCCCCGGACGATCACCAGTTCAAGCGCGGTCAGCGAAGTCGCCACTTCGGCCAGCACCGGCAGGTAGGCGGCATCGACAACGATGGCGCGGGCGGCCGAGTTGTTGACCACGTGGATGAGGATCGAACCCTTGTAGGCGGTGTTGACAGGCACCTCGATGCGGCCGCTCAGGCCCAGCGCCCACCAGGCGATGATGTAGTCGATGTGGTTGTCCAGCATCAGCAGCACCGCCTCGGCGGCGGCGATGCCGCGGTCCTGAAAGCCGCCCGCGACCGCCAGCGCTTCCTCGACCAGCTGCGCGCTGCTCAGGCTGCGCTCGGGGCCGCGCACCGCGAGTGCGTCGGGCGCGCTGGCCAGGCGGGCACGCGCCACCGCCGCAAGCGTACGTTCTTTCAGGGGAGGCAGTGGACCGAGCATCGCGCCGATTCTCTCGCGCTCTCAGACCACGTGCCGCTCGCGGAACATGCGCTGGGCCTTGGGGTCCTTGGCGGAGACCAGCGAGGCGAGCACCACGTCCTGGGCGGAAATGGCGGTGTGGTTGGTCGGCGTGAACGACAGCGTGCCGATGACGCCCTGGTGGCCCTTCAGGTTGTCGAGCACGCGTTTGATCCGGTCGGGGTCGAAGCTCTTTTCGCTTTCGATCACCAGCTTGAGCAGATACAGGAAGTCGTAGTAGGGCTGGCCGGCCACGATCACCTCGTTGCCCCTGGCCTCGGCGTAGGTGGCGATCTTCCTGGCGTAGGCAAGCTGCCGCTCGCCGATGCCTTCGGTGGCGGTCCAGGTGAAGTTCTTGTAGTAGGTCGCGTAAACCTTGGCCACCGCCTCCATCGGAACCAGGTCGAAAATGCTCTCGAGAAAGAGGCCCGCGTGGCCGGCGATGTGCGGGTACCACTGCTGGCGGTGCATGGCGTTGAAGGCCATGCTGGCGGAGGGGATGGTCGAGATCCAGGCAATCAGGCCTTCGGCGCCGGCCTTGCGCAGGTTGCTGACGTAGGGTGAAAGGTCTGGCGCGGTCAGCGGGTAGACCTCGACGCCGACCGGCTTGATGCCCAGCTTTTCCAGCAGCGGCAGCGAGGCGGCGGTACCCTGCTCGCCGAATGCCGTGTTCTCCTGGATGACGCCGATTTTCTTGAGTTTGAGATTCTCCGCCAGATGGCGAACGATCACTTCGGCCTGGGTCTGCGAGTTGTAGCTGACCTGGTAGTGGTAGGGGTACTTGACGCCGTCACCCATGTCGGTGCCGTTGGCGCTGGTGGTGTGGATGACCTTGTTGGGCGAAGTCATCGCGACCGAGGCCATCGCCTGCGATGTCCCGACCGGACCGAAAATCGCGAACGGATTGGTGTCCATGACCTTCTTCGCCACGGCCGGCTCCTTGGCCGGCGCTGCTTCGTCGTCTTCTTCGACGCGCACAATCGGACGACCCATGATGCCGCCGGCCGCATTGATCTCTTCGACGGCGATCAGGCCACCGACGTAGAGCGGAGCGAAGGACGACGCCAGCCGGCCGGTGGTGGGGCGAATCCAGCCCAGCTTCAGCGGTTCGCGGGACTGCGCCGCGGCGAGCAGCGGAGCGAGGCCGCCCATGCTCAGGCCAAGACTCGCACCGAGCCGGCTGGCGGTTCGGACGAATTCGCGGCGGTCCAGGCTGCCGTCGTCGGCGATGCCAAAGACGCCTGTCTTG
>JANMWG010000247.1:0-12293 GCA_031393885.1 Betaproteobacteria bacterium | reverse complement strand
CGCGCGCCGCCGGGCTCGAAAGGACACCGCCAATCATCATCACCGGCCCAGCCCGCATACTCCCGGCTCTCGGACCGCTCCCCGAAGCCGCTCAACATCGGCTTTACGTCGCCCTGGAAAGCGACGTCCCGGGCGCGAATCTTGTCGCGGACGCGGTCGTACTGACCGCCCTCACGACGGCGTAGCATTCGCAGGCGTTCTGTTCGAGCCGCGGGCGATCGAGGACGGAAATGTGGCCGCGGTTGTAGAAGATCACGCCAGTCTGTTGCAGCTTGTGCGCAGCGGTGGAGATGCCCTCGCGGCGAACACCCAGCAGTTGTGCCAGTTGTTCGTGGGTCATCATCAATCGGTCGGACGTCGAGCGGTCCAATTCGACCAGCAAGCGGCGACACAACTGCTGTTCGATTGAGTGGTGGCGATTGCACACGGCAGTTTGAGCCACCTGCACCATCAGAGCCTGGGTGTAACCGAGCACCATTCCGAGCACGGCGCCGCCGCGGTTGAACTCGTCCCTGACCGCCTGGGCCCGCAGTCGATAGCCCTTGCCTGGACTCTGCACCACTGCCCTGCTGGATGTGGTCGGGCCTCCCAGGAGTAACGACACGCCCACCAGGCCATCGTTTCCCACCACTGCGACCTCGGTATGCGCGTAATCCTGCGTCGCATACTGTAGCGACACGATGGCGGTAGTAGGAAAGTACACATGCGCAGTGGTGCGCCCCGAAGCGCTCACCTCCAGGCCAAATGGCAAGTCGACCGGCTCCAGGCAGAGCGCCAATCCTGCCATCTGAGTATCCGGCAGCGCCTCCAAAAGACGATTTTGACGAAAATCGCAAGCCTGCGGCTGCTGTGAACTCATTGCGAGCCCCATTGGTATGTTCGAGTCCGGATAATCATCGTAGACCCGGATCGAGGTGATAGGAGGCCAGAGTTTCCCGCCGTAGGAGACGTCCTACAGACGCTACCCGCGCTCTGCTCGTGTCGTCCCCGATGTCCCACAACACGGCAAGATCGGCGCCTACGTGCGACTACCCCACTCGCCGGATTTCTCGACGCGCAGTGGCGCTTGAATTGCTCGTGTGGATCGCACGCTTTCATCGATCGTTCCGGCGCTGTGACTTGTTCACCGCTCCGTAAGCGCAGCGTCCCCCGCTTCACTACCGTTCACGATGATTGACTCTCGATGGAATCGAAGACGACAAACAGGCGCGTGACCTTGAACCAAGACCCCCTGCCGAAGGCGAATCTGTCGCCGGTTCGCATACGCATGCGTCACTCACGCACGGCTACAAGCTATACGTGCCGGCAAACGCCGTCGGCCGCCTGCTTCCCCTGGTGGTGATGCTGCACGGTTGCACCCAGGACCCGGATGACTTCGCCGCGGGCACCCCCACATGAATACTCTGGCGCGCGAGCTTGGCATTTTCGTCCTCCACCCCGCGCAGGCGCGGGACGCGAAGCCGTCACGGGCTGGAACTGGTTCAAACACAAACACCAGGAGCGGGGCCGTGGCGAACCCGCCGTGATCGCCTCGATGACGCTCGCGATCGCGCGGATTCACGGTATCGATCCGAAGCGCATCTACGTTGCCGGGCTGCCCCCAGGAGGCGCGATGGCCACCATCGTCGGGGCTGCATACCCCGGCGGGCGGTCTGGCGGCAGGCACCTATACCGACCAAAAGGGGCCGGACGCTTCGAGCGAGATGCTGCGTTTCTTCCTGACCCATCCGCAGGCAGGGCGAGGTTCACTAAAGAGCAGATGTCGATTAAACTGTTTCGAACCCGGAATAAGGATGACCGATGACGATGGCTAAAGGTAGTGCAGACGAAAGCGCGAGGCGCAAGACGACGTTCGACACTTTCTCCGGCATGCTCGATGCTGTCGGGGTTCGCGATGCGCTGGTGTATCTGCTCGAACTATCGGAGTATCGCTTCATCGGCATTTTCCGACTCGAGAACGCCAAAGCTAGAGCGGTGATCCACTACGACCGGGAGAATCCGCACGTCATGTTCGTTGACGAGGTGCCCGATTCGGCGACGTATTGCTGCTTTGTCCAGAATAGCAACAATGTCTTCTCGACCGCAGACGCCCTGGGTGACGCGCGACTGCTGGATCACCCCGCCCGGAAGGTAATTCGCTCGTATTGCGGCATCCCGGTGATGGACCCTGATGGCGTAATTCTGGGAACGCTTTGCCACTACGATCTGGTGCCGCGTGACCCCGACAAACTGGATTTGCAGCTGTTGCTGCAAGCGGCTGTGCGCCTTTCACAAGGAAATTATCTGCCCGCCTATACGTCCGCACCAGGTCGCTGACCGAAAGCATCCTGCCAGCGTGGCCCGCGACCGAGACGAACGGCAGCCGACCCACCCGCATTGCCGTCCGTGATAGTGGTGAGAAGCGGTTCTGTCGTCAGTTACGGGAGACCGTAAGCGCGTTTTCCACCGAGACGACGCCGCTGACCACTTTGGCCAGCACGGTCGCCCGCTCGCGCGAGGCGGTATCCGGAGCGGTGCCGCGCAACACGACGCGGCCGTCGGTTGTGTCGACGTTGATCTTGAGCGCACTCAGTTTGCTGTCACGCAACAGTTCGGCGTTCACCGCAGTGGTGATCGCGGCGTCCCTGGTCTTGTCGGCAACAGTATTGACCGCATTGGCCGTTGAATTCTTGATATCGGTCTTGAACTCTTCGGACTTCTGCCCGGTTCGAGCAACTGCCGCATCCAGTTTCTGACCGGCGGTGCGATCCTGGTTGGATTGATCACAACCGGCCATCAATACTGTAGTGGCGGCAACGAGCAGGAGGGTTCTGGACGATTTGATGTTCATATCGATTCCTCGGGGAGTGGCCACCGCGGCGGCCGTTGTCGGTCGGCACCGGCTTCCGCCTATCGCGCGCGATACAGCGGCTCGTCGTGCTGTGTGGATCAACGACCAATGGTCATCGCTACTTTGCGGGCTTTTGTGCTGGAGGAGATGATGGATCGGTGGGGGAGGAAGGCGGCCTGGTCGAAGGCGTGGTGCCGTCGCCAACGTCGGACATGCGTGCGGTGCCGGACGGATCCGGCAGGCCCGGCTGAGTGGCCGGCGCGCTTTTGCTCGCCGCAGTGTTCGGGTCGGCGGCACCCGGCACATCGGCCGCGAGTGCACCACTGGCCATCACGGATACTGTAATGACCGCAAGAAGTTTTCTCTTGTTACGCATTTGAGCCTCCTTCGGTAACGCCACGTGGCAGCCGGGTGTGACGGCGGGCTGGCGGCGTTGTGACGCATCGGCCGCATTCGGGATGGCCTGCGACGGATGCCGTAGGTAACACTTTGCGCGTCTTCTGACGGACTACCTGGAGGTCGTTGACGCGTTCGCAGGCAGGATTGCGCCTACAAGGTGCGTGGGGCGAGCCATGCTCCCCAGCATCGCGGGTTGTGGCGTTGGCGGCAGGGCCGCCATGGTGTGGCACCGTTACCGGGGGCCGGTGAGGTCGCCTCGCACCCGGGCGAACGCACA
The DNA here is from genome assembly GCA_031393885.1 of Betaproteobacteria bacterium. Taxonomy (GTDB): domain Bacteria; phylum Pseudomonadota; class Gammaproteobacteria; order Burkholderiales. The sequence goes on along the minus strand of JANMWG010000247.1, from coordinate 8,787 downwards.
ATGCGCATCGATCACTTCGCGTTCGAGCTGATCGTGACGACGCATCTCCCGCATTACGGTCGGGTGCAACAGGTGCAGGGCAGCCACGCATTTCAGCAGCGCGGGGCTGACGCGGCTTTGTGCGCCGGCACTCCAGCGCCCGGGAGACTCCGAAAGAGGATCGTCGTCCATCTCGCCGAGCCGTTTGCGGATGACGCGGAACAGGTCGTCCCAATCCTCGATGTCGTCGGCGCCCCTTTCCGCCGGCCCCGGCGTCGGACCGGCTGCGGGATCCGCGATGGTCTGCGCTGCCGGAACCTCGTGGCGCAGTTTTTCCCGCTTGTCGGCGCGTGTGCGAGCGAATCTCATTGTGGCAGTGCCTTCGTCGGAACAGGTGGGTACGTAGCCCAGGGGGGCGTAGTCTTCGACCACTACCCTGGGAATGTCCGGCGCTCCTTCGCCTGAACCAAGTTTTACGCAAGGCGCGGGCGAGACGTCTGTGCGTTAGCGCACAGATCCAGTGCCAGGGACCGCGGCCTACCCCGCCGTCGCCACCGCCACCACCCGCTGCCCGGCGGCGACCTGCCCGCCTTCGTGGCACAGCACCTGCCCCACGGTTCCGTCGCAAGGGGCAACGCCGCCGACCTCCATCTTCATGCTCTCGACGATCACGAGCGGATCGCCGGCACGCACCGCCTGGCCGGCAACGACCGGCACCTTCCAGACGTTGCCGGCCACATGGGTGGCCAGCGAGCGGGCAGTCGGCACGCATCCGCAGCAGTTCCTGCTTGCTCACCGGATGGAAGCGCAACTGGTCGAAAAAGCGCAGCGCCCAGGGCTTGCCGTCCGTGAAGTCACGGGTCTGGCGATGCCGGTTCCACATCTGCACCGTGCGGCCGACGAACTGGTAGCTGCCGGGCCCCACCATGCCGTAGACGCACAGATACGCGCCACCGATGCCCACCGCGCTTTCCAGTGTCCAGGTGGGCGCCGGGTTGTATTTGGTCGTGACCAGGCGGTGACTTTGATCGACCGGTGTTGCGACCGGTGCGCCAAGATAGACGTCACCCAGGGGCAGCATCAGATTGGCTCGGCGCGGTCCGCAGCGCCGCCCTTGCCGTGGACGGCGATCGGTCGGCGTAGACGACACGCTGTTCACGGCCTGCCCCCGGTGGGACGGCCCGCATGCCCGGCTTGGCGTGGAGCGCCTGCTCGAACACGCCTCGCGGCAGCGCAGCGGCCGATGGGTCTGGGTGTATCACGCGCCGCCCGAGAGGCCGTCGAGCTGGACCGGCCAAGCGCCATTTCGGCGATCCCGCGCGACCGGAACTGGACAAGCGCTATTCGCCCACCGCCGTGTTGTGCGGGCATATTCACGAGGCCCTCTTCAAGAACGGCGGGGCCTGGATCGACCGCATCGGCGACACTTGGCTGTTCAATACCGGTGGCCAGATCGGCGACATACCGGCCCGCGTCGAGAACGATTTCGCGCAGCAGACAGCGGCCTGGATCTCGCTAGCCTGAAATTCCGCTGCCCCGCAGACGAATTGCCGTTTTGAGTCAAGCGCTGGTCTTGAATTGCGGGTTTCGTTTTCTGACTACAGCTTGATTGCCTGGACGAGCGCGAAGGCACGCTGATGCTTCGGCCCGGCGGTGGTGCTGACCTAGAAGGTAGGCGCGTCGGACCCGGCGCTTGGTGCGCGGCAGGTATTGCGCACGATGGTGGCCAGTTCGGCCATCAAGGTAGCGAAGCTGTGAGCCGGTGTGCCGTCGATGAGCGCATGCGTTGCGGCCTTGGCTTGCGCCGAGGCGGATCGCGTGGCCGGGGCCACCGGGTCGCGTGTGGCCTTGGGCTGCTGCTCGGTGTGGCCATCGAGATGCTCGCGCTGCCGATAGAACAGGCGCATTCTAGCGCCACAGCCTAGGTAGCGCGGGCGCTGTAAGCGCATGCCATACGACTATTTATACGGCCCGGTTCAAATGCGCGCGGACAAGCATCGGTTGATCCAGCCGCTGTTTATCGGCTCAGTCGCTAAAGTAAACGGCAAGGACGTCAATTATTACGCGGAAGGCACCGGCTATGGATGGAAAACGGACCTGCGCCTCGATGCCGCGCAGGCGTCGCTGCCCACTACCTGCCGGATGGAGGTGCCGCGCTAGCAGAGACATGCATTACCAACAACTGGAAGCGCGGGTTACTATGAAGTTACGACTCATGGATATCGCTAATAGTCGGCCTTGCTTCAGTTGCCGCACCGCGCATCGTGCGTGGGACGGTATTGTTCGAATCGCGCTTCGGAATAATTCGCTCGCGACTTAAACTCAGAGGAGCAAACCGGAGGCCTCTGCGTCTTCAACCGGGAGGGGATATGAAAAAGGCAACGCTGCTTATCGCATTGGGTCTGATGGCCTCGTCGTACGCTTTTGCCGCAGATGTTTGTTCGGTTTCGCCGAAGAACTGCAAGGTGTTGAAGGAAACCGACAAGATTCGCGTGATCGAATATACCGCCAAGAAGGGCGACAAAATCGGCATGCACTCGCACCCCACCATGGTCGTTTATATTCAAAAGGCGGGGAAAACGAAATTCACGCTCGAGGATGGAACGACCAAGGTAACTGAAGGGAAGGTTGGGGATGTGCTGATTAATCCACCGGTCACACATTCTCAGGAGCATCTGACCGATACGCGTGCGCTCCTCGTGGAAATTAAGGGGTAAAGCGAAAAGCTCTCTGGAGCATGAGCACACCGGAGAACATGGGTGCCGATTGGCGCCAATAGAAAGGGCCTCGCGAGGCCCTTTCTTCACGAAGACGGGGGATTAAGCGCCATGTATAAGACGCCCGGACATCAGTTTGGTCGACTACTCGTAAGCGCCTTGTCCGGAGGCCCACTTCGCCGCGCGCGTGGGCGAGCGAATTGTCGGGTCTGACAACGTGGTGCGGGAGTTCGACCCGACCATGGGCGGCGAGGATTTCTCCTACATGGTGCAGGTGCGAGCGGGCGCTTACGTGCTGCTCGGGCGGGGGGCGAACCGGGCGGCTGTTACCTGTATAGCCCCGGTTACGACTTCAACGACGACGTGATTCTGCTCGGAGCGGGCTATCTGGCCGCGCTGGCGGAAGAGGCGCTACCGCTAACAACTCAGGAGACCGGAATGCATTGCGTTCTACGCCGAATCATCGTCAGCCTCGTCTGCGCGATTGCGCTCGCCGCCCTGTCCGCCCACGCGAAGACCTTCCGCTTTGCGGCCCAGGGTGACGTGGTATCCATGGATCCGCACATGCTTAATGAGGGGTTCCAGATCAACTTCCTCGGCAACATGTACGAGGGGCTGGTAGGCCGTGGCAAGAAGCTGGGGACGGAACCCCGGCTCGCCACCGACTGGAAGCAGACATCGCCCACCGTGTGGCGTTTCAACCTGCGCCGCGACGTCAAGTTCCAAGACGGCACGCCGTTCAGCGCCGACGATGTGATCTTCTCCCTGGAGCGCGCGCGCGGCTCGGATGTAAAGCTGTACGTTGGTGCCATCCAGGAGATCCGTAGGGTCGACGCGTATGCGGTGGACATCGTTACCCACGAGCCTTTCCCGATTCTGCCGGGCACACTCACCGTCTGGTACATGATGTCCAAGACGTGGTGCGAGAAGAACAACGCAGCCCGGCCAGTGGACGTGCGCAAGGGCACCGGTAACTACGCCAGCGCGCACGCCAACGGCACCGGTCCGTTCATGCTCAAATCGCGTGAACCGGGCGTTCGTACCGTTCTGGTGCCGAACCCGAACTGGTGGTCGAAGCCGGAACATAATGTCACCGAGGCGGCATTCACACCCATCGCCAACGACGCGACGCGTGCGGCCGCGCTCATCTCCGGTGAGATCGACATGATCGAGCCAGTGCCGCTCCAGGATCTGCCGCGCATCCAAGCCAGTCCGGACCTGAAGATCCTGCAGGCAATGGAGGCGCGCACCATCTTTCTCGGCATGGACCAGAAGCGCGATGAGCTACTGTTCTCCAACGTCAAAGGCAAGAACCCGTTCAAGGACAAGCGCGTGCGTCAGGCCTTCTATCAGGCCATCGATATCGACGCGATCAAGTCGCGCATTATGCGCGGAACATCGGCACCGACCGCTCTGATGGTCTCGCCGATGGTTAACGGGTATGCCGCGGAGTTGGACAAGCGTCTTCCCTACGATCCGGACGGCGCGAAGAAACTGCTGGCCCTGGCCGGCTATGCGGACGGATTTGAACTGGGCATGAATTGCCCCAACGACCGGTATGTGAACGACGCCGAGATCTGCCAAGCCGTGGCGGCCATGCTGGCGCGCGTCGGCGTCAAGATCAATCTCGTAGCGGAAACCAAAGCTCTTTACTTCTCCAGAATCGCCCGGCGCGACACATCATTCTATATGCTGGGCTGGCTACCCTCCAGTTTGGATAGCCACTACACGCTGTTTGCACTGATGGCCAGCCCGGGAGAGGGTGGACAGGGTCAGTACAACCTCGGTGGATACTTCAATCCGCGCCTGGACGAGGTCATTCGTAAGATCGCCTCGGAGAACAGCGTCCCACAACGCCAGTCCATGATCGCGGAGGCCCTCAGGATCCACGCCGAGGACATCGGCCACCTCCCGCTGCATCAGCAGCCGCTCGTTTGGGGTATGCGCAAGAGCGTGGACATGGTGCAGCCGGCGACTAACGCCATCGTGCTCAAGTGGGTAACGGTAAAATGAAGCGTGAAGTAGTTATCTTCCAAAACCCGCAAGCGGGGCAGGCGTTTTCGAAGAAATAAAGGGTAGCGATTGTTTTCCTCGAGAGGGGGAAGGCGAGAAATGAGTGAGGACGCCGGCTCTCAATCGCTTCCCGCGACGGTGACTCAACGATCGCCAGTGCAAGCCTGGGACTCCGATCTGCTGTATAGCTTCGGCCGGCTCGCCCGCCACGGTACTGGCTGCGGTGCTTACGCTGTTGTGTGTGGGCGGTGCCTTGTTCGCCCCTTGGATCGCGCCTCACAACCCTCCCCTTTCGATCTCGCCTCATTCAATCTGCTGGATTCGTTCACGCCACCGAGATGGACCGCACAGGGTAAGGCAACGTACCCGCTGGGAACCGACAATCACGGACGCGACCTGCTATCCGCAATCCGGTACGGCGCGCGCATTTCACCGGGAGTGGGCATTCGCCACGGTGCTGCTCGCCATGGTAGTGGGCGTGAGCCTCGGCCCGCTTTCAGGCTATCTGGGCGGGCCTGTGGATGTCTTGCTCATGCACATTGCCGACGTGCAGCTCTCGTTCCCGGCGATTCTCATCGCGCGGCTGATCGACGAGGTGGCGCACGTGGCGCTGTCGCACGTTTCTCAGGGCAGCATGGCGGTGTATGTGCTGATCCTGGCGATAGGGCCCCCCGCTGTTTGAGACCGCAGACCGGCTCGCCGCGGGGAAAGTGGCCAACCCGCTCGACCCGCCCCCGGGTTGCACCTTTCATCGGCGCAACCCTCTCGCCAACCAGCGTTGCAGGACCGAGCGCCCCGAATTGAAAGTGGAACTGCATGGCTCGTTGGTCGCGTGCCACGCGGTGGAAGAAGGGCGCATTGCTGCCTGATCTGGTTGATTCTACAATCCCTGACTTCTCGGAGGACACGCCATGAACCGTCTGATGCTCGCTTTTATTTTTCCCCTCATACCCTGCTCCGGTATTGCGCAGACCGAGCCGATCGCCTGGACAACACCCTCATCCGAACAAGTAGACGCGATCTACCCAGAGGTGGAGTCTCTTTATCTCGATCTTCATCAGAATCCCGAACTTTCCAAGCAAGAGCAACAAACAGCAGCCAAGCTTGCCGGGCGCGTCCAGGCGTTAGGATACGAAGTGACAACTGGGGTGGGCGGCACCGGTATCGTCGCCCTTCTGCGTAACGGTCAGGGCCCTACGGTGCTCCTGCGCACCGATATGGACGCCCTTCCGGTTGAGGAAAAAACGGGGCTTACCTATGCCAGTCAGGTGGTGGTCAAGAGCAGTTCCGGAACTTCAATTCCGGTCATGCATGCTTGTGGCCACGATATTCACATGTCCAGTTGGATCGGCACCGCAACGCTGATGGCGATGAATCGCGACCGCTGGCACGGCACGTTGATATTGGTTGCCCAACCGGCGGAAGAAACCGGTGAAGGAGCGCGAGCCATGATCCAGGACGGCTTGTTTACGCGCTTCCCAAAACCCGATTTCGCCGTGGCAATTCACGATAGTGCAAATCAGCCAGCCGGGCAGGTTGGTTACACGGCAGGGTTCGCGTTGGCCGCAGCCGATTCGGTAGATATTACGATCTTCGGCGTTGGCGGCCACGGCGGGAGACCTCATAACAGTATCGATCCGGTCGTGATTGCGGCCCGCGTCGTCATCACATTGCAGACAATCGTGTCGCGCGAGACCAATCCGTTCGATCCTGTGGTCATCACGGTCGGAACCATCCACGGCGGCACCAAGAACAACATCATCCCAGATGAAGTAAAGCTGTCTCTCACCGTACGTACTTACAAGCCGGAAGTGCGAACGCGGGTCCTCACATCGATCGAACGCATCGTGAAGGGCGAAGCATTGGCTGGTGGCGCGCCGAAGGAGCCGGTAGTGGAAATAATTCCGCTCATAAATGCAACCTACAACGATCCGGCGCTGACGAAGCGCTTGGCCGTCAATTTGCAAAGTGTGCTTGGCCAGTCCAATGTCGTCGAAGTGGAACCGACTATGGTGGGAGAAGACTTTGCGGAGTTCAACCTTGCCGGGATTCCGTCAGCGATTCTCTGGATCGGCGGCGTAAATCCCGAGAAATTTTTCACCGCTCAAAAAACCGGGGCACAACTTCCGCAACTACATTCGTCGCGGTGGGCGCCAGACTATGGCCGCACCCTAAAAACCGCGATTACCGTGGAAACCACAGCATTGCTGCAATTGCTGGAGCACTGACGTTACAGTGGGGATCGACCTGCTGCAATATCGCTATATCGCACTAAAAAGCCGGGTCCACTGGCGCGCCGGCTTTGGCGAACTTGCGCGTCACTCTATTGAATGCGCAGGGCTCGGCGTGACAATTGCTGATTACAATCAACTGGCCTATAACAATGTGCGGCGGCCGATTTTTCCATAGGATCCAAGGTAGTCATCAAAGTCCTGTCCGCAAAAAATGGCGAATTTCAAGGCAGTGTCCCTCCTCGATGTGACATTGCCCGAGATCGGCGAAGACTTGTCGACAGAACGACTGTTTTGGAGGAGCGCCTGCACCACAGGCGCATTGAGCGACCCCATGGTCAAGTCTTCCAGCTCCGCCTTCCAAAGTCCGTCCGACGATTCGTGTTGCGTGCACGGCGCAAGACCCGATTTGCCGCCGCATCGGTGCCGATGCCCTGGAGCGAGCAAGATCGCTTCATGACTTTTCCTTGCCGGTGCCCTTCGCCACCAGCGCCAGGGCGGTCTTCATCGGCAGGTAGAGGGTGTGCGTGCGGCTGACGAACGGTTGAAACTGGTGCTCGCGGTAGAAGGCCGCCGCCGCGTCGTCGATTGCATCGGCGCAGATCGCGTGAACACCGATCGGCGCCCCCGCCAGACGCGTGATCGCGTCTGCCAGGAGCATGGAGCCGACATGCCGCCCGCGAAAGCTCAGGTCTCGGCCGAGCCAACCGATCAGCACTGCCGGCACGCTCGGATAACGCGGCAGCTTGGCGGTCATGTCCTCCGCGAGTTCGGTGAGCGGGATGCTGCGCGAAGACAGCGTGTAGAACCCGGCAATCTTCGCGCTGGCCTTCTCGACCAGAACGTAGCAGGCGGCGTAGTCACGCTTGATGTCCTGCGAAACCGTCTGCCGAAAGTAGCCGTCGATACGTTCGTTGCCGCTCGCGAACGCCGAGCGCTCGTGTTTGCCGAGCGCCTCGGAAAAGAAGGCGGTCACCGCACCTCGACATCCTTGACGTGGCGGCGCATGGCACGCTTCAGTGCCGCGTTCGGCGCGGGCGGACTGATGAGCGCCAGGGCGAACCGCGCCTGATCTTCAGCGGACAACCGGATGATCTCGGCATCCTCGATCGCACGCTGCGCCGCGTCTTGCGCTGCGTTGACGACGAAATCCGAGATGCCCCTCCCCTTCAGTTCCGCCGCCCGCTTGAGCAAGGCCTATACGCTGGCTGGCAAGCGTGCCTCGAAACGTGCGATCTGTTCCGTTGCCATGACGACCTCCAAGAACCAAAGAGGCGGCACACTGCCGTAAACGCCAATTCAGATCAATTTGAATGCACCCCGCTCGCGCGCCCAGGATGCTTTCGACGTATCGCCAACTCTTGCCATGCGCGTCGAAAACGGCGACATCCGGCCTGGCTCTCCCACCGTTTCGCTATCGAACACCTCGGCCCGACCGGCTCCTAGCCCGCGGAAAACGCCACCGTATGCTTCGGGAATGCTGTCAACACCTTGCTGTCCGCCGTCAGCAACTTCACGCCGAGACGCATCGCCACCGAAACGAATTCACAGTCATAGGCGCTGCAGTCGCTGTCGCGAACCAGCTCCAGTACTCGCAATGAGTCGACTTCATGTTCGTTACCGATCAACAGAGCCTCCGCCTCTCGCTGAATATCGCGCGCCGCCTCGAACGTCAGTTGCTTTCGTCGCAGATAACCAGCCAGCACGTTCCGAAACTCGCTGCGCCACAACTTTGGTGCCACCCAGTCCCGATCGCGCATCAACCAGGCTTCGGCCCGCGCGGCGAACTCTCCCCGCAGGAAGAGGTAGGCGACCACGTTCGTGTCGACAGCGATCAAGGGCGGCCC
>JANMWG010000229.1:0-18380 GCA_031393885.1 Betaproteobacteria bacterium | reverse complement strand
CCGACGCTGGTGTTGTGCGGGCGGGAGGACGCGCTCACATCGCTGGCGCTGCATGAAGAAATGGCGGCGCTGGTGCCAGGTGCGCGGCTCGAGGTGATCGAGCAATGCGGCCACATGACCACCATGGAGCGGCCCGAGGCGGTCAATGCCGCGTTGCGACTATGGCTATCCGCATGACGGCCGGGTGCGTTGACCCTGTTTTTCCGCGCGTGCTATAAGCCCGCGACACCGAAAACAACCACGGGCGCGCGGTGCACGGCACCACCCGCCCGATCTCGCGAGGAACCTTCCCATGCCGGACATCAGCCAACGCGCCCTCGAGCTGGGCACCGAGAATGCCTTCGTCGTGCTGGCCGAAGTCAACGCGTTGATCCGCGGCGGCAAGGACATCGTGTCGTTCTGCATCGGCCAGCCCAACTTCCCGACCCCGGTGAACATCCAGGATGCGGGTGTGGCGGCCATCCGCGGCGGCAAGCACGGCTACACGCCGTCCGCCGGCATCGATGAATTGCGGCAGGCCATCGCCGCCGACATCCAGCGCACGCGTGGCGTGTCGATCGACCCGGCCGATGTCGTCGTGGGCGCAGGCGCCAAGCCTTTCATCGGTTACTCGGTGCAGTCCACCACCGACTTCGGCGCCGGCCATGAAGTGATCTATCCGAACCCCGGGTTCCCGATCTACGAGTCGCAGGTGCGGGCCAACGGCGCGGTGCCGGTGCCCATTCATCTGCGCGAGTCGCGCAACTTCAACTTCGATCCGAACGAGCTGGCCGACCGCATCACGCCGAAGACCCGGCTGCTCATCCTGAATTCACCGCAGAACCCCACCGGGGGCATCATCCCGCGCGCCGAGCTCGAGGCGATCGCCGAGATCCTGCGACGGCATGAGCAGATCTGGGTCTTCGCCGACGAAATCTACGGGCGCCTGGTCTACGACGGCGAGTTCGCCTCCATCGCGTCGCTTCCCGGCATGCTCGAGCGCACCATCATCGCCGACGGCTGTTCCAAGACCTGGGCCATGACCGGCTGGCGCCTGGGCTTCGCGGCCAACCGCAAGCTCGCGCCGTACTTCACCACCTGGATCACCAACACCGAGTCGTGCGCGTCGCAGATCAGCCAATGGGCGGCGGTGGAAGCGCTCAACGGCCCGCAGCACGACGCGGCCATGATGCGCGACAGCTTCCACCAGCGCCGCGACCTGATCGTGGGGCTGCTCAACCAGGTGCCGGGCGTGACCTGCCTGAGCCCGGGCGGCGCGTTCTACGCGTGGCCCAACGTGACCGAGGCCTGCCGGATGGTCGGTGCCGCCGATTCCGAGGTGTTCCGCAGGCGCCTGCTGCACGAGGCCGGCATTGCGGTGCTGGCCGACATCCACTTTGGCTCGCGCGTCGATGGCGAAGGCCAGCACATCCGCTTCAGCTACGCGGCGTCGAACGAGGCCATCGAGAACGGCATCGCGCGCATGGCCGAGTTCGTGAAGCGCAACACTGTTCGCGACTCCGCCGCGGCCTGAGCATTTGTCGATCGGTGTCGCGCGCTCCGGTCTGTTCTCAGGTCGGGCGCGGCGGCTTGGCGGTGTCGGTGGGCGCCCGCTCCAGCAGGATGTCTTGCATCCGCGTCTCGATCGCACCCTTGATCTTCTGGTGCGGCAGCACATAGAAGCGTTCGTCGCGGATGGCTTCGAACACGATGTCGCCGACTTGCTCGGCCGAGATGCGGCCGGACGAGACGGCCTTGCGCAGCTGCTGTTCGCGCGCGAGTTCGTCGGCATCGCGATCTCGTGGCGCATTCTGCAGGCCGGCCGGGCGATTGCGTTCGCTGTCGGCGATGCCGGTCGGCACATAGGCCGGACACAGCACCGACGCCTTGACCTTGTCGGTCTTGGCCGCCAGGTCGTGGTGCAGGCATTCGGTGAGCGTGACCACCGCGTGCTTCGACACGCAGTAGATGCCCATGCCGGCCGGCGAGATCAGACCGGCCACCGACGCGGTGTTGACGATGTGGCCTTCGTCGTCTTGCGCGAGCATGGTGGGCACAAAGCTGCGCAATCCGTTGATCACGCCGTAGACGTTGACGCCCAGACACCACTCCCAGTCGTGGATGGTGCTTTCCCAGGCGAGGCCGCCGGGGGCGACGCCGGCATTGTTGCAGAGCACATGGACGGCGCCGAAGCGCGCCAGCGCGGCATCGCGCAGCGCGTCGACATCGCTGGCCTTCGACACGTCGCAGCGCACGCCGATCGCGTCGACGCCGGCCGCCGCGAATTCGGCGACGGTGCGGTCGAGCGGGTCCTGCTGCACGTCGGCCAGCACCAGTTTCATGCCTTCGCGGCCGAAGCGTTGCGCCATGGCTTTACCCAGCCCGCTGGCGCCACCGGTGACCACGGCCACCCTCCCGTCGAATCGTTTCATCGCCTGCGTCTTGTTGTTTCGGTCGAATCCAGTCTAGCACCCGTCACGAGTGCTTCGGCGCGGGTTTGCGACCGTTCGCGGAGGCGTTGTATGCTCCGCCCCCACACGGGGAGGTGAGCGCATGCTCGACGAGTTCATCGGCACGATGCCGGTACAGGAACGGCACCGGTTCGACGAGGCCGCGCTGCAACGCTACCTGCGCGAGCATGTCGCCGGCTTCGATGGCGAACTCACGGTCGAGCAGTTTCGCGGCGGCCAGTCGAACCCCACCTTCCTGCTCACCGCCGGCTCGCAGTGCTACGTGTTGCGCCGCAAACCGCCGGGCATCCTGCTGCCCTCCGCGCATGCGGTCGACCGCGAATACCGCGTGATCTCGGCACTGCACGGTACCGGCGTGCCGGTAGCCAAGACCTTCGCCCTGTGCATGGACGAGTCGGTGCTCGGCACCGCGTTCTACATCATGGATTTCGTGCGCGGCCGCGTACTGTGGGATCCGGCGCTGCCCGGCGCCACCCGCGAGCAGCGCGCCGCGATCTTCGACGAACTCAATCGGGTGATCGCGCAACTGCATTCGGTGGATTACGTCGCCGCGGGCCTGGGCGACTACGGCAAGCCTGGCAGCTATCTCGAACGCCAGATCGGGCGTTGGACCAAGCAATATCGAGCCTCCGAAACCGAGCGCATCGAGGCGATGGAGAACCTGATCGCGTGGCTGCCGGCGAACATTCCCGGTGGCGACGAGACCACCGTGGTGCACGGCGACTACCGGCTCGACAACGTGATCTTCCACCCCACCGAGCCGCGCATGCTCGCAGTGCTCGACTGGGAGCTGTCGACCCTCGGGCATCCGCTGGCCGATTTCGCTTACCACTGCATGACCTGGCGACTGAAGCAGGCGGAGTTTCGCGGCATGGAGGATCTCGATTTCGCGGGGCTGGGCATTCCGACCGAGGAGCAGTATGTCGAGGCGTACTGCCGTCGTACCGGCCGCGCCGGCATCGAGAACTGGGACTTCTACATGGCGTTCAACATGTTTCGCCTGGCCGGTATCCTGCAAGGCATCATGGGCCGGGTGGTCGCGGGCACGGCGTCGAGCCAGCATGCCATCGACGCCGGCCGGCGCGCGCGGCCGATGGCCGAGGCCGGCTGGCGGCAGGTGGAGCGCATCCTCGAGGGTGCATGAGCCCGGGCGGCACGCACCGCAGCTCGAACATCTCGAACATCTCGACGAACATCTCGAACATCTCGCACGCGGGGCCGGTCACCGCATGATCTCGAACAGGTACTCATCATGAAAGCAGTGCTGTGCAGGCAACTCGGTGGCCCCGAGACGCTGGTGGTCGATGAAGTGGCGTCGCTCGTGCCCGGCAAAGGCCAGGTCGTGGTCGCCGTCGAAGCGGCCGGGGTCAACTTTCCCGACACGCTGATCATCCAGGGCAAATACCAGTTCAAGCCCGAGCTGCCGTTCTCGCCCGGTGGCGAGGCCGCCGGCGTCATCAAGGTGCTGGGCGAGGGCGTCACCGGCTGGAAGGTCGGCGACCGCGTGATCGCCACCAGCACCTGGGGCGGCTTCGCACAAGAACTCGTGGCCGACGCCAACCGCCTGTTCGCGATGCCCGACGGCATGGATTTCGTTTCCGCGTCCGCTTTCCTGCTCACTTATGGCACGTCGTATCACGCCCTCGAGGATCGCGCCCACATCAAGCCCGGCGAGACGCTGCTGGTGCTGGGTGCGTCCGGCGGCGTCGGCTTGGCCGCCGTGCAGCTCGGCAAGGCGATGGGCGCACGCGTGATCGCGGCCGCCTCCACCGAGGCCAAGCTCGAAGTCTGCCGTCAGAACGGCGCCGACGAGACCATCAATTACGCGCAGGACGACCTGCGTGCCCGCGTCAAGGCGATCACGGGTGGCCGCGGCGTGGACGTGATCTACGATCCGGTCGGCGGCCCGATGTCCGAGGCCGCGCTGCGCGACATGGCCTGGAACGGTCGCTTCCTGGTGGTGGGTTTCGCTGGCGGCGAGATCCCGAAGATCCCGCTCAACCTGACCTTGCTCAAGGGCTGCGCCATCGTCGGCGTGTTCTGGGGCGCGTTCACCAAGAACGAACCGGAGCGCAACGCCGGCAACAACGCCGAGCTGATGCAACTGTTCACCGCCGGCAAGGTAAAACCGCATATCCACGCCACCTACCCGCTCGAACGGGTGGCGGACGCTCTCAACGAAGTGACCTCGAAGCGCGTGAGCGGCAAGGTCGTTCTGGTCACGCGCTGAGATGACGTCCCCCCAGGCTCCGCTGCGCTTCGCCTTCCCCCCGAGGGGGCGCAGTTCGCTTGGGAGCGGCCCGGCGCACACTGCCCCTTCGTTGCCGGTTTTTTTGCACTGACTTTTCCCCGAAACAACGGAGACAACCATGCTGAAGCTCTACGAACATCCGATGTCCGCGTTCGCCATGAAGGTCAAGATGGCGCTCAACGAGAAAGGCCTGGAGTACGAGGCTCTCATCCCCGCGGGGATGATGGACGGCAGCGCGGCCGGCGAGTTCGTGGCGGCCAGTCCGCGCGCCGAGATTCCGGCGCTCATCGACGGCGATGTCGAGGTGTTCGACTCGACCATCATCCTCGAATACCTCGACGACAAATGGCCGACGCCACCGATGCGTCCGGAGAGCCCGGCCGAGCGCGCCCGCGTGCGCATGATCGAAGACGTGATGGACACCCACTACGAGCCCAACAACTGGGGCACGATGGAAGTGATGCGCGCCAAGCGCGCCACCGGTGCCCAGGGCGATCAGATGGTGGCCTATGCCCGGCGCAACATCGAGCAGTTGCAGCGCTGGCTCGACCAGCAACTCGGCGACCGCCAGTGGTTCAACGGCGAGCAGTTCGGCTGGGGCGACATCTGCGTCGCGCCGGTGCTGGGCCGCTCGACCATCGGCTACGGCTACCCGATCGCGACCCCGCGCCTGGCCGCCTGGTTCGAGCGCACCCGCCAACGCCCTTCGGTGGTGAAGGTGTTCGACCAGTTGCAGGCCGTCCTCGCGAACCTGCCCGACTTCCCGGCGCTCATTGCCGCTGGCAAGGTCAAGCGCCAGTATCGCGATCATCGGCTGGAGTGGATGATCGCCGCTGGCGGGTTGTCGGTGGTGCAGGATGGCATCGCCAAGGGCAACATCCGGTTCAGCCGGTTGCCGGGGTAGGCTGGTAACGTCGCCGGGAAGCGATTCCCGGCGACGAACCTTGCCCGCGAGGCCGGGTCGATAACAGAAATGCGAGACCCTGGGAGGAGCGAAATGCAGTCGACGATGATGCGCACGCCGCTCAACCTGTGCCATTTCCTGGAGCGGGCGGGCCAGCGCTTCGGCAGCGTCGAGATCGTGTCGCGCATGCCGGACAAGTCGCTGCACCGTACCACCTACGCGCATTTCCACCGCCGGGCGCGGCTGCTGGCCGAAGCGCTTCAGCGCGCCGGTCTGCGCAAGGGCGACCGCGTGGGCACGCTCATGTGGAACCACTATGCGCACTTCGAGAGCTACTTCGGGGTGATCGCTTCGGGCGGTGTGATGCACACGCTCAACCTGCGCCTGGCTCCTGCCGACATCGGGTTCATCGCCAATCACGCCAAAGACCGCTTCCTGATCGTCGACGACGTGCTGCTGCCGCTGTTCGAACAGTTCAAGGCGTTGGCGAACATCGAGCAGGTCATCGTCGTACCGCTCACCGGCAAGCCGGTGCCCGCAGGCTATCTCGACTACGAAGCGTTTATCGGCGCCTCGACCGGGCACTGGGACTATCCCGAGAGCGACGAGAACGACCCGATCGCCATGTGCTACACGTCGGGCACCACCGGCCGGCCCAAAGGTGTCGTCTACTCCCACCGATCGCAGGTGTTGCATACGTTGTCGCAATGCCTGCCCGATTCCATCGGCCTGTCGGGGCGCGATGTGATCCTGCCGGTGGTGCCGATGTTTCACGCCAACGCGTGGGGCATCCCGTATGCGGCCGCGATGCTCGGCACCAAGCTGGTGTTGCCCGGCCCGCATCTGCATCCGGACGACCTGCTGCCGCTGATGGAGAGCGAACGCGTCACGGTGAGTTGCGGGGTGCCGACCATCTGGCTCGGCATGGCCCAGGTGCTCGAGCGCAATCCCGGCAGATGGCGGTTGCAGCCTGGCATCCGCATGATGGTCGGCGGCGCCGCCGTGCCCGAGGCGCTGATCCGCGCCTTCGATCGCCTGGGCATGACCATCATCCAGGGCTGGGGCATGACCGAAACCTCGCCTCTGGCAACGGTCGCGAAGCCCACCCACACACAGCCCGACGATCTGTCGGCCGACGATCGCTTCGCCACCATGGCCACGCAGGGATATGCCGTGCCGCTGGTCGACCTGCGCATCATGGGCGACGACGGCGAGCAGCCGTGGGACGGCAAGGCCGTGGGCGAGATCCAGGTGCGCGGGCCGTGGATCACGGCCGACTATCACGATGTCGAACGCTCGGCCGACAGCTTCACCGACGATGGCTGGCTGCGCACCGGCGACGTCGCTGCCGTCGGGCCGCTCGGCTTCGTCAAGATCACCGACCGCACCAAGGACCTCATCAAGTCCGGCGGCGAATGGATCAGCTCGGTCGATCTCGAGAATGCCATCATGGGTCATCCGGCGGTGGCCGAGGCCGCCGTGATCGCCGTGCCGCATCCGAAATGGTCCGAGCGGCCGCTCGCGGTCGTGGTCACGAAAAGCGGCGCCACGGTTTCCAGCGAGGAACTGCGCGCGTTCGTCGCGACGAAGTTCGCGAAATGGGCGGTGCCCGATGCCTTCACCTTCGTCGACGCGATTCCGCGCACTTCGACCGGCAAGTTTCTCAAGACCCGCCTGCGGGAGCAGTTTCGCGACTGGCAATGGGAAGCCGCCGGTGTCGAATGAAGCCCGGCTGATATCGGTGCCACGAGCGCGATGAATTTTTTGCTGACCGAACAACAACGCCTGATCCAGAACCTGGCCCGCGAATTCGCGCGGCGCGAGATCGTGCCGCTCGCCGCCCGGGCGGATCAGGAGGCCAGGTTTCCGATGGTCGTGCACGAGCGCATGCGCGCACTGGGCCTCGCCAATCTGACCATCCCCACGGCCTTCGGTGGCGACGGACTTGGCGTGGTCGACCTCGCGCTCGTGACCGAGCAACTGTCGTGGGCCTGCACCGGCATCACCGGCGCAGTCGGCATCAACAGCATCTTGGCCGACGTCTTCCATTCGGCCGGTACCGAAGCGCAGAAACGGCTGGTGTTCGACCGGTTGCGTGCTGGCGGGTGGGGGGCCTACGCGGTCACCGAGCCGGGCGCAGGCTCCGATGTCGCGGCGATCCAGACCCGCGCCGACAAGCGCAAGGGCCGGTATCTCATCAACGGGTCGAAGGTCTGGATCTCGAACGCGCCGCTGGCCGCGTTTTTCATCGTGTTCGCCAAGACCGACGGCGCCGCCCGGCATGGCGGCATCAGCGCTTTCCTGGTTGACCGCGACACGCCCGGCCTGCGTCTTGGCAAATCGATGGGCAAGCTCGGGCAGCGTGCGGCCCCGGCAGGCGAGGTGTTCTTCGATGGTGTCGAGGTGCCCGAAGATCGCCGCATCGGCGCCGAAGGCGATGGTTTCATGATCGCCATGAAGGTGTTCGATCGCTCGCGACCGATGGTCGGCGCGCTGGCGCTCGGGCTCGCGCAACGAGCGCTCGACGAGGCCGTGGCCTACGCCCGGCAGCGCCACACCATGGGCAAGCCGATCATCGAGCACCAGGCCATCGGCCACAAGCTCGCCGACATGGCGGTGCGGGTCGAGGCGTCGCGCCTGCTGGTGTATCAGGCGGCGTCGCTGGTGGATGCGGGCGAGCGCAACACGCTGCAGGCGGCCTACGCCAAGCTGTTCGCGGCCGATACCGCCATGCATTGCGCCACCGAGGCGATCCAGGTGTTCGGCGGCATGGGCTACAGCACCGAGTATCCGGTGGAGAAGCTGTTCCGCGATGCCAAGGTGCTGCAGATCTACGAAGGCACCAGCGAGATCCAGAAGTCGATCATCGCGCGCGAACTGGCGCGGCAGTGATGCGTGGCCAGCCCCGCGCGTCGCCACCACCGTTCATCGCCGACAGGAGCCGCACCGATGTCTGAAGCCGTCATCCTCGAAGCCGTTCGCACCCCTTTCGGACGCCGTGGCGGCGCGCTGCGCGAGCTGCGGCCCGACAGCCTGCTCGCGCACACGTTGAAGGCGCTGGTCGCGCGCGTGGGCATCGACCCTGAAAAGATCGAGGATGTCGTCAACGGCACCGTGACGCTCGCGGGCGAGCAGGGCGCGAACCCCGGGCGTCTGGGCGTGCTGCTGGCGGGCTTCCCGGTGAAGATTCCCGGCGTCTCGCTCAACCGCATGTGCGGGTCGAGCCAGCAGGCCGCACATTTCGCGTCGCAGGCGGTGGCCGCGGGCGACATGGACTACGCCATCGCCTCGGGCGTCGAGAGCATGAGCCGGGTGCCGATGTTTCTCGATATCAGCCTCGGCCGCGAAGGCGGTGGCGGCTTCGAGCTGCTCAACCCCGACCTGTTCCGGCACCACGAGCTGATCCACCAGGGCGAAAGCGCTGAGCGCATCGCCGAGAAGTGGGGCCTCACCCGTGAGGCGGTCGACACCTACGCGAAGGCGAGCCATCGCAAGGCCGCGGCGGCGCAAGCGCAGGGCCTCAACCACGAGTTGGTGCCGGTCGACGGTGTCGGCCCGGATGCGAGCCCGATGACGCTCACGCGCGACGAAGGCGTGCGCGCGGTGCTCGACGAAGACAAGATGCGCTCGCTCAAGACCGTGTTCCGGCCCGCCGGCAACGGCGTGGTGACCGCCGCCAATTCGAGCCAGATTTCCGATGGCGCGGCCGCGGTGCTGGTAGCCAATCGAGAACGCGCTGTCGCCGACGGTTTCCGGCCGCGCGCCCGCTTCCGCGCCCGGGTCGTGATCGGTTCCGATCCGATGTTGCAACTGACCGGCGTGATCGACGCATCGCGTCAGGCGTTGAAGAAAGCGGGGCTGTCGGTGCGCGACATCGACTGGTTCGAGATCAACGAGGCGTTCGCGGTGGTGCCCCTGTGCTGGCAGGCGGCGCTCCAGCCCGACCCCGGCAAGGTGAACCCGTGGGGCGGTGCCATCGCCCACGGCCACCCGCTGGGTGCGACCGGCGCGGCGCTGATGGCGAAGATGCTCGCCGGCCTCGAACACACCGGGGGCCAGTTCGGCCTGCAGACCATGTGCATCGGCCATGGCCAGGCCACCTGCACGATCATCGAACGGTTGTAGTACTGTCGTGAGTTAATGCCCCCGCGCTGCGCCTTACCCTTTCAGGGGCGCAGCCTTCCTACGCAGAACCTGCGGACGTCATCTATTGGCTTCCAAAAAAGTTCGCAAGGGAGCCCTATGCGCTTGTAGTCCTGGCGACTGTCGTTCACCTTCGCCTTGGCGTTCAATGGCAAATCATTGAGCGAAAGAGTCAGACCGCCAGCGGATACGGCAGACCGATATCGAAAGTACGCGGAGCAATATAATCATTGTTGCTTAGCAACGACTCTATAGTCCGCTCGCTAACTTCGAAATTCGAGGCGGCTTCTTCAATCGCAGACTCGGAAAAATCCCCATTCAGGAAGTTGGCTAGTGATTTTATCGGGCACAGGAATTCTGCAGCGAACGCGCGCTGATACTTTTGCCGAGAAGTTGCGAGATCGGTGGACGCTAACCAGCGAATCGAGGCTGACTCGTCACCTACGTTTACGTAATCGCCTAAGAATCTGGAGAACTCGAATCGCTTGGCAATTGGGTGGGGTTTTCGCGGAACGAATTTCAGATTTCCGTTCGATGTTGGCACAGCCAAGCCAACTTTGTGGCGGGTTGGCGGCATCCATTCCTTGACGGCTTGGGCCCTTAAGCCAAGCAAACCGTAGAGGGTCGCATCGTCGATCGGCGCCTCGCCGATATGCAAATGGCTACGAAGACTTCTGGCGGCTTCAACGGCACGCTGCCAAGGGAGCGCGGCGGCGTTCGCCACTTCTGTCGGTGCTACGGGCACAGCGGGAATGCCTTGCAATCCGTCTGCGTTAGCCAGCTTCAAAATCTCACCAAGCGCCGCACCACTATCCCGCCTTCCGTATATCGGGGCAAGCTCCGACAACGCCTGGGTCCCCATGCGCGACTCCAACGCCAATGCTTGGTCCATGATCTCTTTCGGGCACTCTTCGGGGTCATAACCCATTTGTGCCTCGATACGCCTTTCCCTCGCGGCCTCAGGGGCTGCACGGTCTTCCTGTACGAGACGCCACAACTCCGCCAGATCAGTGGCGGGATATTCCATCGCGCGAAGGCGGTTCAAGACCCCACTGATGAACTCGTCCGCGGCCATCTGGAAGTCGGCCAATGTCACGGTTCGAGGCACTGGTAATCCCCTAAGGTAGCGAACGGATTGACGGCTGCCAGGATTCGAAGGAACGGCCCAGATATGGATTGCCTCGCCATCGGATGCAAAAACCACTTGGGGCCAAACATATCCATGATTGGCGGCGCCCATCTCATGGCCCATGCGCCAATCGAGCGACGGTGACACTCTCTGAATAGGCAATGGCTCGTAGTTCAGCCGCCACCAAGACCCAGCCAGCCATAGCGCCAACGGATACGCCGACACAAGGGCACTGTCGCGTACGGTTCTCGACCAAACGTCTTCATTTTGTGTGAGGCTCAGATCGCCCACACGCATGGTCAGTTGCGCCACAGTCGCTCGCAACTCGGGCGCATCCTGCCCGGCCGTAAGCCACTCACAAATGAACGCAATGTCAGACATCGGCATCCTTCCATCTGCGAAGTACCTCGGACGCCAGCGGATCGCTTTCGGGCATTGGGTAACCGTGGTATGTGCCGAGCACGGAATTCTCGAGTTGTGCTTCTACCGGCTTGCCATCGCCGGTAACCGACCAGATGTTCTTTGGCCAGTCGCCATCGAATCGATCGCTCACCAGCCCTTTGCCAAGTCCACTCTTCAGCAGATCGAGTGCGTCTCGCCGCCGGAAAATGTCGACATCGTCGCACAGTGATTTCCCGAGTCTGGGACCCGAAGGGGGTGTCAGACCAAAGTCTCCGGGATTCTTCTTGTGCTCAGGGTTGCCCCGTATTTGACCTTCTTGGCCAACTGTGTCAACTTCAAGACGTCACAATCTTCCTGAGTCTTGAATCGGCGCTTCTGGTTGAACTGGTCGTATCGATGCTTCATTCGGAATGCCTCTGCAAGGCGGCGGCGCATTGCCAATCGGTGTCTTGACAACTGACCACATGAAAGAAGTTTACTCTTCTGGGATGCGGTCGAAACCTGTATCCACTCCGACGCGGTGCGCCAGTGCGTACGCACAGTTGCCTTCGAAGTCGTCGAACGCCATGGAGATCGGCATCTTCTCCGAGTACACCGACCTTAAGACGTATTGAGCACCCGCATGAACACATCGTCCCTGGATGCCGAGATTGTCGCCGAGTCCTGCGACGTTCTCGTCATCGGTGGCGGACCGGCCGGATCGACGATCGCGGCATTGCTCGCGGCGCAGGGGCGTGACGTGGTGCTGCTCGAGAAGGCCCACCATCCGCGGTTCCACATCGGCGAGTCGCTGCTGCCGGCCAACGCCGAACTGTTCGAACAACTCGGCGTACTCGAGCAGGTCGAGCGGATCGGCATCCACAAGTTCGGCATCGAATTCGTGTCGCCCGACCACGAGCACCGCAGCCATCTTGACTACTCGGAAGCCTGGGATAAGACCCGGCCCTACGCTTGGCAGGTACGGCGTTCGGAACTCGACGAACTCCTGTTTCGCAACGCCGCCGCCCACGGCGCCAGAACGGTCGAAGGCTGCCGCGTGCGCGAGGTGACGTTCGACACCGAGGGCGCGACGGTCGGCACCGAACTCGACGATGGCGCCAAACGAAGCTGGCGCGCCCGTTTTGTCGTCGACGCATCGGGGCGTGACACCTTCCTGGCCAGCAAGCTCAAGTGCAAGGAAAAAAATCCGCGGCACAACACCTCGGCGCTGTTCGGCCATTACACCGGCGCGCGCCGGCTGCCCGGGCTTCAGGAGGGCAACATCAGCCTCATGTGGTTTCGGCATGGCTGGTTCTGGTTCATTCCACTGGCCGACGGCACCACCAGTATCGGTGCCGTGTGCTGGCCGTACTACCTCCAGTCGCGCGACAAGCCGGTGCCGCAGTTCTTCGATGACACGATCGCGCTATGCCCCGAACTCGCCGATCGCCTGAAAGGCGCCACCCGGGTCGGCGACGCGGTGCACGCCACCGGCAATTATTCCTACAGCAGTACCCATTCGAGCGGCGATCGCTACCTGCTGCTGGGCGATGCCTTCACTTTCATCGATCCCATGTTCTCGTCGGGCGTCTATCTCGCGATGCAAGGTGCGTTCGATGGCGTCGACGTGGTGGCGGCGCGACTCGATGACCCGGGCGCCGCGGCCAAGGCCCGCAGGCGCTTCGACGCCAGGATGCGCCGCGGGCCGCGCGAGTTCTCGTGGTTCATCTTCCGGGTCACCAACCCGACCATCCGTCATTTGTTCATGTATCCCGCCAATCCGCTGCGGGTGAAGGAGGCGTTGATGGCGCTGCTGGCCGGGGACGTGTTCGGCCGCAGTCCGATCCAGCCCTCGCTGTGGGTGCTCAAGGGCATCTACTACCTGATCTCGATCCGCCACCTGCGGCGCAGTTTCCGCGGCTGGCGCCAGCGCGGAAACAACATCCGCGATAGGGGCCCACTGGCCGGCGAGAATGTGATCGAGGGCGAATGACCGATCCGGCAGGCTCCCGGTTCGTGGCGCGGCATGAGGATTCCCTCATCCCCAGCCCTCCCGGGGGGAGAAGGGGGCAGGCGACCTCCCGCGGTGGGAGACGGGGGCATGAGACATCCCTCTCCCCCCGGGAGAAGGGACCGAGGGTGAGGGATGCCGAGCCATGTTGTGAACCAGATATGCGGATGGCGTGATGACTCGTGAGTCGGCGCCGACCGCCGCATGACCCCGACCATCGCTTCCACCACCCACGTCGTGGTGATTCCGAGCTACAACACCGGGCGCAGGCTGACCGAAACGGTGCGGGAGGCGCGTGCGCAGTGGAACCCGGTCTGGGTCGTGATCGATGGCAGCACCGATGGCACGGCCGACGTGGCCAGGCAGTTGGCCGCAACCGATGCCGGCTTGCGCGTCTGGGTGCTGGCGCGCAACCAGGGCAAAGGCGCCGCCGTGCTGCACGGGTTGCGCGCGGCGCAGGCCGCCGGTTTCACCCATGCGCTCACGATGGATGCGGACGGTCAGCACCCGGCTGCGATGATTCCCGCGTTCATGCAGGCGTCGATGCAGCGTCGCGAGGCGATGATCCTCGGTCGCCCGGTGTTCGATGCGAGCGCGCCGCTGCTGCGCGTGCGCGGTCGACGCATCTCCAACTGGTGGACCAACCTCGAAACGCTGGGTGCCGGTGTCGCCGACTCGCTGTACGGATTCCGGGTCTATCCGGTGGCATCCCTCATCGAGGTGATGTCGCATCAGCGCTGGATGCGGCGCTTCGATTTCGACACCGAAGCGGTCGTGCGGCTGGCGTGGCGGGGCGTCAAGCCGATCAACGTCGATGCGCCCGTGAGGTATCTGACCGCGGCCGAAGGCGGCGTGTCGCACTTTCGCTACGGACGCGACAATGCTCTGCTGACCTGGATGCACCTGCGGTTGATGGTCGAGTTCACGGTCCGCTTGCCCGTTCTGGTCTGGCGCCGGCTGGCACGGCTACCGCCGTTCCAGGCGTAAGCACAGGGCGGCCTCAGTCGTCCGGAGAATGTGTTCGTGCAAGACCTGACACCACGTTTTACGACATCTCGGGGAAGCCGCCGGCGACGATCGAGTGGGAGTAGGGTGCTGCTGGCGGGACCCGGATCTCAATCAGACTGCCGGTTAGCTCGTCACGGTCCAGGGATCGATCACCGTCAGACCGGCGGTATTGAACGCACTCGTGTCGCGCGATGCCACGGCGAAACCGTGCGCGGCTGCGATCGCGGCGATATAGCCATCGGGCGTGGGGAAGCCCTTTCCGACCGCCCGCGCCTTGACGGCGAGATCGGCATAGCGCTGCGCCGCTGCGGTATCGAAGGGCAGGATGCGTGCCTCGAAGAGGTCCAGCACGCCGTCGAGAGCCGCTGCCAGATTGTCCTTGCGCTTGCCCTTGGGGAGCGCGCCGATGCCGAACAACAGTTCGGCGATGGTGACGCTGGAGAGAAACAGCGTCTCGGCCGCCTGGGCGTCGAGCCAGTCACGGACCGATGGATGCGGTTCGGGTTTCATCGCCTCGGAGACCACATTGGTGTCGAGCAGAATCATTCGAAGCGCATCGGCTCGGCGGGTCGGGCATCGCGGGCCTTCTCGAGCGCCTCGACATCGGCATTGGTGAGACCGATTTTCCGGCTCATCTCCGAGAGGGCCGTGCCGAGGCGTAGCCGGCCCTCGGGGCGCACGGCGGCCTCCAGAATGGCGCGCATTTCCGCTTCTGCGCTGCGATTGTGTTGTGCCGCGCGGACTTTGAGGGCGCGGTGCGCCTCCTCGGAGAGGTTGCGGATGGTGACAGCGGCCATGATGGCGTCCTCCGTAGACTGACTGCGTTGCTATCAATCTACCGAAAACGATAGCGCCAATCAAGTCGGCCGTGACTCTCACCTCGCCACTTCCCTCCTGCAACAGCCCAGCCCCGTCTCTTTCTCGCTGGCTGAGTCTCATCGTCGCCCCTTCCGCCCTGGCCCGGCCGATGGCGAGGTCTGGCCGACGCGCTCGCGTCGTTCCCGGGCCCGCTGGTGCTCGTCTCCCACGACGAAGCCTCGCCAGGGCGACGACGACGGCGCGCTGGGAGGTGGCGGACGGGAGGGTGTCCGCCGTGTAGTCGGCGGCCACCCGGACGCGGCCGAGTCGCGGCCGCCGAAGGCCGTGGCGCGCGCCGTGGACGGCATCGTCGCGCAGCTCGAGGGGCGCGGCCGCGAGCCAGCCCGCCCTCTCCTTGGTGCCGTCGCCGTTCGCGTTCGATCCCGACGAGGCCGTCAGGTACCTCCGCGGCAAGGACCCCGCGCTCGCGCGCCTGATGGACACCGTCGGGCCGTTTCGCATGGAGCTGAAGACGACCTCGAGCCTCTTCGGCGCGCTCGCGGAGGCGATCGTCTACCAGCAGCTCACCGGCAAGGCCGCGGCGACGATCTTCGGCCGCGTGCGCGGCCTCTTCCCCCGCGCCCACGAGGCCCCGACCGCCGATCAGATTCACGAGGTGGCGGAGGACAGGCTGCGCGAGGCAGGACTCTCGCGGGCGAAGCCCCTCGCCCTGAAGGACCTCGCGCGGAGGGCGCAGGAAGGGACGCTCCCGACGCTCGCGGAGACGCAGGCCATGGACGACGACGCCACTGCTGCTGACGCTTGCGGTCGTTGTGGGAGGTTACATGGCGGTTGCCGTCGAGCACCTGGGTCTCGGTCTCGAGCAACCCGTCGGTGCGGCTGGTCCGCCGGTTGCGGTGGTCGCGGCCGAAGGCGGCGATACCACCGCGAGAGTCGGTGAAGCTGGTGAAGTTGCCGTCGGCGTCGTAGGCGATCGACACCGTGTTGCCCACATGTATCGGTTGTGAAGGACAGGCAGGAGAGTTTGCCGTGCCGGGGCGGCCTCAATCGTCCGGAGAATTTTTTCGTGCAAGATCTGCCCTTGCACTTTTTGCGACGAGCTCGCGACGTTCAAGAAGCTTGCGCAGGCTTACGGCCGTATGACGGAAGCCGAGTTGGCATCCGCGCTGAGTCAGCGGGACTTACTGGAGCTATCCGATGACGAGTAAAGCCAGGTTCAAGAGCGACGCCTTCGAGGCCATCCACAGCACCGCACGGGGACTGCATCGTGCCGGAACCATCGACAAGGCCACCATGCGCGATTTCGACGAATCCTGCCTCGTGGCTCCGGTGGAGATCACCCCGGACGAGATCAAACGAATCCGCGAGGGTGCGCACGTCAGCCAGCCGGTGTTCGCTCGCTTCCTGAACACCAGCGAGTCCACGGTACAGAAGTGGGAGGGCTCGATATGTCGGCGGCTGCTGTTCGGGGCCTGGCACTGTTCACTGGCGACGCCGGCTGTTCGCGATGTCACGTCGTGACCGATATGACGGCCCCTCTCACAGACAACCAGTTCCATTCCCTCGGCGTTGGATTGGTTGAACTCCGTGACCGCCTCGGCCAAGTGTTGCAACGCCTGGACGCACTAGGCCGCCCGGTGGAGGCCGACGACATCCTGGGTGACCGCGAAGTCGCCGCGCTCGGGCGCTACGTCATCACGCGCAAGCTGGAGGACATAGGCAAGTTCCGAACCCCAAGCCTTCGAAATGTAGCGGTAACCGCACCGTACTTCCACGACGGCAGCGTTCCTTCACTCGAAGCTTCGGTGGATCTGGAACTCTATTACCGCCGCCACGCCGACGGCTCGCCGCTGCCAATAAGCCGCGACGAGCGCAACGATATCCTGGATTTTCTGAGAAGCCTCACCAACGAAGACAGATAAGCCCCTATCGCACCTTCGCTGCAACCGTCTCTACTCGCTGCCGAAGTCCCATTGTTCTATTCCACGCTATCACGCCAGAGCGGAAGGCAACGTCACCGGATGCAGGCCGGCCGCGTGGCAGCGCGACAGCAGCGGCGGCAAAACCTCGAGCAGCACGGCCCGGCCGGTGGCGGTGCGGGCGGCATTGCCGTCGTGCAGCAACAGGATGTCGCCCCCGGCCAGGGTCCGCACCAGCCGCGCCAACACGCGCTGCGGATCGGCTTCGCGGGTATCGAAGCCGCGCCGGGTCCAGCTCACCAGCCGCAGGCCCAGGCGATGCAGCACCGGGTCGAGAAAGGGATTGCGCAGGCCTGCCGGCGCACGGAAGCAGGTGGGTCGCTCACCGGTCAGCGCGCTCAATTCGTCCTGCGCGCGGGTGAGTTCGTCGGCAAAGCCGCCCGGGCCCAGCAACGAGAAATCGTGGCGATGCCGGTAGGTATGGTTCTGCACGCTGTGGCCGCGCGCGACGATCTCGCGGGTCAGCGCCGCGTGCGCATGGGCTCGCTCCGCGATGCAAAAGAAAGTGGCCCGCGTGTCGTGGCGCTCGAGCAGATCCAGCACTGCGGGGGTTACGTCGGGGTCGGGCCCGTCGTCGATGGTCAGCGCAATCTCGCCGCGCGCCGCGCTGGCCGCGGGCAGGCGCGTCAGGTTCGGGCCGAGCAATGCGCTGCGCGGCCAGAGGCCTGCAGCGGTGAGCACCGCGTGGTTGAGCACGACCCCGGCAAGCGCCCAGGGCAGGCTGTGCGGTAGCGCAACCGCCGCGCCCGCAGCCAGTGCATGCACGCCGATACTGGCGCGCAACAGGGCCGGTACCGGCCAGGCCACGGGTTTGGAATTCGTGTCGACGGACATTCGGGGCGACGGTCGCGCGGGCATCAAAGGTTCGGCATGGAGCCGGATTTTCCCACAACGCTGCGAGTGAGGTGACGCCCACCCCCAGGCTACGCTGCGCTCCGCCTTCCCCCTCAGGAGGGGGCGCAGCGTCCTCGGGGGACCCTGTGGGGAGATGACGCCCACCCCCCAGCCTTCGCTTCGCTATGGCTTCCCCCTCCAGGGGGCGCAGCGTCCTCGGGGGACCCTGTGGGCGCTGAGCGTCGCCGAAAACACCGCGGCCAGCACCAGAGCCAGAAAAGCGCCCGGTGCGACCACCCGGCCGATCGCGGACAGCGCGGGAATGTCCGATGACGCGATCAGCCCGAACGACACGACGGTGGTCAGGTTCGCGAGCAGGAGCGAGGCCAGCATGTCGGCATCGGCATGGCCTTCGGTGCGGAGCTGGTCGAAGAAGAGCCCGTAGTTGGACCCGACCGCAACCACGAGCAG
>JANMWG010000227.1:0-7294 GCA_031393885.1 Betaproteobacteria bacterium | reverse complement strand
CTGACGTTCGGCAATGGTGGCAATGGCGGCAGCGCCAACAAGCTCTATTTCGCCGCCGGGATCAACGACGAGCGGGATGGTCTGTTCGGTTCCATCAGCGCTGTGCCGGAACCGTCCACGTTGGTGCTGTTCGGCGTCGGCGGTGTTGTCGTCGTAGCGGCTCGCTGGTCGCGCTGCCGACGGGTTTGACGGTAGCCCCGAAATAGTCGCCGGGCCGGGGGCGCTATCCCGGCCCCTGCCGTTCCGCCGCAGGGCGCCACCAGCCCGGCACGTCGATCCCGGTGAACGTGCTGCGCCGGCTCGGCGCGGGCGAACCCAACAAGGTCATCGCGCAACGGCTCGGCATCTCCGAAGCCACGGTACGGGCGCACCTCACCGCCGTTTTCCGCTCGCTCGGCGTGGCGAGCCGCACCCAAGCCGTGCTGGAGGCGCGGCGGCGCGGCCTGCTCCACGATTGAACCTGTTTGGCTACGCTCCAGACCGCGGGCAGAATGCTCCTGCCGTCGCCGCTATCCGCAACGCTATAATTGCTGGCTTGCAACAACCAAACCGAACCGCTCCGCGGCGCCACCAGACGGCGGGCGATGCGGCCGGTTCAATGCCTCAGCCCATGTCGGTCACCATCAAATCAGCAGACGATATCGAGCGCATGCGCGTCGCCGGACGACTCGCGTCGGAAGTTCTCGATTTCATCGAACCACATGTCAGGCCCAACGTCACCACCGACGAGATCGACCGCCGGTGCCACGACTACATGGTCGGGGTGCAGAAAACCATCCCGGCACCGCTCCACTACGCCCCGCCCGGCTACACGCCCTACCCGCGCAGCATCTGCACCTCGGTGAATCACGTCGTGTGTCACGGCGTGCCGGGCGATAAGCGGCTCAAGGCCGGCGACGTGGTGAACGTCGACATCACCGTCATCAAAGACGGCTTCCACGGCGACACCAGCCGGATGTTCATGGTGGGCGAGCCGTCGATCCAGGCGCGGCGGCTGTCGGAGGTGACCTTCGATTGCATGTGGCGCGGCATCCGCGCCGTGAAACCGGGCGCCTTCCTGGGCGACATCGGCCACGTGATCCAGACCCTGGCGGAGTCCAGCGGCTACAGCGTGGTGCGTGAATTCTGCGGCCATGGCATCGGGCGCAAATTCCACGAAGAACCGCAGGTGCTCCACTACGGGCGTGCCGGGTCTGGCCTCAAGTTGCAAGCCGGCATGACCTTCACGATCGAGCCCATGATCAACGCCGGCAAGCCCGGCATCCGCCAACTGGCCGACGGCTGGACCGTCGTCACCAAAGATCACAGCCTGTCGGCGCAGTGGGAGCACACCGTACTGGTCACCGACGAGGGCTTCGAAGTCCTCACGCTGTCGTCGGGCGCGCCACCCGCACCCCCCGCGTGAACGCGCCAGAGACGCTGGCGTCACGCCGCACGCCCGACCCCGCCAGCCAGCTCGAGCAATGGAAGCGCCGGCTGCGTGCTGAACGCGACGCGCTGGCCCGGGGGTTTCTCGAGAACGAGCAGGTTCTCGAGGTGCTCGCGGCCCAGAGCCGTCTGGTCGACGAGATTCTCGCCGAGGCCTGGGCCGCGACGGCAGTGCCGGCCGGGGCGACGCTCGTGGCCGTTGGCGGCTACGGCCGCGGCCTGCTGTTTCCGTACTCCGACGTCGACATCCTGATCCTGATGCCGGCTACCTTCGAGGCGGCGGATCACGAGCTGGTCGAAACCTTCGTCGGCACGCTCTGGGACATCGGTCTCGAAGTCGGCCACAGCGCGCGCACCGTGGCCGAGTGCATCGCGCAGGCGAGACAAGACATCACGGTGCAGACCAACCTGCTCGAATCGCGGCTGCTGTGCGGCAATCCAGCCACCTTCGAGGCCTTCCGCGCGGCGTTCGGCCCGGTTCTCGACCCGAAGGCATTCTGCGAAGCCAAGCTGCTCGAACAGCAGCAGCGCCACGTCCGCTTCAACGACGCCGCCTACAGCCTGGAACCCAACCTCAAGGAAAGCCCCGGCGGCCTGCGCGACCTGCAGGTCATTCTCTGGATCGCGCGCGCCAACGGCCTGGGCGACACCTGGCGCAGCCTGGTCCAGCACCAGATCGTCACGGCGCAGGAGGCGGCCCGCCTGACGCGCCACGAGCGCGCGCTGCAGGCACTGCGCATACGCCTGCACTATCTCGTGGGCCGGCGCGAAGACCGTTTGCTGTTCGACCATCAGACCCAGCTCGCCCAGAACCTGGGGTTCGTCGAGACGCCCGCGCGCCGGGCGAGCGAACAGCTGATGCAGCGCTACTACCGCACCGCCAAATCGGTGCTTCAGCTCGCCGCGATCGTGCTGGCCAATCTGCGCACCCGCATCCTCCCGCCGCCCGAAACCGCCGCGGTCGAGATCAACAACCGCTTCCAGATCCGCAACCAGTTGCTGGAGGTCAATCGCATCGATGTCTTCGAACGCCAGCCGAGCGCGCTCCTCGAAATCTTCCTGGTGTGGCAACAGCATCGGGAGGTCAAGGGCCTGGGTGCGCGCACGCTGCGTGCCCTGTGGCACGCGCGGCGCCTGGTCAACGCGCAGTTTCGCCACGACCCGCGCAACCGCGCCCTGTTCATGGAGATCATGCAGCAGCCCGCCGGCATCACGCGCGCGCTGCGACGCATGAATCTCGCGGGCGTGCTCGGGCTTTACATCCCGGCGTTCGGACGCATTGTCGGGCGCATGCAGCACGACCTGTTTCACGTGTACACGGTCGACGAACACATCCTCATGGTCGTGCGCAATCTGCGCCGCTTCGCGATGGCAGAACGGGCGCACGAGTTTCCGCTGTGTTCCCGATTGATGAGCGGGTTCGAGCGGCCGCATGTGCTGTACCTCGCCGGTCTCTTTCACGATATCGCCAAGGGGCGCGGCGGCGATCACTCCCAGCTCGGCCGGGCCGATGCGGTGCGCTTCTGCAAGGCACACGGCCTCGATGCCGACGACACCGGGATGATCGAGTGGCTGGTCGAGCACCACCTCACCATGTCGGCCACGGCGCAGAAGCAAGACCTTTCCGACCCGGACGTGATCCGCCGGTTCGGCGAACTGGTGGGTACCGACCGACGCCTGGTTGCCCTGTATCTACTCACCGTGGCCGATATCCGCGGCACCAGCCCGAAGGTCTGGAATGCCTGGAAGGCCAAGCTGCTCGAAGATCTGTTCCGCGCGGCACGACGCCATTTTGGCGGTGCGCCCACGCCGGTGAGCGGCTCGGTGCAGGATACGAAAGACCGTGTCCTGCGCAAGCTGCGCGCCTATGCCCTGCCCGATGGCGTCGAACACAAGCTCTGGGCGAAGCTCTCCGACCCCTATTTCCTGCGTCACGACCCGGGCGAAATCGCCTGGCACACGCGGCTGCTGAACCACCGCGCCGACAGTCCGGATGCCCTGGTCCGGGCCCGTTTGTCACCGATCGGCGAAGGCTTGCAGGTGCTCGTGTACCTGCCCGACCGGCCCAACCTGTTCGCGCAGGTGTGCAGCTTCTTCGAGAAGATTTCCTTCACCATCGTCGAAGCACGCATCTACACCACCCGCCATGGCTATGCGCTCGACACCTTTCAGGTGCTCGATCCGAGCAACGCCCGTTCGCACTACCGCGACCTGATGAATTTCATCGAACATGAACTCGCCGAACGCCTCGCGGCGAACGCCCCGCCGTCGGCGCCCACGACCAGCCGCGTGCCCCGCCAGCTCAAGGCGTTCCCGCTCGCGCCCGAGGTCACCATCCATCCCGACGAGCGCGGCAGCGCCTGTTACCTGTCGCTTATTGCCGGCGACCGGCCGGGCCTGCTGTCACGGGTGGCGCGGGTGCTGGCCGAGCACGGCATCAACGTGCAGAGCGCCAAGATCAACACGCTCGGCGCGCGCGCCGAAGACACTTTTCTCATCGATGGCGAGGCGCTGAAAGACACGAAGAAGGTGGTGCGGCTCGAAGCGGAACTGCTCGAGGAACTGTCGGCTTAACCACGCAGCCAGCCTTTACTCGTCTTCTGGCTCCTGGTCCGGAAAGAGGACGTCCACGAAGCCGAAGCGGCTCATATCGGTGATGCGCATCGGGTACAGAATGCCCAGCAGGTGATCGCATTCGTGCTGCACCACCCTGGCATGGAAGCCATCGACAGTGCGGTCGATCGGGGCACCATCGGTATCGAAGCCGGTATAGCGCAACCGCCGAAACCTCGGCACCACGCCTCGCATGCCGGGCACCGACAGGCAACCTTCCCAGCCCTCCTCCATCTCGTCGCCGAGCGGCGTCAGCACGGGGTTCACGAGCACCGTGAACGGCATCTCGTCGGCATCGGGGTAGCGCGACGAGCGGAACCCGCCGAAGATCACCACCTGCTCGCCGACGCCGATCTGCGGGGCGGCGATGCCGGCGCCGTTCAGGCGTTTCATGGTGTCGATCAGATCGGTGACCAGTGCCCGCAGTGCCGGTGTTCCGAAACGCTCGACCGGGCGCGCCGGTTCGAGCAGTCGAGGGTCACCCATGCGCAGGACCTCACGAATGGCCATCGTGCACCACGAGGGCTTCAAGGATGTGTCGCGCACGCCCGATTGTCGACTGCAGGATGGCCGTGATGTCTTCGAGCCGGATGCCTTCGCGACTGTCGCCGCGTCCGGCCGCATGGTTGACCACCACCGCCAGAGCGGCATAAGCGAGATCGAGCTCTCGCGCCAGCGCCGCTTCGGGCATGCCGGTCATCCCGACCATCGTCGCACCGTCGCGCTCCAGCCGGTCGACCTCGGCAGCGGACTCGAGACGGGGCCCCTGCGTGGTGGCGTACACGCCATCGGCGACAACCGTTTCGCCCGCCGCCCGCGCTGCATCGAGCAGGCCCCGGCGCAACGATTCGGTGTACGGGTGGGTGAAGTCGATATGGGTGACCGGTCGTTCCGGCCCTTCGAAGTAGGTGCTGCGCCGCCCCCAGGTGTAGTCGAGAATCTGGTGCGGCACCGAGATCACGCCCGGGCCGAGGTCGGCACGGATGCCGCCGACCGAGGCCACCGACACGATGCGTTCCACGCCAACGTCTTTCATGGCCCAGATGTTGGCGCGATAGTTGACGTCGTGCGGTGCGATCGTGTGCCCGTAGCCATGGCGGGCCAGGAAGATCACCTCACGGCCCTGCAGCTCGCCGAAGGTGAGCGCGCCGGATGGATCGCCGTAGGGCGTGCGTACCACCTCCCGCCGGGTGACCGAGAGATTGGCGAGCTGCGTCAAACCGCTGCCGCCGATGATGCCAAGGGGTGTCGTCATGGTTCTTCAGGTTCCGCCGCTGCGTAAACCGCGGGGAGGTTACGCCAAGCGCCACGGATGTCCATCCCGAAGCCGAAAACGAAACGATCGGGTACGGTCAGGCCGATGAAATCGGCACGGACGGGTTTGGCCACCGCGAGCTGCTTCTCGCAGAACACCGCGATATGGACTTCGGCGGCGCCGGCCTCCAGCAACGAGCTGCGGATCGCGGCCAGCGTGAAGCCGGCATCGAGAATGTCGTCGACCACCAGCACGACGCGGCCGCGCACGTCTTCCCTGGGTCGCACCTTCCAGACGATCTCGCCACCGGTGGTGCCGTCGCGATAGCGGGTCGCGTGCACGTAGTCGAGGTCGAGCGGAAACCGCAGGCGCGTGAGCAGGTGTCCGGCGAACACCACCGCGCCGCCCATGACGGCAATGACCAGCGGACAGCGTTCGCCCAGCACGGCCGTGATTTCGTTGGCGACACGGGCAACGGCGGCATTGACTTCGTCCGCCGCACAGATGACTTCCGCCGAAGCCAGCAAAGCGCGGGACTCGGCGGGATCGAGCATTGCCACGGCCGTGTCAGCCCGCTTTGCCGCGTGCCATGCCGGCCGCGAACGCCGAGAATTCCGGGCCGATCTCGTGGTGCCGCAAGCCATAGACGAAGTTGGCCATCAGGTAGCCGAGTTTGGAACCGCAGTCGTAGCGCGTGCCACTGAATTCCCAGGCGAGCGCCGGCTCGTGGAACAGCAGTTGCGCGATGCCGTCGGTGAGCTGGATCTCGCCGCCCGTGCCCTTGCCGATACGCTCGAGGAAATGAAAGATCACCGGCGACAGGATGTAGCGCCCGACCACCGCGAGATCCGACGGCGCGTCGGCCGGTTTGGGTTTCTCGACGATCGCCGCGATGCGATGCAGGCGCTCTTCGAGCTTCTCGTTGCGGATAACGCCGTACTTGCTGGATTCCTCGCGTGGGATCTTCTGCACCGCCAGCACCGATGACTGCCGCTCTTCGTAGATGGCCACCATCTGCTTGAGCACCGACGGCTCGCCGTCGATCAGGTCGTCGGCGAGGATCACGGCGAACGGGTTGTCGCCGACCACGGGCTTGGCGCACAGCACCGCATGGCCCAGGCCGAGCGCCTCGGGCTGCCGCACGTAGATGCAGCTCACGTTCTTCGGGACGATGGTGCGAACGGCCTCGAGCAGCGCGGTGCGGCCCTTGGCCTCGAGTTCCATTTCGAGTTCGTAGGCCTTGTCGAAGTGGTCTTCGATCGCGCGCTTGTTCTTGCCGGTGATGAAGACCATCTGCGTCATGCCGGCGGCAACCGCCTCTTCGACCGCGTACTGGATCAGTGGCTTGTCCACGATCGGCAGCATCTCCTTCGGCATCGCTTTGGTGGCGGGCAGGAAGCGGGTGCCGAGACCGGCAACGGGGAATACCGCCGTGGTGACTTTTCTCATGGGTTCGGGGTCGGGGAGGAGTTGGAATCCGGTTCGGCGTGAGTTTCGCCGTTGCGTTGCAACAAGTCCAGCAGGCCGGACTCGTCGAGAATGGCGATGCCGAGCTGCGCCGCCTTCTCGAGCTTGGAACCGGCATCCGCACCAGCGACGACATAGTCGGTTTTCGACGACACGCTGCCCGCGACCTTGCCGCCGAGCGCTTCGATGTGGGCGCGCGCCTGGTCGCGGGTCAGGGTCGGCAATGTGCCGGTGAGCACGAAGGTGCGCCCGGTCTGCGGCAGGACCTCGAGCTTGCGGCCCTCGTGCTCCGGCCAGTTCACGCCAGCGCCGCGCAACGCCTGGACGACGGTGACGTTGTGGGGTTCGGCGAAGAACCCGGCGATGCTCTGGGCGACGATCGGGCCGACGTCGGGCACCGTTTGCAGTTGGTCGAGGCCTGCGGACATGAAATCGTCGAATCTCCCGAACTGCGCTGCGAGGTCACGAGCCGTCGCTTCTCCGACATTGCGAATGCCCAGCGCAAAAATGAAACGCGCCAACGTGGTCTTT
>JANMWG010000144.1:0-5841 GCA_031393885.1 Betaproteobacteria bacterium | reverse complement strand
TCAACTGGCCGCCGGCAGCCAGCCCGGTGATGACCACCGGCTTCAGGTTGGCGCGGGCGGCGTAGACCGCGGCGGTGTAGCCGGCCGGGCCGGAACCGAGGATCAGCAAGGGGATGTGGCGGGGTGCGTTTGGCATGGTGACTCGTAGATGGGGGCTGGTAGGCGAAACCACGGATTGTGTCAGCTTGGGCGCGGGGCTGTCGATGCGGGTCGGTCCGGCCGCGTGGCGGCCCGCAGGCCGCACCCCCTATAATCGGCTATGCCCGATGTGACCACGACCCCAGATGTTTTTTCGCCGCCGCGCTGAAGCCCCGGCGCGGAAGGTGAGAGCCTCCAAGGCAACCCTGGTAGCCAAGGCCCCGCCGCTCCCGTTGCCGCCGCGCCTGTCGAGCCTGATCCGCGAAGCCTGGTGGCTGGCGTCGGCCGGTCTCGGGGCCTTCCTCGCGTTGGTGCTGACCACTTATCACAAGACCGATCCCGGCTGGTCGCAGGCGATGACCGTGCCGGTGGTCCGCAACTCGGGCGGGGCCTTTGGCGCCTGGGTTGCCGATCTGCTGTTGTACATGTTCGGGCTCTCGGCGTGGTGGCTGGTGGTGCTGTGCCTGCTCGGCGTGTACTGGCTGTATCACCGCATCGAGGCGCCGGGGAGCGCCGACCGGCGTCCGGCCTGGATCGCTGTCGGCGGCTTCACCCTGCTGCTGCTGTCGTCCGCCAGCATAGAGGCCTTGCGGCTGGGGTCGTTGACCGTGCCGCTGCCCGGCGCCCCAGGCGGGTTGCTCGGCGAAGTCATGTCGCGCGCCCTGCACGCGGGTCTCGGATTCACCGGCGCGACCCTGGTGCTGGTGGTGGCGGCCGCCATCGGCTTTTCGCTGTTCACCAGCACCTCGTGGCTGGCCGTGTCCGAACGCATCGGCAGCGGCATCGAAACGGCATGGGCCGCGATCACGCGGCGCATGGACGAGCGGCGCGACCGGCGCATGGGAGCAGTGGCGCAGCAGCAGCGCGACGACGTGGTCGAGGTGGTGCGCGAGCGCTTCGACATCGAGGAACGTGAACCGGTGCGCATCGAGCCGCCGGTGATGGAGATCCCCAAGTCGAAGCGCGTGGCCCTCGAAAAGCAGAAACCGCTGTTCGAGGATCTCCCCGATTCGCCGCTGCCGCCGCTGCAACTGCTCGACGAGGCCGACACCAACGTCGAGCTGATGTCGACCGACACGCTCGAATTCACCTCGCGCCTGATCGAGAAGAAGCTGCTCGATTTCGGTATCGAGGTCAAGGTCATCGCCGCCCAGCCCGGGCCGGTCATCACCCGCTACGAGATCGAACCGGCCATCGGGGTGAAAGGCAGCCAGATCGTCAACCTGGTGAAGGACCTCGCGCGCGCGCTGTCGGTCATCAGCATTCGCGTGGTCGAGACCATTCCCGGCAAGTCGTGCATGGGGCTCGAAATTCCCAACCCGAAACGCCAGGTCGTGCGGCTGCACGAGATCGTGTCGTCCAAGGTGTATGCCGACCTCGCCTCGCCGCTCACCATCGCCATGGGCAAGGACATCTCGGGCAAGCCGGTCTGCGCCGATCTCGCCAAGATGCCGCACGTGCTGGTGGCGGGCACCACCGGGTCGGGCAAGTCGGTGGCGATCAACGCGATGATCCTGTCGCTGCTCTACAAGGCCACGCCCAACGAAGTGCGGCTGATCCTGGTCGATCCGAAGATGCTCGAGCTGTCGGTGTACGAGGGCATCCCGCATCTGCTGGCGCCGGTGGTGGTCGACATGAAGCAGGCCGCCTACGCGCTCACGTGGTGCGTGGCCGAGATGGAGCGCCGCTACAAGCTCATGTCCAGCCTCGGCGTGCGCAACCTGTCCGGCTTCAACCAGAAGCTCAAAGACGCCGTGAAGGCCGGCGCGCCCATCACCAATCCGTTCACCATCACCCCCGAATCGCCGGAGCCGCTGTCCGAACTACCGATGATCGTGGTGGTGATCGACGAGCTGGCCGACCTCATGATGGTGGTGGGCAAGAAGGTCGAGCAGTTGATCGCACGCCTCGCGCAAAAGGCGCGGGCGGCCGGCATCCATCTGGTGCTGGCCACGCAGCGGCCGTCGGTGGACGTGATCACCGGTCTGATCAAGGCCAACATCCCGACCCGGGTCGCGTTCCAGGTGTCGTCCAAGATCGATTCGCGCACCATCCTCGACCAGATGGGCGCTGAAGCGTTGCTCGGGCAGGGCGACATGCTCTACCTGCCACCCGGCACCGGCTTTCCGGTGCGGGTGCATGGCGCCTACGTCGCCGACGACGAAGTGCACCGCGTGGTCGAATATCTCAAGTCGCGCGGGCAGCCGCAGTACATCGATGGCATCCTCGAAGGCGGTGATGGCGACGAGGGCGCAGACGGCGCAACCGAAGGCGCCGCCGAGGGCAGCGAGACCGATGCGCTGTACGACGAGGCGGTGGCGATCGTGCTCAAGAATCGCCGCGCGTCGATCTCGCTGGTGCAGCGGCATCTGCGCATCGGCTACAACCGCGCGGCGCGGCTGATCGAGCAGATGGAGCGAAGCGGGCTGGTGTCGTCGATGGCGACCAACGGCAATCGAGAAATCCTGGTGCCGGCAAGGAGCGAATGATGACCAGCAGACGAGCAGTGCTGATTGCGGTGGTTTTGAGCGTGGCGTGTGGCGTGGGTGGGGCACGCGCCGCCGGGGTCGAGACCCTCAAGACCTTCATCGCCGAGGTGAAGGCCGCGCGGGCCGAGTTCATCCAGACCGTGCTCGACAGCAGTGGCAAGACGATATCGCTGTCGAGCGGCAGCTTCACCTTCGCGCGGCCAGGCAAGTTCCGGTGGGTCTACACCAAGCCCTACGACCAACTGATCGTGGGTGACGGCAACAAGGTATGGGTCTTCGACAAAGACCTGAATCAGGTCACGGTCAAGGCGCTCGGCGATGCGCTCGGGTCGAGTCCGGCGGCCTTGCTGGCGGGCAGCAACGATCTCGACCGCGCCTACACATTTGCCGCCATCGCCAAACGCGACGGCCTCGAATGGGTCGAGGCGACGCCGACCGATCCCGACAGCCCGTTCGAGAAGATGCGCCTGGGTTTTCGCAAGGCCAATCCGGAAACCATGGAGCTGCTCGATCGCCTGGGCCAGACCACCGTGATCCGCTTCACGCGGCTGGATCGCAACCCCAAGCTCGCTGCCGACCTGTTCCGGTTCACGCCGCCCAAGGGCGCCGACGTGGTCGGCGACCAGTAGGCGGGGCGTCCGCAGGGTCGGCGCCCGCGCGCACCGAGTGAATCTGTGGCGATGAACCAGCCGGTTGCGCCCCTGTCGGCGAGCCACGTGCCGCTCGCCGAACGCCTGCGGCCGCAACGTCTCGACGATGTCGTCGGACAGGCGCATCTGGTCGGCCCGGGAAAGCCGCTGCGCCTCGCGGTCGAGTCGGGGCGCGCGCATTCGATGATCCTCTGGGGGCCGCCGGGTGTTGGCAAGACCACGCTGGCGCGCGTGTTGGCGGGCGCTTTCGACGCCGAGTTCATTGCGCTTTCAGCCGCGTTTGCCGGCGTGAAAGACATCCGCGAAGCCATGCAGCGCGCCCAGGAGACGCGTGATCGCGCGAACCGCAACACCATCCTGTTCGTCGACGAGGTGCATCGCTTCAACAAGGCGCAGCAGGATGCCTTCCTGCCGTTCGTGGAGCAGGGCGTGGTCACGTTCATCGGCGCCACCACCGAGAACCCCTCGTTCGAAGTCAACGGGGCGCTGCTGTCGCGCGCCGCGGTGTACGTGCTCAACCCGTTGTCGGCCGACGAGCTGGGAACGCTGTTCGAGCACGCTCGCCGGGTAGCGCTCGACGGTCTCACGTTCAGCGACGGCACCAAGGCCGTGCTGGTGGGCGTTGCCGACGGCGACGCGCGACGCCTGCTGAACATGCTCGAGACGCTGCACGCGGCCGCCGGTGCCGCACAGCGCGATCTCATCGACGAGGCATTCCTGGAAGCCACGCTCGCGCAGAACCTGCGGCGTTTCGACAAGGGCGGCGATGCCTTCTACGACCAGATCTCGGCGCTGCACAAGTCGGTGCGCGGATCGAATCCTGACGCGGCGCTCTACTGGTTGTGCCGCATGCTCGACGGCGGCGCCGATCCGCTGTATCTCGGCCGGCGCATCGTGCGCATGGCCATCGAGGACATCGGCCTGGCCGATCCGCGGGCGCTGCCGCTGGCGCTCGATGCCTGCGCCACCTACGAGCGCCTGGGCACGCCCGAAGGCGAACTCGCCATCGCGCAGGCGGTGATCTATCTGGCCTGCGCCGCCAAGAGCAATGCCGCTTATGTCGCCTATAATTCGGCCAGGGATTTCGTCCGGCGCGCCGGGTCGCATGCGGTGCCGGTGCATTTGCGCAACGCGCCGACCAAGCTCATGAAGCAGCTCGGCTTCGGCCGCGAATACCGCTATGCGCACGACGAGCCCGAGGCCTACGCCGCCGACGAAAGCTATTTTCCCGACGACATCGATCCGCCATACTTCTATCAACCCACACCGCGCGGTGTCGAAGGCAGGATCGCCGAGAAGCTGGCGCACCTGCGCAGCCTCGATGCCGCCGCTCGCAAGAACCGCAAGTAGCCGCGCCTGCCACCATGATCGATATCCAGCTGCTACGCCATGACATCGCCGCGGTCGCGGCCCGGCTCGCCGAGCGCGGCTTCGGCCTCGACACCGAAGCGTTCGACCGCCTCGAGAGCCAGCGCAAGCAGATCCAGATGCGCACCCAGGACCTGCAGGCAAAGCGCAATGCGGCGTCCAAGGCCATCGGTGGCGCCAAGGCCAGAGGCGAAGATGTGAGCGCATTGCTCGCCGACGTTGCCGGCCTGGGCGACGAACTCTCGGCCTGCGAGCGCGAGTTGGAGTCGGTGCAGGGCGCCTTGTCCGATTTTCTGCTCGGCGTGCCCAACCTGCCGCAGGCGAGTGTGCCGTCAGGGCGATCCGCCGACGACAACGTCGAGATCCGGCGCGTCGGAACGCCGCGCACTTTCGATTTTCCGGCGCGAGATCATGTCGACATCGGCGAGAGCCTCGGTCTGATCGACTTCGCCGCGGCGGTGAAGATTGCCGGCGCGCGCTTCACCTTGCTCAAGGGCGGCATGGCTCGGCTGCATCGCGCCATCGCGCAATTCATGCTCGACACCCACACCGAAGAACATGGTTACACGGAGGTGTACGCGCCGTACCTGGTCAACGCGAAGAGTCTCGAGGGCACCGGCAACCTGCCGAAATTCGAGGCCGACCTGTTCGGCGTGCCGCGCGGCGACGAGCCCAAGCTGTACCTGATTCCCACGGCCGAGGTGCCGGTGACCAACATCGTGCGCGACGAGATCGTGGCGCTGGAGTCGCTGCCGCTCAAGTTCGTGTGCCATTCGCCGTGCTTTCGCAGCGAGGCCGGGTCGTACGGCAAGGACACCCGCGGCATGATCCGCCAGCATCAGTTCGACAAGGTCGAGCTGGTGCAGATCGTCCATCCGGACCAGTCGTACGAGGCGCTCGAAGCGCTCACCGGGCACGCTGAAACCATCCTGCGCAAGCTCGATCTGCCGTACCGTACCGTCACGCTGTGTACCGGTGACATGGGGTTCTCGTCGGCCAAGACCTACGACATCGAGGTCTGGCTGCCGGGGCAGAACGCCTATCGCGAGATCTCCTCGTGCTCCAACTTCGAGGCGTTCCAGGCGCGGCGCATGCAGGCGCGCTATCGCAATGCCAAGGGCAGGCCGGCGCCGGTGCACACCATCAACGGGTCGGGTCTCGCAGTCGGCCGCACGCTGGTGGCGATCCTCGAGAAC
>JANMWG010000118.1:0-14736 GCA_031393885.1 Betaproteobacteria bacterium | reverse complement strand
AGGTCCACGACAACCAGGCCGCCGCAGTGATGAAGGTCACGCTCGCGGCACTGGCAGCGAGGGGCGCCGTGCGAAACCAGCCCTCGGACACCAGGACCTGGATCACGGGGAAATGCATGATGTAGATTCCATAGGAAAAATCACCGTACCGCCCGGCGTTGCCGATGCGCGGCAATGCCACTGCCGCGCCGATCACGACAACACCGAGCGCCAGCGGCCGGAATACCGGCTGCAGCAATACCGGCATGAGTATCAGGAGGGGTAGCGCAACGGCCATTGCCACGAGCATCTGACGGCGGGGCACGCTGCGATACCACCAGGCGGCGGCGCCCATCGAAAAATAGGCGAGCTGGCCGGGCAACTGCCGCGCCAGTATCTGGTATGTCTCCTTGCCGGCGCCGTGGATGACTCGCTCCAGCAGCACCGGGTAGAGCACTGAAGCCACGTAGACCACACCGACCACGATCCAGGGCCGGGAACGCCGAGCGGACCATACCAGCAGTGGCACTATGATGTAAAAACCGACCTCGAGCTTGATGGTCCAGAGAGCACCGTTCACCGCGTGCCAGGGGTTGTCGGCAAAAACTCCCGGCAGTTCAGGCGCCAGGAAATTGAGGAAAACCAGGTTTGCCGCGACATAGCGTAGCCAGGCGCCCGAGAAATAGTCGGCCGTACTCGATGCAGTGATCAGCCAGCCAAATAGTCCGCAACCCAGCACCACGGCAGCATAGGCAGGGTAGATGCGCCGGATACGCTTTTCCCAGTAGTCCTTCAGACCGGTGGAGCGCTCGTAGCTCATGACCACCAAGTAGCCGCTGATCACGAAAAACCCCTCGACCGCCAACTCGCTCGACAATGCAACCGAAAGGAAAGCCAGTGCCGGCTCCGCCGACAAGGCATGGAGATGCACCAGCATCACTATCGACGCAAGCACCAGTCGCAACAGATCGAAGTTGTTGCCCCGGCTCACTCGCCCGGCTTCCCGTGAAACTCTCGATTTCGGTCGTGAGCCACCGACAGGCTTCGCTGGTGGCGCAGCTGCTTCAGGACCTCGCCGGGCTCGCGCCGGCAGGCATCGAGGTGATCCTCACAGTCAACGTACCTGAACCACTGGACCTCTCCAGCCACGTCTATCCATTCGACTTGAAGGTGATCAGGAACAACCACGCCAAAGGATTCGGAGCGAACCATAACGCCGCATTCGAGTTGGCCAACGGTCGGTTCTTTGCCGTATTGAATC
Organism: Betaproteobacteria bacterium; assembly: GCA_031393885.1. Classification (GTDB taxonomy): domain Bacteria; phylum Pseudomonadota; class Gammaproteobacteria; order Burkholderiales. The sequence continues at coordinate 13,496 of JANMWG010000118.1, read as the reverse complement.
CGGACATACGGCTCATCGACGACCCGTTCGCTGCGCTTTGCGAAGCAGCCGCCGAATCGGGTATTGGCGTGGCCGCACCGCAGGTGCTCTCTACCGCGGGCACGATCGAGGACAGCGCACGCCGATTTCCAACGCCCACGATGCTTGCCCGCAAACTCCTGATCGGTTCTCACCGGCAGGATTATCCCATTGCCGGGGCGAGGATCATGCCCGATTGGGTGGCGGGCATGTTCATGCTCTTTCGCCGCGAGTCGTTCGAGGCGGTGCACGGATTCGACCAGCGCTACTTCCTCTACTATGAGGACGTGGACCTGTGCTGGCGGTTGCGACGTGCCGGGCTCGCAGCAGTGGTAGTCACTGCGGCACGCGTCGTGCACGATGCACGCCGCGACAGTCACCGCAAGCTCGGTTACCTGCGACATCATGTGAGCGGCATGACCCGGTTCTTCATCCGGCGAGCGCTATCCGTCTTTAGCGCGCCACGCGCCTGATAGCGACGATCGCCAGACGGCGCGCGAACTTCGCGAGACTCCATGCCGACAATCCGGCCCAGGCAGCGGCGCCAAGATGGCCCGCGAATCGCAGGCGGCGGTAGCTGTCCAGCTCACCCAGTTCCATTCGCCAGAGTTGCGCGCTCAGGCCGGCCTGGCCGAACGACGGCTTGAAGATGTCGCACAGTTCGGCATCGAGCCGGGCGATACCGACACCCTTGCAAGCGGCCAGCGCCCACAGGTGATGATCTTCCATGTGCCGTTTCCCCGTGGCGAAACGCAGGGACAGCCCGGATCTCAGCATGACCGACGGCGTGACGAATCGATTGGCCACGAGAAAATCGCGGCGGACCAGCGTCTGATAACCGGTGTCCAGCCGTGCCGGCGGGGTGGGCTCGGCATCGAGGACCACCCGATGGCGGTGGCCGCTGATGCCGATCTCGCGGTGCGCCTCCATGAAAGCGTACTGACGCTCGATCTTGCGCGGATGCCAGGCGTCGTCGGCGTCCAGGAATGCCACATAGCCGGCGGTCGCCACATTCCAGCCGGCGTTTCGGGCGTCGCCGGCACCCCGGTTCTCGCGTTGTCGCAAGACCCGGAGCGGCACCGGCAGTTCGAAGCGGGAAGCCACCTGCTCCACACGATCGGCGGTGTCGTCCCCACTGCCATCGTCGACGATGATGATCTCGCTCGGAAGAACCGTCTGTCGTGCCACGGACTGCAAGGCGCGACCGATCGTGGCGGCGGCACGAAAGCATGGCACCACGACGCTCACTGGTACCATCGGTAGGTCTCCCAACCGTCACCTTCGCCTTCATGAAGCGCCGTATCGCAGACCTGCTGCTGTCGGCACTCGATGTCGTCTTCACGCCATTCACGTTGCTCGCCGCCATCTGGCTCAAGGGCATTCGCCGCGCTGGCGTGCAGCGATTGCCGCGAAACCGGGCCGTACTCCGCACCGTCGGTGTGTTTCCGGTGCGGGACCACTACTACGAGCCGATGTTTCACCCGAGGCATCTGCATCGCCCTCTCGATGCGCCGCGGGCGCTTCCGGGCATTCGCATGGATGACGACGCGCAGCTTGAGTTGCTGGCGCGGTTCCGCTTCCAGGACGAGCTTCGGGCTATTCCGATGCAGCCTTCGGGGCCGGCCAGCTTCGGCTACGACAATCCGAACTTCCGCGCCGGTGACGCCGAGTATCTGTATTGCATGATCCGGCATTTCCGGCCGGCACGGGTGGTGGAGATCGGCAGCGGCATGTCTACGCTGATGGCACGGCTGGCGATCGAGGCCAACCATCGCGACGACCCTGCATACGCCTGCGCTCACGTGTGCGTGGAACCTTACGAAATGGCGTGGCTTGACGGAATTCGCGGACTTCGGGTGGTACGCGACCGGGTCGAGAGCATGCCATACACGCTGTTCCAGGAACTGCAGCGCGACGACATCCTGTTCATCGATTCCTCGCACGTCATCCGTCCGCAGGGAGACGTGCTGACCGAGTATCTCGACATCCTCCCGCGCCTGGCACCCGGTGTGCTGGTGCATGTGCATGACATCTTCACCCCGCGGGACTATCCGGCGGTATGGGTGATCGAGCAGGTCCGGTTGTGGAACGAGCAGTACCTGCTCGAGGCTTTCCTGTCGCACAACGACGCCTTTCGGGTGGTCGGAGCACTGAATCATCTGCGGCACGCCCACCCGGATGCGCTCGGGTCCGCGCTGCCCGTGTTCGGCGCCAATCCCGGCCGGTACGAGCCTGGATCATTCTGGATGCGACGGGTCGGCTGAGCAATCTGCCGGGACACTAGCCGAGCCGGGTCCACAACGGGGGCAGGCCGCGCAGGCGCCGACCCGCATCCATGAGCAGGCGCGTGCCACCTTCGCCGAGGGTCGCCACCAGCAAGCGGCGCATGGAAGCCCGGGCCCACGCAAGCCACCATTCGGGGCCCGGACCGCCGATGCCATTCGCCCTCTGAGCCCGGCGCACTTCCCGCAGCGCTTCGAGAAAATGTTCGGGGCGCGCGCTGACGCCGCCGAAGCGCATCCGGTCGGTGGTTTCCGGCACGAACAGCGCATCGTGATCCTTCAGTTCGCGCAGCAGCCATTCGTAGTCCCCGGCGATGCGATAGGTCGGGTCGAAGCGACCATTCCGCTCGAACAGGGTGCGGCGATGCATCGCGCCGGGATGCGGAATGCACATCACCTGCCGGAACCGCAACCGTATGCGCTCCCAGGGTTCGCCGAGCACCTGCAGCACCGCGCCCACCTCGGAAACGAGCGCGACCTGGCCGTAGACCACGCCAATCTCGGGAGGAGCCGCCCTGGTCGCCCGGGCGAGGTGCGAGAGCGCGGACGGATCGGCGAGCCGATCATCCGCACCCAGGAAACACACCCAGCTTCCCCGCGCGCGCGCCAGTGCCAGGTTCCATGCCTCGTACATGCCCGAGTCGGACCACGACACCACGGTCAGCGGCAGGACCGTGGCCGCCTGCTCCAGCATCGCCACGGTTGCGTCGCTGGAGGCACCGTCGCATATCAGGACCTCGAACTCGCGGCAGGTCTGAATCGCGAGACTGTCGAGCAATCCCTGCAGCACCGGCGCGGCATTGCGCGTGGCCACGATCACCGTGATCGCCGGGTCCGCCATCGGCTCAGGCGTGGACGCGCCGCACCAGTGCGAGCGCAATCTCCTCGTACGCGATGGCGAAGCGCTGCCGCCGCGCCGGCAACTCGTTCTCGGCAGCGCGCATCGCGCGAGACTCGACATCGGGATCGGTCTCGTTCCAGGCGTGCCACAGCAGTGTCGCCAATGCCCCGGGGTCCGCGGGATCGAAGAAGAGGCCGCGCGCAGGGGCCTGTTCGCGATGGGTGGGAATATCCGACAGCACGATGCGCTTGCCCATCGAGCGTGCCTCTTCGACCGTGGTGCTCCAGCCCTCGAACAGCGACGGATTGATCACGGCCACGGCATGCGCCATCAACCCCATCAGGTCTTCATGGGGAACCATCCCGAGCGGCCGGAACCACGCCGACATGCCGGCAGCCTGCACCCGCTCCATGAGCCGTGCAAAATGCTGCGGCTGGCGATAGTCGGCGGTGTTGCCCGTTGCCAGCACGAGCACCTGCCTGCCATCGGCTGCCAACCGGGCAAGCGCTTCGACGACCACCTGGTGATTCTTGTGGACCCAGAACTGGTTCGGAAGATGGAAGTAAGGGCCGGTGAAGCCATGACGCGCCTGCAAGGGCGCCAGCTCGGGCAGGCGCGCCAGCGGCGGCACGGATGCGACGAAACGCAGTACCGGTGCGTGCCGGCCGCAGTCCGCGACGACGGTCTCCAGGTCGCGCCGCGCCGCCTCGCTGCTCACCAGCACCCGGGTGGCGCTGCGGCACTGCTCACATTCGTTTCGCACCCGCAGATCGAACTCGCGCGTATCGAAGAACGCCGGCAGATGGCGTTCCTGCAGATCGGGAATCCAGGCAAGCGTGGGTAGCGGGCATCGGCGGCCGAGGTTACCGGAATGGGACAACAGGGCAATGCCGTGACGACGCAGGAATCGCTCGAAGGGAAAGTCCCTGCCAAGCCGCAACTGGCAGGCGCGTCGCACAGCCCACCAGGGCGAACCCAATTCGACCCAGCGGCTGCGCAGCACCTCCGCAGCGCCAACGCTTTCGAGCAACGAGGCGGGCACGTCGCGCCTGGCGATCACCACAGGCGCCACGCGCGGCGTCGGAAGCTCGCGCAGCGCCTCGAACAGGTTGCGAAAATAGGACACGCCGCCGTGCCATGTGCTCTGCGACACGGTGAGCGCGAACCCGACGCGAATCACCGGGCGCCTGCCAGGTGCCAGGCGGCGAAAGCCGAGATGCCGTCCTGCCAGACGTACGTGGGTCGCCACCCGACCGCGAACGCTCTCGACGCATCGGCCACCAGCGTCGACGGATCACCGGTCCGGGCCTGCGCCGAGAAGTTCGGTTTGTCGGTGCGCCCGAGCGCTTCGAACAACGTGCCGAGGACATCCCGCACCGAGGTTCCCACGCCGGTTCCACCATTGAACACCGGGCAGTCGGCACTGGCCGATTCGAGCGCCGCCACCAGAAGCGCTGCGGCATCCTCCACGTGCAACCAGTCTCGCACCTCGCCGCCGGTGCCGAAGAAACTGTTTTCGCCACGAGCAAGACGCTCGCAGGCATCCCAGAGCAGTTGTTTGCGTAGTCCCGGGCCATAAACCGAGAACAGGCGCACCACTGCGGTGGACAAACCTCCACCCTTGCTGAACGACCGGCAAAGATCCTCCGCCATCTTTTTGTGTGCGCCGTAGGGCGATACCGGCGTACACGGCGCCGATTCCGGAATCGGCGCCGCCGGTACCTCCCCATAGACCCCGGCAGAGGACGCCAGCACCACTCGGGCGCCGCGGGCGTGCAGTCGTGCGAATTCGAGAACCGCGGCAGTGGAGTCGACGGTGCGACGGAAGTCTTCGTAGGGGTGAGCCATGGAGAACGCCACCGAAGCGCCGCCAGCGCAATGAACGATGGCTCCCGGCTCATTCCCATAGGTGACCAAGGCATCGAGAGTGACGTCTGTCGGGTGCCAGCTGGCCAGTCCCCATTCGGACCACTCCGTACGGCCCCAACTGCCGTGACCGAGACCGACCACGCGATGGCCGGATGCCGCGAGCAGCCGGGCCACATGACGGCCCAGGAATCCGTACGCACCGGTAACCAGGCACGGGTCCGCAATCAAATCTCTTCGACCGAAATCAGCGGCAGCCGGAGCAACAATGCCGCTTCCGCTTCCGGCTTCAGGAATGCCAGCGTGTTATCCGGATTGCGCGACTCCCGGAAGCAGGCTGGGCGCCACGCGTGCCGAGCATCGAGCGCCGGCAGAATCGCCGGCCGAAGGTCGGAGCGCACGAAGAAAGCGTTGTTGCCAGCGCTGTTGCAACCCACCAGATCATATCCTTTGCGACGGCCCAGCAGCCAGAGTGCCCGCAGCGAAACGCCGTAGTAGATCATCGAGTAATGGGCGGCGGCGCGGGTGAATCCGGGATCGTACGGAATAGTCACAGCAATGTCCGGACCGAACCGGGCGTTGTACTCGATGACCACTATCGCCGGACGGATCACCGATGTGGCCTCCCATACCCAGTAGTCGTTGCCGTCGATGTCGATCGACAGCAGACCGATGTCGCCTTCGACTTTGTTGGCCAAAAGCAGCGAATCGATGTTCTCGCGTGTCACAAACGCTGTTTGAGCCTGGAGGTCGTGGCGCCAGTAGAGGGGCTCACGCCGGAGCGATTCCATGCAGGTCTCGGAACCGTCCAGAACCAGACCGGACCAACCCCGATGCACCAGCAGAAAACGCGTGTTCGACTCCTGATAACTCTCGACACCGAACTCGACGAACACGCGGCGCGTCACACCGACGACCGAGACGAGGTAATCGATGAGCCCGTCCTCGCCCCACTGGGAGAACACCTTGAACTCACGATCGTGCCACGCCGTGTCGGCACCCGCTCCGCCGACCTGACGGGCCTCGATCCGGCCCACCGCCTCCTGGAGCTTTTCCAAACGACCCTCGATCCGCGCGATCGAGCGCCAGCGGTCGAGGATCCGCGCCAGACGCCTCATCGAGCCTTGCCCGCACGGCAAACATCGCCGCAATCGACCGCGCCCATCGCTGGGGCACTATTCAATCTGCAGCGCTCCAATGGCGGCGCGAAAGCATCGATCTCGATACCAACTGCGCCTTCGATATCGGTAACCGGACCTGATTCCCCCGAATAGGGGGGCGACGTGACCCGCCTGTTGACATGAGTTGTCTACCCAATGACTCAGGCTGATTTTCCGGCCAGACTCGAGAAGCCCAGACGCAAGCGTCGCATTGCACGCCCTACGAGCGATTTATGCGTGGCTCCATAGAACGCCTGGATTGCCTCGACGCCGCCGACATGCTCCTCCACCCGCTCGGGGTAATACCGCACAGGCTGCTGCGCCAGCTCCACATCGAACATATCGGTGGATTTGCAATGAATCCCGCTGCCATCCATCCCCCCATTTTGGACCAGCGACCGCGCAGGCCGCAACGTAAGACCGTTCGCCAGCAACAGGCTCGCGTACCACCGGATCGCCCAGGAATCCAGATGGCCAGCGACCTGGTGGCGGAGCATGTTCAAGAATCCCGAAGGACAATCCAGGTCCATGGTACGCCCGAGGCCGCGCGACCGAATCCGACTTAGGAGGATCTCGGCGTCGGTATCCATTTTCTGCCATGCGCGTCGCCAGGTGCCCCAGCCCCAACTGGAAGGCAGTCTTGTGAAAAAACTCTCCGGCAAACCAGCGGATACCCGGGGGAACATGTACCCGGTGACCTGCATTGCCCGTTCGTGATCGGCAAACCGGTCCAGCCCTTGGTTCACGAACTCCAGGAAATGCGGCGACAAGACCAGGTCATCCTCGACCACGATGGCCCGCCCGGCACTGTCGCAGAGTTGCGTAACGCCTGCCATGACGCTTGCCGCCAGACCTGCGTTCGACTGTCGTTCGATCACACGCACCGACGCGAACCCGCTGATCCCGGCTGCCACTCGGCGCACCTCCCGCACCGCCGCTTCGTCGTCCAGCCGCCGCGGACCATCGCAGAACACCCATAGATCGCTGTGCTCGGCCTGCGCGTTGGCGGCAAGCGACGCCACTATCCTCGCAAGATGCGCTGGACGATTGAAGGCGAAGAGCGCGATTGGTGCTGGCATGCGCTAGGAGCTCCCGACTGCCTTCGCCCACTTGCCAGGCAGCGCTCCGGGCCTCTCGTTGCGACCGACCGAACGGAAGGTAGCGTGGGGAATGCAAGCGCACATCGGTGTCTCGACGGCTCCGGACAGCATCGGCGATCCGCCATCACTCATGCCGAGCGCCGGAAGAACAAAGTGTTCATGGTCTTTGCGACGAGGCGATATCCGACTTTCGCCATGAATGCCGGGAGCGGCACCTCTGCCGCCCGGTCCAGCTCGAACCCGAGCGCCTCCGCAAGGACATACGCCGGCCGAAAGCGGCTCCAGTCGCTCGATTTCAGAACTTCCAGATCGAGTCCCTCCACGTCAACCGAAAGCAGATCTATCGCCTGCCCAGGCGGCACGTGACGTTCCAGCAGGGTGACCAGTCGCTCGACCGGTATCATCTTGCGCGCCACGATACGATAAATATCATCTCGACTCCGGGCCGCGGCCAATGCGGCATCGAATGTATTCAACGCCTGATCGTTGAACACGTGATATTGCAAGGTACCCGTGGCTCCCGCGACGCCGATGTTCAGCGTGATGTCGTTCGGGCGCAGCCGCTGCAATCGCTTGGCGCCATCGGGGGAGGGCTCGATGTTGATGCCGTGCCAGCCTTGCTGGTACAGGACCCAGGTGTTGCTGAATCGAACCGGATCGAAAGCACCCACGTCGACGTAGTACCCGTTGCGACGGGGTCCGATGAAGCGCGCGAGTACCCGGTCTTCTCCCTCTTGCGCGCAACTGGAGTAGGTCCACGGGTCGATCTTGCCCGCCAGCCAGCGCAAGGCCTGGGCACAGGGAAACAGCCGGTCCCGAGCCGCTGCCACCGCACGCCGCCTGAACGATCCGTTCACGCCGCGGCCGCCTTTTCCACGCCGGTGACCGAGACGACCTCGTCGAACTTGTCGATGAGCTCGAGGTCATGTGTTGCCCAGATCACGATACGGCCACGATACGCCGACAATATGCGCTCGACCACCAGATCGCGCGTGTCGCGGTCCAGGCCGGTGGTCGGCTCGTCCAGCAACAGCACGTCCGGATTCCGTGCCAACCCTCGCGCCAGTCCGAGGCGCTGTCGTTGTCCGCCAGACAGATTGCTTCCCTGGTAGGCAAGCTGGGTGTCGTGTCCGTCGGGCAACGCCGCCAGCACTTCGTCGAGCGCTGCCAGGCGCACCGCATCCGCATAGCAACGAGCGTCGACATCGGCGCCGAATGTCACGTTGCTGGCAACCGAGTCGTTGAAGACGACCGCGTGCTGCGAGACCAGGACCATGCGGGAACGGCAACCTGCCAGCTCCGCCGCGGACAGTGCGCGGCCATTGATCTCGATCACCCCGCCCTGCAGTTCTCGCAATCCGAGCAGGAGATCGAAGATGGTCGACTTGCCGCTGCCCGACGGGCCGACCAGCGCATAGGCATGGCCTGCACGAAACTCGGCATCGAGTGCGATGCTCCTGCCGGCCCCGGTGGCGTGGGAGAAGTGCAGGTGCCGGACGCGGATGGCCCGGATCGGATCCGGAAACGCCACGACAGTGGGCGATGCAGCCATGGTGCCGATCGCACCGACGATATCCTGGGCCGCCTTGGTATCGGCCACCAGCTTGAGCATGATCTGCACCGCTTGACCGACGAGCGGAAAGAAACGCAACAGCAGCACCACCAGGGTCAGAACGCGTGGCGCGTCGAAGCCCGCGACTTCGGGGCTCAACGCAAGCACGATCGCCGCGATGCCCACCAGCAGCAGGGCAGGCAGAATGCGCGCCAGGAGATTCAGGAAGTCGATGTTGAACAGCGTGCGCACGTATCGGACCATTCCATCCGAATAGGCGCCAGTTACGAAACGCTCGGCCTGGAGCGCCCGGACCGTGCGCAGATTGTTGAGTGCATCGAGGAACACCGAACCGGCCTTTCGCGACTGTTCGATCTGGATGTTGCCCAGCTCGCGCGACCGGCGGAAAGTTCCGGTCATGACCACCGCGGTGACAGCCAGAAAACCGACGACCCCGAACGCGATGCGGGGCACCTGCCACGCGATGGCGGCGAGATAGAGGGCAGCCAGGGTCGAGGTCGCCAGCAGTTGCACGATCGCCATGACGACCATGCTCGAGCGGAACGCTTCGTCGCCCGACAGGCTCATGAAGTAGCCGATCGAACGGCGCTCGGTTTCGGCCAGCGGCACGGCATGCACGACGCCACCGAATGCACGGGTGGCGAGTTGCGCCAGAAGCCTGCGTCCGCACCACGCCGACACGCCCTGCGCCATCAGTTGCGTCGCGAGACGTATCGCGAACAGCGCCAGGAACAGAAAACCCAGGCCGCGGAATGTCGGCTCCATGCCCGCGGTTCGAAGCGCCCGCACGAACGGGTTGGATTCGGCCACCTGGCCTTCGAAGGCCAGAGTCGACAGCGGCAACAGGCTGGACATCGCAATGATCTCGATCATCACCGAGACCAGGGAGAGGATAACGGCGACGTACAACCACGAGTTGACCCGCAACGCGAACGCAACCAGGCGTGCCGCATAGCGCAATGCCGGGATCACTTGCGCCAAGCCGCCCGCAGGCGGACGGGCCAACGCGTGACGCTGCCCTCGATGTCGAATTGCAACAGACCCCGGTCGCCGGGTTCGGCCCGAAACTCGAGGCGCGAGTACCCTGCGTCGAGCGAAGCGTCCTGACCGCCGTGCCGAATCGACAGGCGGCCACCAGAGCTGCACGCTTCGATCACGAACACATCACCCTGCGACACATCGAGCGCCAGGAAGAACTGCCTGGAGGCCAGGAGCCCTTCGTCGGCCTCGCCGACGCAGCGCTCCTGGTTAGACAGTCCAATGCCGGCATAGAAATAGGGCGCATCGGCGCGTCGATCCCAGCGAATTGCGGCAGGAGGGCGATAGTCGAGACGATGCCTGACGACCCGCGCCGGCGAACCGACGGCAATGCTGTAAGGCGGCAGGTCGACGGTCACGACGGCTCCCGCGCCGACGATGCATCCTTTTCCTACGTGAACACCGGACATGATAAAGGCGTTGGCCCCGATCCAGCAGTCGTCGTCCATCACGACGGGGTGATCATGCTGCATCGTCAGGTCAGGGCTGGCGAAGACAGCGGCATCCTGGTCGCGGATATAGGCTTCCGGATCAAGATCGAAATAGTGGCGCCCGGACGTTGCGAGAACGTTCAGGGAGAACAGGCAATAGCGCCCGACTGTCACGCTTCCGACCAGCAGGGTTCGATCCTGCAACGTCGTGCCGTCGCCGATCCGGATGGCGCCGGTGGCACCAAGCTCGGTGCTGCGCCCCAGCCGGACCCCATCACCGAAGCGCAGCGAGGCCCCAGGCGCTACCAGGACCACCGCGTGCTCGGCTATGCCACATCCGCTTCCATAGTCGAAAGAGCCCTGGATATCCAGGCGCGCATGCGGCGAAATTCCGATTCCGGGAAACGACGCGCGATGGCGCCAGGCACGCACGGCAATCGACTCGCGCCATAGCGCGCCGCCCGCCGCGCGGATCCGATCCAGGATCAACGCCGGGGTCCGGCCACACTCGGGGCTTGCCCACGCTCCAGGACATACACCGAAGGGAACATGAGCGGGTTGTGGGAGCCGTCGAGTTGCCAGTGGTGAACACGCGCCCCAAGCTGCGAAACAGCCTTCGGAAAGCCCGCGAGATAATCGACCTTCCAGTGGTCGAGGCGTCCGAGCAGCCCAAGCGGTGACCAGGGGTAGTTCTCGGTGACCGGCTCGATGTGGATGGTTCCGAGGCGGGCGCGCTCGTGGATCCGGGTCAACGCGCCGGCAATGCCGCGTGGAACCTGTTCGAGCGCGAACATGGTGAATGCAACATCACACACGGGCTCGACCGGAGCGTTCGACTCCGCCTGGGAAAAATCGAACTGCGTGAACGCCACGTGGAGTCCGAACTTCGCGGCAGCATGCTGTCCGATCTCGACGCCGGGCCGACAGAGCTCGAATCCCGATAACGAGAGTTCGGGCCGTACACGTTTGAGATGCAGAAGATTGCGCCCGAGACCGCTGCCGAACTCAGCCACGGACGTGGCGGCAGGAAAGTGTCGAGCCAATGCGGCCATGAGTGCTTCACGGTAGAAAAGCACCGTGTTGAAACCCGAATGCTCGATGACGCCGGCACGTCGGCAGTACCGAGGCAGATCGTCGGCGCCACGCAAAACGAGCCAATCGTCGACGCTGGTTGCCGCATCGAGATGCCGCCGATAGCTCTCCCATCCCGCGGAATACTCTTCGAGCACCGTACCCAGATTGCGCCGCAGGCGTGGACGCCGCAACACCCGTGCGGCAGTACGCACGAAATAGCCGACACCTGCCGTCTTCACCTCACCCATGCTGTTGCGCACCACCGAGATAGTTGGAATAAATCGACGAACACTCGTTGAGCCGTGCTTCGAGCAGTGACGACGTCGGCCGCCGGAATGCCACCGCCGGATAGGCGCCACCGAACAACGAATCGCTGAACTGCAGTTGCAGCATCAGACGGTCGCCCGCCGTCACGTGCAATCCCTTGTGCAGGCCTCTGGTGTCTTCGAGAATCACCGTGCCGCGTGGGGCGATGAAGCGGATCAGCCGGTCCTTGCCGAAGGCGGCCTCGACTTCGTCGTCGCCGAGCCGGACATAACCCTTGGATCGCAGGTGCCACGGAATCCCGAGGTCACGATGCGATCCTCGAACGAAGCAGTGGGGACCATTGTGCGCCTCGACGTCCGTAAGGTAGCAGAACACCTTGAGCCAGCGCGGCCGATCGAGATCGAAGTGATAGAACTGCGCGGCGTCGCTGTCCGGAATCCGCGAGAATGCCGTATGCCACCACATGTTGGTCACGTCGGCAATCGGCGTGGCACCGAGGTAGCGCTGGGCAACTCGAAGCAGGAAACCGTCAGCCAGCAGATTCTGGACATCGGGTTGATTGATCACATCGTCCGGATAGAGATCGTAGCGAACGCCTTCCGGGGCGGCACGGTTGTATTTCCTGTCGCCGACACTGCCACGAATCCGCGTGGGGGCAGCGAGCGTAAACGCGAGCAGCCGATCGCACAGGTCTGCCGGCAGCAGATCGTTCAGCACCGCATAGCCGTCGACCCGTAAAGCATGCACGGCCGCCTCCACCGATGCCGCGTCGCCCTCCCCGAACAGACTCGTGTCCGGAGCGATGTCGGGCAACTTCGGCGCGCGAGTCAGCCGGGAGACAAAATGATTCGAAAGCCCGCCGGTCAGGCAGAACAGCCGGACGAAACTCTGGTAGGAATCCGGCGGGGTTCGTCCCGTGCGCCGATAGGTCGAGATGCCGCTCAACAGGGAGTAGAGATCCCGTGGCAATCCCATGCCAAAACGGATCAGGGCAGATGTCATGGTGTGCTCTCAGCCTTCCGCGAACGCCAGAAGCTGCGACTGCAGGAGACTGCCGGTGTCGCCACTGCTCGATGGAAACAGCGCCGTGGACAAACGCCGTACCTCGCGGCGCAAGCCCGCGGTTTCAGCCTCCCGCGACACCGCGTTCCGAGACTGCTCGAAATCGAAGCGCGTGTCGTGCGCACCAGTGACCACGCGCACGATGGAATCACTCTCGGGCAGTCGTCGCCGCATTCGGCAATCGAACCAAAAAGCGGCCCCGCCGCCCACATGCGCGAGCACACGCTCGGCAACGCGTCGCACGACAGGCCCGAGCCCGGCGCGATCCGCCTGCGGGTAGGCGGCCGAAAGATCGAAGGGCGCGAGTTCGAATTCGAGAACACACCATCGATACGCAGCGCGAACCCGATCTTCATTCCAACCGTCTTCGAGTGCGCGCTCGATCGCCAGGAAATAGTCGGCCTCGTTGCGTACGGCGTAGTTCAGGTCAGGCGGGTAGAACAACAACTCGGGCGTGTAGGTGACCACAGGAATACCCAGCAAGGACATCTCCTTGCCGGCCGAAGACCATGCATTCAGAAAGATGTCGGCCACACCCGCCAGATCATAGAGAGACAGCTGATCTTCCGGCCAGTTGACGATCGCGTTAGACGGCAGCGTTTCGAGCACTTCGCGAAGGCGTTGGGCATGCTCCGAGGCAACGGTCTCGCGTTTGTTGGGGAACTCACGAGGATGAACCCTGACAACCAGAAAGACATCCGGTCGGCCGGAAACCCAGGCAAGGGTCGCCAGTATCCAATCGATCTGCGACGCGAATGCCAGTGACGGCGCGGCTTTCATGGCG
>JANMWG010000114.1:0-7693 GCA_031393885.1 Betaproteobacteria bacterium | reverse complement strand
GACCCCGCAGATCTTCCACAACACCGGCTCGATCGAGCGCGAGGTGATCCAGGCCGAGGCCGCAACGATCGTGCGCGCGGGGCCCGGCGCCCAGAGCACCCAGACCACCACCTATCGCCAGGTCGCCATGGACTGGGACGTGCGCTGGGACGGCACGATGGTGACCCGCAGCAGCACCCGCTCGGCCTGGCTCGTCTTCGGGGATGGCGGCCCCGGATCGTCCAACACCGGCGGGCCGCCGCAGGTGCTCAAGGGCTGGTTTCTCACCACCGACGTGCATCGCGAAGCCGCCGGTGTCGCCACCGGCAGCATCGGCGCGTTCGTCGCCGACCCGCCGCCGGCCAGCTCCGACGCCGAGCCCGAGCATCTGCTGGCGGCCATCATTGCCCGCAACACGATCTACCGCTACACCGAAACCCTCGGCGACGATGCCGGCAATCGCATCGAGGGCGGCTACTTCGCCACAGGCGGCGGCGGCAACGATGTGATCCTCAACGCGCGCGTGGCCTACGGCGGCGATGGCGACGACGACCTCGAGGGCGGCGAGGTGCTGTTCGGCGGTAACGGTGACGACTACCTGCGCCTCTACGGCGTCGCGCAGGTGGCGCCCTACACGCACGCGCACGGCGGTGACGGCAACGATTGGCTCACCGGTGGCGACCGGCTCTACGGCGATGCCGGCAACGACACCCTCGGTGGCGCTACCCTGCTCGACGGTGGCGACGGCGACGATCGCCTGGCCGGCGGCGCAACGCTCATCGGTGGGCGCGGCACCGAGGTGCTCATCGGTGGGCGCGGCAGCGATGTGCTGACCGGCGCGGCCGGCGGCAGCGTGTTCCGGTTCTATGCCGGTGAACCCGGCGCCGATCAGGTGTTCGCGCCCGGGGTCGGCAGCACCACGGTGCTCGACCGCTTCTACCGTTCGCGCGGCTTTCCGTTGTGGGAGTACCAGCAGCAATATCCCGGCAGCTATATCGCGCTCACCGATGGCTCGCCCGTGGTCGCCGATGACCCGTTCGACGGCGCCATCTGGATGGGGCCGCTGCCCCCGCCGCCACCGATACCCGCCGCGAACGATTTCACCGGCATGGCCTGGCTGGTGTCGGAAGGTCTGGTGCCGGCCGATACCGCGGAGTTCGGCCCCGGCATTGCACCGGAACAACTCACCTGGTCGTGGTCCACGCGCCTGCTCACCGATCCGTTCGGCACCACCGGTCAGGCACCGGCACGGTATGCGGTGCTGACCGCGCAACTCGCGCCCGGTCAGTCGGTGGATTTCATCCTGCCACGCGGCGATAGTCCGCTGGGCAGCGGCGTCGAGCGCTTCCGCTTCGCCGGCGGCACCGAGATCGGCATGGCCGGCCTGCTGGCCACGCTGCCGGTGTTCGATCTCGATCCGTCCGACGGTCCGCTCACGCTCACCGGAACCGCCGGTCCCGACACCTTGCGCGGCCTGCGCGACAACGATGTTCTGCTCGGGTTGGCGGGCGCTGACACCCTCGTTGGTGGCGGTGGCGGCGACCTGCTCGATGGCGGCCCCGGCATCGACTGGCTGATCGGCGGCGATGGTGACGACACCTACCTCGCCGACGACCGCAATGACACGGTGATCGAGACCGACGGCGGCGGCTGGGATCTGCTGCGCAGTTCGGTGGCCCTGACGCTGCCGGCCTTCGCCGAGGGGCTCGAGCTGATGCCGGGCGCCACCTCCGGTCGCGGCAATGCGCTCGCCAACCACCTCGTGGGCTCTGGCGGCAACGACACCCTGTGGGGCGGTGGCGGCAGCGATATCCTGCAAGGCGGCAACGGCAGGGACACCCTGGCCGGCACCGGTGCGCTGCCCGGCCGCATCGTTGTGTCGGCCACGGCCGCCGGCGCGCCTTCGGCTCTCATCCTGGGCCAGATTCGTGTCGACGGCATGCATCAGCGCTCTTTCCAGGTGCGATCGGGCCGCGAATCCACCGTTGTCGCCGACGTGAATGCCGATCCCGGCATCGCCCACCAGATCGACGTCGTGTTCGTCGGCAGCATCGGTTCGGATGCGGTGGCGGACCGCGCTCTGCTCGTGCACGAGCTGACGCTCGGCGGGATCGCGGTGCCGCTCTCGGGCAACGGCGCGACCTTCGACCCGGGCCGCGGCAGGGCCGCCTTCGATGGCGTTGGCGTCACTGCCACGCAAGGCGTGCTGGCCGGGGTGGGCGCGCTGCGACTTAGCGCCGCCCCAAGCGAGCGCAGCAACGACCTGCTCGACGGCGGACCGGGCGACGACACCCTGGTGGCCGGTGCCGGCAACGATCTGGTCGCGGGCGGCCCCGGCAACGACCGGCTCACGCTGCACGATGGCAACGATGTGATCGCCTTCGACCGCGGCGATGGCACCGATTCGGTGTTCCTCGCGAGCGGCGCCAGCCCGACGCTGTCGCTCGGGGGCGGCATTGGCATCGGCGACATCGTCTTGTCACGAGACCGCGACACGCTGATCGTCGATACCGGCGCGGCGGCCGATCGCATCCGCTTCGCCAACTGGTATGCCCGCGGTCTGGCGCAACGGGAGGTGAAGCTGCAACTGATCGACCCGGGCAGCATCGGCGGCGCGGGCGGGGTCGCCGGTGCCACCGCCAGGGTTTTCGATTTCGATGCGGTGGTGGGGGTTTTCGATGCCGCGACCGCCGCCTCGGTGACCGCCGGCGGCTGGCGCGCGGCACATGCCTTGCTACACGACGGCAGCGGGGAAACCCTCGGCGACGCCGTCATCGGCGGCGCCCCGGCGATGCACTATGCCCTTCAGCGCGGTTTCGGCGGGCTCGGGATGGATGCGGTACAGGCAACGCTGAACGCGCCGGCGTTCGGCAATTCCGCGCAGGCGGCCGGTACCGGTGGTTCGGGCTCGGACCTGCAGCGCCGGTTGTTCTGAGGTTGCGTCTCCCCGGCTTCGTCCTCCAGGGGGCGCAGTTCGCTTGGGGCGGCCCGGCGCGAACTGCCCCTCCGCTTCATGGGGACGTTGCGCTCCGCCTTCCCCACGAGGCGGCGGAGATCACTACAGAGAAGAAAGAAAGCGCACCAACGCGTCGCGATCTGCCTTCGCCATTGCGCGAAAACGATCCGCCGCAGCCTGCGCTTCGCCACCATGCCACAGGATCGCTTCTGCCAGATTGCGGGCGCGGCCATCGTGCAGATAGGTGGTCACGCCGTTGACGGTGCCCGACAGCCCGATGCCCCACAGCGGCGTGGTGCGCCAGTCGCGGCCACCGGCCTCGAAATCCGGGCGGTTGTCGGCGAGACCATCGCCCATGTCGTGCAGCAGCAGATCGGTGTACGGATGGATCACCTGCCGCGACAGCGCCGGCAGGCCCGGCACTTCCGCGGTTCGCAGTTCGGGCACGTGGCAGGCGGCGCAATCCGAGCGCGCGAATAGCGCTTCGCCGCGCCTGACCTCGGGGTCGTTCGCGGCGCGGCGCGCCGGCACGGCCGTGGTGCGCAGATGGAACTCGACCGCATCCCAACGCACGTGACCGAGTTCGGGCCTGCCCGCCGCCATCAGTTCGCGACACGCCTGCTGCGGCCCCGGGCAGTTCTGTTCCGGAAAGTAATCGCTGCTCACGCCGATGTCGCCCGAGAAAGCCGCAGCGATCTGCTGCCTCAAGGTCGGCTGGCTCGCCTTGTGGCCGAAGCGGCCCACCGCCTCACTCTTGCGGGCGTAATCCCAGACGCGATTGGCATGACCATGAATGCCGTCTGCGGGCGACCGCTCCGCCAATGCGCGAATGGTGTCATCGGCCACCGCATCGAGCAGCCCCATGCCCACCATCGAAAGCGGCACCCGTGGCGACATGAGCAGGTCATCGTCCATGCGGCCGAAGTTGAGCTCCCGGAACGAGATCATCGGTCGCCTGAGATTCACGGTTTCGCCGTCTGCGAGCGTGACGCGACCCTCGATCCAGGTGAGGTCGATCGAGCCTTCGGCCGGAACCACGCCGGCCACGCCATGGGTCTGAAACTGATCGCCGTACACCGGATGCGGCAACGGCGCGCCGTAGGCGTCAGCGCCGCGGCGGCTCAGCCGCACGATCAGCGAATGCGCGCCATCGCCGCTCGCCACCGCCGCACCCCGGCCATTGCGCAAGTGGCACTCGGAACATCCCATCGCGTTGAAGGTCGGGCCCGCGCCCCATTCGCCGACCTCGAACCAGAACACCTTCCAGTGGGCGTTGAACAGATCGGCGCCCTTGCGAAACGTCTCGAGCTGGGTCGTGGACAGGGTCGGCGCCGGCACCATGTAGGCGCCGGGACCGGACTCGCGCGTGGTGGCTTCGCCGGCCGCCAGCACGAGATCGTCGACCGACGGCGTCTCCGCCGCGACCAGCAATGCCGCGATGCCGATGGCGATCGCCCCTGCGCCCAACGAAAATCGTGCCGCGGCCGCCACTCGCCCCTCCTTTACCGTTTCACGCGACCACCGCTTCCCGCTGCGGTGCCGCCACATCGACGATGCGCGTCCAGCCATACGGATCGGCCGTGCGGCCGTACTGGATGTCGGTGAGCGCGCGATACAACTGCTGGGCAACGGGCGCCGCCTTGCCATCGCCCACGGTCACGTCGGCGCCGTGATACCCGATGCGGCCGATGGGCACCACGACCGCGGCGGTGCCCATGCAGAACGCTTCGGTGATCCGGCCCGAGCGCACATCCGCCACGATTTCCGCGATGTCGAGACGGTCCTGCAGCACGTCGAAGCCGAGATCGGGTGCGAGCCGCAGCAGCGAATCTCGGGTGATGCCGGGCAGGATGCTCCCGCTCAACTGCGGCGTGCGGATGCGGCGTCCACCGTAGACGAAGGCGACGTTCATCGCGCCCGCCTCCTCGATGTAGCGGCGCTCGACCGCATCGAGCCACAGCACCTGCTGATAGCCGTTGGCGCGCGCACCCTCGATGCCCGCCAGACTGCCGGCATAGTTACCGGGGGTCTTGGCCGCGCCGGTACCGCCACGCGCGGCACGAATGTGATCTTCCGACACCAGCACGCCGACCGGCTGGGAGCCCGACGCGAAGTAAGGCCCGACGGGACTGAGCACGATGTAGTGCAGGAACTCGCGCGACGCGCGCACTTCGAACGTGGGTTCGGTCGCGATCATCACCGGGCGGATGTACAGCGACGAGCCGTCGGCGCGCGGCGTCCATTCGTGTTCGAGCCGTACCAGCGCCGCGATGGCTGCGACGAAACGCTCGGGCGGCAACACCGGCATCGCCATGCGCTGCGCCGACGCGTTGAAGCGCTCGGCGTTGGCATCCGGCCGGAACAGATTCAGACAGCCGTCGAGCCGGGAGTACGCCTTGGTGCCCTCGAAGATCGCCTGCCCCGCATGCAACACCTGCGCGCCGGGGTCGAGCGAGATCGGCCGGTACGGGCCGATGGCGGCATCGTGCCAGCCGCGGCCGGCGTCGTAGCGCTGGGTGAACATGCGGCGGGTGAAGTGCCGGCCGAAGCCGAGCGGGTCCGGCAGCCGGACCGGGCCGTTGTCGGCGATGGGATCGATGCGGATATCCATTCAGTTCCTCGCGAGAGCCTCGGGGGCGGCGAGTCGCGCCTCGCCAGTGCCGCCGTCGATGCCCCGCATCCATAGCGGGCGCAGACAGCCGTTCTCGGCGAACCAGGCGTGCGACACATCGCCCTTTTCGGGCTCGTAGTATTCGAACGTCACGTCGAAATAGTCGGGGCGGGTGCGCCAGATGAAGGTGAGCTCGCGCAACTCGCCGATGCCCCCATGCAGGCTGGAGCGGGTTTCCACGCGCAGCGGCTGGCCGCCGGCCTTGATCTGGTCATCGGCCAAGCGCGAGCAGATTGTGCACCGACGGGTCGACACCGGATCGGACCGTGACCATGAACAGCCGGTTGCGGCAGAACCAGAACGGCATCGACTCGGGATCGTCACGCGCCAGCGGCTCGGTGGCGATGAAGAACTCGTGCTCGTTCACCACGCTGCGGTAGCGTTCGTTCACTGCCTTCAGAAACGCGGTGACCTTCATGCCACTTTCGAAACCCTCGGCATCGAACGCCCAACCGCCCCCCGGAGCCGATGGAACCCGCCACTGCCGCCGCGACCATCACCATTCGCATGCCCGACCCCGCTCCGACACATTCACGCCGGTTCTACCGGATTCGCCAGGTGGCGGCAAGCGAGACCTCGACCGAGGGGCCTCGTATAGTCGAACCGTCGGCACAGCGGCAAACGGCACTCACTCCCGGCTGCTGGAAATGAAGCCTGCGAGGTCCTCGAGACGATGCCACCAGAAAATCGACATAGGTACGCGTTGCGCCTCGCCCACATACGAAGGCTTGAACACACCCCGCAGCACGACGCCGGGCAGCACCAACCGACCGAAGGTTGCGGTCCAATTCTGCGCGTTCTTCACCGCTTCCTTATTGAGCCGCTTTCTGCTGTTGACCTCGGAATTCGATGACTTGCATTCGAGCGCGAGAATGCGGCTGTTCCAGAGTCCGATGACGAAATCTCCATTGTCACCGCCGAGCGTCGCCCGCCGCATGAAGCTGCCCGGTTGTGGCGCTTGGGTACGATAGCCTCCGGGATCAATGCCGGTTTTTGGCGCGGGCACCTGGCTAAAGCCGAGGTCTCGTGTCAAAAGCAGTACCACCGCCCCCTCCACCTGCTCGGTCTCGTCGCCCCGGCGTGTGCGCTGGGCGCCCTGAATGGCGGCCGCAACCGCGCTGGCCAGCCGGCCAGCCTCGAACTCCTCGGCGGATGGGCTTCGGTCGGAATCGATCCACGGAAACCGGTGATTGTCCGCGTTGGTCCGTAACAACGTCACCAGACGAGTCGCCAAAGTTCGATCCCTGCGCAACGCGGAGGGATTCACCGGAGCATCCAGCAACGTTTTCAAATCGTCCGACGAAATCGGCGGTCCAGCCCGCTGGCAAGGAAAAGGTCGGCGCTGGCATCAGCTCGGTGCCAATGCCATCAGCAACGCAGGCAGCGGGATCGGGATTCGCATTACTTCGGACGGTTCGAACTTGATCAGGCCACCGCCGTACATGCGACCACCCGAGCAGGAGACGTTGGCGTTGAGCCAGGGTATCAGCCGTTGAAGATAGCCAGCGGCCAAAGGTTCGAGCGGATACAGGCCATGGGCGACATTGATGAGTCTGGCGCCCGAGTTCCGTGCGAACACCGGCGCTCTCCTCCCCATATAGGTGACAACCACTGGCGGCGGGACCTTCAATCCAACTCGCCACCATGGTTTGCGATGGCTCGCGATGTATCCTGCTGCGGCTCCTTCCTCCTGAGCCCAGGCGAGAAAGTCAGCGACTGCCTCGCGTTCGTCCGAGGCGAGATCGTCGAGCGTAGCCGGTAGATCCACTACCTGCCGAAGGGAATCCACGTCAATCACGTGATCCTTCGCACGAATGATGTCTTGGGCGTCGGTGATCGCGGGAAACAGGAATCTTGCCGGCAGCGCCGCGGCGCGCGAACCCGCGACCCATACCCGGTTCATGCCCGTGACCTGGCCACGCTGCACCTTGAATATCTCTCCCAGGGGGACATGACCCGATGGGATCGATCGGATTTCGTTGCGAACCAGCAAAGACCATGTGCGTTCGGAACGGGCGATCCTGGTATCGACGGTGTGCCCGGATTTCAGATCGACCAGTTGATCGCGCGACGCGATTTCGCGAAAG
>JANMWG010000107.1:0-8873 GCA_031393885.1 Betaproteobacteria bacterium | reverse complement strand
GGTCGAGCATGTCTCCAACCGGATCGCGGTCATGTATCTGGGGCGCATCGTCGAACTCGCCGATCGGCGCACGCTGTGGACCAATCCGCAGCATCCGTATACGCGGGCGCTGATGGCCGCGGTGCCGAACCCCGATCCTGCGACCGCCGGCCGCGAACGCCAGCTCAAGCTGATCGGCGATCTGCCGAGCCCGATGAACCCGCCGTCGGGTTGCCGCTTTCGCACCCGCTGTCCTTGGGCGATCGACTCGTGCGCGGAGAGCGAACCTGAATTGAGGTCGATGCAGCCCGGTCACCAGGTTGCTTGTCACCGCGCGCCGATCGACAGCGGCGGTGTTCCCGCCCCACGGTGAGGCCGTCTGGCGACAGCAAGCCGCCGCCGTGGTGAACGAAGGGCTCTCCCAAGCGCACTGGTTCCCTTCAAGGGGGAAGGCGGAGCGCAAGCGCAGCCTGGGGGTGTGGAACGAAGGGCTCTGTGAAGCGGAGGGGCCCCGTCCACAGGGTCCTCCGAGGAACGGGGCGCCCCCTTGAGGGGGAAGGCGTAGCGCAGCGCAGCCTGGGGGTGGACGTAACCTCAGCCGTGTTTGAACCCCACCGCTTTCGCGTTCGAGAATTCGCGCACCGCTTCGAAGCCCTTCTCGCCTCCGTGGCCGCTCTTCTTCACGCCACCGAACGACAGTTCGATGCCGCCACTGGCACCATAGCCGTTCACGAACACCTGGCCGCAACGCATCGCCTTCGTGACGCGCATCTGGCGCGCACCATTGCCTGACCAGATACCGGCCACAAATCCGACTTTCGTCCCGTTGGCGAGCTTGACGGCATCGGCCTCGTCGTCGAATGGGATGGCCGACAGCACCGGTCCGAACCCTTCGTCGCGGGCCAGCGAGTTTTCGCGCGCGACCAGGCCGAAAAGCGCAGGGGCGATGTCAAAGCCACCCGACGGCATGCCGGGCGCGATGGTGGCGCGCCGCGAGCGAGCACGCCGATGCGGTCGTGCCTGGCGCGATCGATGAAGCCCTGCACCCCGACTTCTGGTTGGCGCTGATCGGCGGGCCGCAATCGAGATCCATAGTCGAGGAGCCGACCTGCAACTGCGCGAAGCGCTCCGCCACCCGCGTCAGGAACCGGTCGTAGATCGATTTCTGCACCAGCACCCGGCTGCCCGCCGAGCAGGTCTGACCACCGTGTTGCACGATGGCGTTCACCACCACCGGGATCGCGGCATCGACGTCGGCGTCGTCGAACACGATCTGCGGCGACTTGCCGCCGAGTTCGAGCACGCAGCCGATGTGATTGCGCGCGGCGGCGATCTGCACCAGCGTGCCCACTTCGGGCGAACCGGTGAACGACAGGAAATCGATGCCCGGATGCGCCGAGAGCGCCGCGCCGGCCTCCTCGCCCAGACCGGTGATCACGTTGATCACCCCTGGCGGAAACCCCACCTCCTGCGCGAGCTGCGCGATCCGCACCGGGGTGAGGCACGCCTCCTCGGCGGGCTTGGGCACGGTGGCGTTGCCCATGGCGAGCGCGGGCGCCAGGGTGCGCCCGAACATCTGCGCCGGATGGTTCCAGGGAATGATGTGTCCCGTGACGCCCTTGGGCTCGCGCAGCACGGTGACCATGTGGCCATCGAGAAGCGGGATGACATCGCCGTGGAACTTGTCGGCGGCCGAGCCGTAGAACTCGAAATAGCGAGCCGCGGCGGTGATGTCGGCGGGCGCCTGTTTCATCGGCTTGCCGGTATCGCGTGCCTCGAGCTCGGCCAACTCGTCGAAGTGGTCGAGGATGCTTTGCCCGAGCTTCAGCATCAGCGCGTCCGCGCTCGGTGGCGGTCATCCGGCTCCAGGGGCCTTCCTCGAACGCCCGGCGCGCGGCGGCCACGGCCGCATCGATATCGGTTGCGGTGCCGCGAGCGATGCGCGCAAACGGCAGGCCGTCGCTGGGCGAGAGCACCTCGAGGCTGCGCCCGTCCGACGCATCCTGCCAGCGGCCGTCGATCAGGTTCTGGTAGGAGGTTTCCGGGGCTTCGGCGCGGCGGCCCGCGTCATGGATTCTTCTTTGTGGACCGGGGATCTTTCGTCATCGAGACGAGAAACGAACCAGTCGTTTCTAACGCCCTGCACAAAGAAAAAGACCGTTCCCGAGGGAACGGTCTTTCGGTGATCAACCACCGTGTGCTGCGGGTGTTTCAGCCCTGCACGATCTTGCGGCGGCGCGCGGCCACACCGGCGACCGCCAGGCCGACGATCATCAGAGCGTAAGTCGAAGGCTCCGGCACCGGTTGGGCGGCGAACGACCCCGAGTAGGTGGTCGTGGTCGTATGCGCGGCGGTCATCAACTGCGTCAGCGACATGGTGCGGCCGAACTGCGCCGACAGGTTGAACGTCGGGTCGATGCTGGTGACGATCGATTGCAACGCCGCGTTGGTGCCGGCGTAAGTAACGTTGGTGAGATTCGCAACCGCGTTGAAGTTCAGCGCCGTGGTGGTGCCGACGCTGAAGATCGAATCCCAGGTGAGAGCGGCGGTGAGCGTCGTTGCACCGTCGAAGATGCTGAAGATGCCGGTACCGGTGACTGGCGCGTCCTGCATCGGACCGTTGATGGTGATGGCACCTACCGTGAAGGTGCCGCCGATGTTGCCGCTCAGGCCATCGAATCCACTGTCGGACCCGTTGGAGATGGTGAAGTCGAAGCCATTCCCGGCGTTCGGGAATGCGATGGAGAACAGCGGGCTACCCTTGAACTCGATCTTGGCGGCGTTGCCGGCGATGACCGGCGTGCTCACCACATCGAAGGTGATATCGGCCGCCTTGGCGAAGGTCGGGAGGAGAGAAGCGGCGATCAGCCCTGCCGCGAAGACGTTGCGAAGTTTCATGTGGTTAGTCCCAGGTGTCGTTGAAAAGGCGCCGAGGTGTTTCGGGACCAGGGCATGCCGCAGTGCATCACTCGATCGATGGTTGGAAGCCGGCATTCACAACAGCGGTTCTGAAAACTTCCACTACGATCGATTTGTTTCTAGACGGGACATGAGCGAAATCGGGACCAGGGTCTAAGTTTCTTAAAGATCTAACGAGAAGTAGATACTGTGGCCAGCGAGATGACACCCTCGCGTCATCCCGTGCCGTGGTCGCGGCACAAACAGACAGGAAACGGGCCAAGCTGCCGATGCCGCTTTCTGTAGAAACCGGCAGTTTCGCGGCGCCGATCACGCCACGACGTGTCCACCGGAATACCATTCACGGCAGATGTCGGGCGTTGGGCTGGTTCTGGCGCTGAATCCAGGTGGCACCGGAACCCGCCGCCTCGCGGCACCGAACTGCCGACCAGACGGGAAAGGAAACGGAACATGGCTGCAATAGAAAACATCCGTATCAACGGCGTGCGTCTCTGGGGTTCGCTCATGGAACTGGCGAAGATCGGCGCCACCGACAAGGGCGGTGTTCGGCGGTTGGCGCTCACTGACCTCGATCGGCAGGGGCGCGACCTGGTCGCCGGATGGTGCCGCGACGCCGGCATGGCCGTGACAGTGGACAAGGTCGGCAACATCTTCGCCCGCCGACCGGGCACCGACCCCGCGCGCGGCCCGGTGATGTCCGGCAGCCACATCGACACTCAGCCCTCAGGCGGCCGGTTCGACGGCAATTACGGCGTGCTCGCCGCACTGGAAGTGGTGCGCACCCTGAACGACCAGGGCCTGCAAACCGCCGCACCCGTTGAAGTGGCGATCTGGACCAACGAGGAGGGCACCCGATTCCAGCCCGTGATGATGGGTTCCGGTGTGTTCGCTGGCGTGTTCGATCTTGCCCACGTACTGGCGCGCAAGGATCTCGACGGCCTGAGCGTGGGGGCCGAGCTCACCCGCATCGGTTACGCCGGCGATCTCGCCTGCGGCGGGCGTCCGGTCGGGGCCTACTTCGAAGCCCACATCGAGCAGGGCCCGGTGCTCGAAGACACCCGCAACACGATCGGTGTGGTCACCGGCGTGATGGGCCTGCGCTGGTACGACGTGGTCGTCACCGGACAGGATTCGCACGCCGGACCCACGCCGATGCATCTGCGCCGCGACGCCCTGCTGGCCGCCGCGCGCGTGATCGAGGCCGTCAACCGCATCGCCCACGAGCACGCCCCTAACGGTCGTGGCACCGTCGGCTTTATTCAGTGCAAACCCAACTCGCGCAACGTGGTGCCCGGCGAGGTGCGCTTCTCCGTCGACCTGAGGCATGCGCAAACGCCCGACCTCGATGCCATGGAAGCCACGCTGCGCAGCACCTGCGCCCAGGTCGCCACCGATACTGGCGTGAGCATCGGCGTCACCCTCAATTCAAGCTTTGCGACTACCGCCTTCGACCCCGCGTGCATCGATGCCGTCCGCGCTGGCGCCGGACGACTCGGGTACCGTCACATGGACATCGTGAGCGGGGCCGGTCACGACGCCGTCTATCTCGCGCGCGTCGCGCCGACGGCGATGATTTTCGTGCCATGCGAAGGCGGCATTTCGCACAACGAGATCGAGAACGCCACGCCGGAGGATCTGGAGGCCGGGTGCAATGTGCTGCTGCACGCGATGTTGGGGCGTGCGTTGTAGGGGTAAGGCAGGTTGTCGGCACAAAGGCCGCCTTCGGGTGTCACCGTGAACAATCCCCGGTCGAAAGCGGTGTCGTGCAACGTCGAGAGGCACAGACCGTTACGGGGATTGAGCCTGTTCCGGCTGTCCTGCGCCCATGGGACGATATGGCTTGCGACCAGCAGACGTTCATCGCCCAAGTCGGAGACGCAACAGCGACTCCGGTAGCTCGACAGCACCGATCGACGGAACCGCGTCTGGTTGACTCGTACGGAGACCACCGCGTCGCGTGTTCTTCCCGGTTCATCGAAGGGTGGTTCGATGTCGGTATCCACCTCACCGGAAATCCCATGGTTCAATGCCAACCGGTCATATTCGGCGGCAGCCTGCAGGGCAACCGTGTCCCAGTCGGCCTCCAGTTCCTTCCAAAGCGTGCGATCCACGGCAGACGCTCCACTCAGCCCGCGCCGGCCGCTCGACGTAATCTGAGGATCGAGGCTCGCGAGATTCGTCAGCTTCATCGCGACAGAGCCTGGCGTGCGGTCCAGCCATTCCGCAAGTTGGCGGATGCAAGGATTGCGCTGGTGAAGCTGACCGAACGGCAGCTGAGTGTACAGATGCAGTGCGGCAAGTACTTGGGGGCGAGTCCAATTCAATCGCTTTTCCATGGACGTTCGGGACTGCTCTATGTCTGACTGATTCACGCAATCAGGCGAAGTCGCTTTCTCGATGATCGTCGAGGAGCTTGCAGCGTTGCCAAGATGCAAGGGAGCCGTTCGGTGCTCGAATGGAGAAGTGTTCTCCGGGCGCGCTCGCGACACAATTTCGATCGAGTCATCGAGAACCGATCGTACGCGAATCGGTGGTACCGATTCGCGGTTCGACGTCGCCCGCAAAGTCGAGGCAAACGCTGCGACGTGGAGGGGCCTTCTTTGCACACCTTCGAACCGGGTTTGCGCTGGATCAATTCCCGACGGTCCCACCCCGCGCTCGATCACGCCATGACCAAGCGCATCGCGATCATCCAGGGTCACCCTGACGCCACCAGCCGTCATTTGTGCCATGCGCTGGCGGACGCCTACGCAGAAGGGGCGCGCGAGGCCGGCGCTGAGGTGCGCATGCTCGATGTGGCTCGTCTCGATTTTCCGCTGCTTCGAAGCCAGGTTGCCTTCGAAGAGGGCGCGCTGCCGGCCTCGCTGAAACCCGCACAGGACACGATCGGTTGGGCCGGGCATCTGCTGCTGGTCTTTCCGCTGTGGATGGGCGGGATGCCGGCATTGCTCTCGGGCTTTTTCGAGCAGGTGTTGCGACCGGGTTTCGCGGCAACGCCCGCCAACGGTCCGCACCTGCCGAAGCAGCTGCTCACCGGTCGCTCGGCGCGTTGCCCGGTGACGATGGGCATGCCTGCGGTGGTCTATCGCTACTACTTTCGCGCCCATGCCCTCAAGTCGCTCGAACGCAATGTGCTCGGCATGTCCGGCATCGCGCCGATCCGCGAGACGCTGGTCGGTTCGGTGGCCACGCTCGACGCCGAAGCCTGCGAGGCGTGGCTGGACAAGCTCCGGGTGCTCGGCCGAAAGGGCGATTAGCGCAGCCCACAAGTTGTTGGGCACTGTTCGGCCGCAGCGGCGCAGCTGCCTGCGGCGCCATGGCTCCCCGCATTGATCCATATCAATCCCGACCGTGCAGGAAGGGCCGACCATCCGCCCGTGAATCCGCCAGGAGATGGTCCGATGTCCACCACCCGCAGACTCTGGTTGAGCCTGGGCACGTTGCTGGTCGTCGGCTTCGGCGTGCTCCTCTGGATGGGAGGCGAGATCTTCCGGCAGGCGCCACCGATGCCGGAACGCGTCGTCACCGAGCGTGGCGATATCGTCTACACCCGTGCGGATATCGAACTCGGCCGCCAGGTCTGGCAGAGCATCGGTGGCCAGCAACTCGGCTCGATCTGGGGCCACGGCGCACTGGTCGCGCCCGACTGGTCGGCGGACTGGCTGCATCGCGAGACCATGGCCTGGCTCGATCTGCGTGCCCGCGCCAAAGACGGGATCGCCTACGCCGATCTCGACCCCGCCGCGCAGGCGGGCATCCAGGCCGGATTGCGGCCGCAGATCCGGCGCAACACCTATGACGCCGCCAGTAGCCTCATCGTGATTCCGGTCGAGCGGGCACAGGCCATCGCGCAAGTCGCAGCGCACTACACGAGCCTGTTCTCCAATGATCCGGCCACGCATGCGTTGCGCGTGGGCTACGCGATGCGCGAAGACACCGTGCCCGATGCCCGATACCGCCATGCGCTCGGGGCGTTTTTCTTCTGGACCAGTTGGGCGGCCGTCACCGAGCGGCCCGGGCAGCCGATGAGCTACACGCAAAACTGGCCGTATGAACCGCTGGTCGGAAATGCGCCGACCTCGGCTGCATTCATCTGGACGGTGTTCAGCGTGCTGTTCATGCTTGCCGGCATCGGTCTGCTGGCGTGGCACAACGCGGTCTGGCACCACAAGGACAAGGCCGAAGCGCTGGCGCCGCCGCCGCAGGACCCGCTGCGTGGCCTGGTCCTGACGCCATCGATGAAGGCCACCGCCAAGTACTTCTGGCTCGTGGTCGCGCTGTTTCTCGTGCAGATCCTGCTCGGCGCCACCACCGCGCACTACCAGGTCGAGGGCCAGAACGCCTACGGCATCGCGCTCTCCGAGGTGCTGCCCTACGCGCTTACCCGCAGCTGGCACACGCAGCTCGCGGTGTTGTGGATCGCGACCGCGTGGCTGGCGACCGGTCTGTACATCGGTCCGGCGATCTCCGGGCATGAACCCCGATATCAGCGTCTCGGCGTCAACGTCCTGTTCGGGTGCCTGCTGGTGATTGTCGTCGGCGCCTTCACCGGGCAGTGGCTCGCGGTGATGCAGAAGCTCGGACTCGAGCACAACTTCTGGTTCGGCCACCAGGGCTGGGAGTATGTCGATCTCGGTCGCTTCTGGCAGTGGTTCCTGTTCATCGGGTTGCTGCTGTGGCTGTTGCTCGTGGGGCGTGCGCTGTGGCCGGCCATCGTCCGCAAGGACGAAACCTCGTCCATCGTCGGCCTGCTGTTCCTGTCCACCACGGCCATCGGTCTGCTGTTCGGCGCCGGATTGATGTGGAACGAGCACACGCATCTGTCGATGGTCGAATACTGGCGCTGGTGGGTGGTGCACCTCTGGGTCGAGGGCTTCTTCGAGGTGTTCGCGGTGGCCGTCATCAGCTTCCTGTTCGTGAAACTCGGCCTGGTGCGCGCGAAGTCGGCAACGATCAACGTGCTGTTCGCCACCATCGTGTTCATGGCCGGTGGCATCCTCGGCACCTTCCATCACCTGTATTTTGCCGGCACCACCACGGCGGTGGTCGCGCTCGGCGCGAGCATCTCGGCTCTCGAAGTGGTGCCGCTGGCGCTGATCGGGCTCGAGGCCCATGAAACCTGGCGGCATGGCCAGGCCGTGCCGTGGATGCAGCGCTACCGATGGCCGATCCGGTTCTTCCTCGCGGTCAGTTTCTGGAACCTGGTCGGCGCCGGCCTGTTCGGGTTTCTCATCAACACGCCGATGGCGCTCTACTACATGCAAGGCCTCAACCTGACGCCGCTGCACGGTCACACGGCGTTGTTCGGCGTCTACGGCATGCTCGGGATCGGCCTGATGCTGTTCTGCCTGCGCGGGCTCGAGCCCGAAGCGCAGTGGAACAACGCTACGCTGGCCGGGGCATTCTGGGCGCTCAACATCGGCCTCGCGCTGATGGCCCTGCTCACCCTGTTGCCTATGGGCGTGCTGCAGTTGCAGGCCGCGCTGGAGCACGGCTACTGGTACGCGCGCTCCGCCGAGTTCATGGGCAAGCCGATCATTCATCTGCTGGTGTGGATGCGTGTCCCTGGCGACACCGTGTTCGCTATCGGCTCCCTGCTGATCGCCTGGTTCGTATTCCGCCTGTGGGTTGCACCGCGTCGAGAGGTCATGCCGGCAGGTGGAATCGCCCGGGGGCCGGTCTGAGCAGCGTGACGTGATACCCACGATCGACACGTGCCATCGAGTCCGCCGCATGGACTCGCGCGCCACGATGCCCGCGTCCGGGCCTGCTATCCGCGGCGCTGCGCTCCATGCCGAGTCGGCTTTGCGCCTGAGCGGCATCTACTGCACCGCGTGCGCCGGGATCATCGAGGCAGCGCTGATGGCGCAAGACGGCGTGTTGCAGGCCAGCGTGAACGCCGGCACGCAGCGTGCCTCGGTACGCTTCGACCCCGCGCGGACCCAGCCCGCGGCCTTGCTCGACGCTGTGCGTCG
>JANMWG010000090.1:0-12175 GCA_031393885.1 Betaproteobacteria bacterium | reverse complement strand
CCCTTCGGTCAGCACCTGATACTTGCTGGTCGCTGTGATGTCCTCGGGCAAGGCCTGCATCGGCAACAAGAGCAGGTGATCGCCTGCGGCGTGGCGCGTATCTGTGGCGGAAGTCGACGCCGCCACGCCGGACCCGCGCGTGCGGACCGACCACTTCCTCTCTTCTCAAATCGCGCGCTGGTCGACCCGCTTGGACAATTCGTCGGCGCTTTCCCTGCGCTCGCTGTAGCGGTCCACCAGGTAGGGCGAGACATCGCGTGTGAGCAGCGTGAACTTCATCAGTTCTTCCATCACGTCGACGACTCGTTCGTAGTAAGCCGAGGACTTCATGCGCCCGGCTTCGTCGAACTCCAGGAAGGCCTTGGCGACCGACGACTGGTTCGGGATCGTGATCATGCGCATCCAGCGGCCGAGCACGCGCATCTGGTTGACGGCGTTGAACGACTGCGAGCCGCCCGACACCTCCATCACGGCCAGTGTCTTTCCCTGCGTCGGGCGCACGGCACCGATGCTGAGCGGAATCCAGTCGATCTGCGCCTTCATGACGCCGGTCATCGCCCCGTGGCGCTCCGGCGATGTCCAGACCATGCCTTCGGCCCAGGTGGCCGCCTCGCGCAGCTCCTGGACCTTGGGATGGGTCTCCGGTGCGGCGTCCGGCAACGGCAGACCGGCGGGGTCGAAGACGCGAACCTCCCCGCCCATGGCCAGCAGGAGCCGGGCCGCCTCCAGCGTCAGCAGCTTGCTGTACGAGCGCTCCCGCAGCGAGCCGTAGAGCAGCAGGAAGCGCGGTGCGTGGGTCGAAGCGCCGGCGCCGGACAAGCGTGTGCCGGTCGGCTTGTCGAACAGCGCCGCGTCGATGTTGGGCAGACTCGAATCAAGAAGCGACACGGCGGCCTTTCGCATCGATGACCGCTGCGCCATCTTCTTTGGCAACCGGTGCGAGTTGCGGTGACGGCAGGATGTCGAGGACGGCTTCGGACGGCCGGCACAGGCGCGTGCCCAAAGGCGTGACGACGATCGGCCGGTTCATCAGGATCGGGTGCGCGACCATGAAGTCGATGAGCTGATCGTCGGTCCAGGCCGGATCGTCGAGCTTCAACTCGTCGTAGGGCGTGCCCTGCCGGCGCAGCACGTTGCGCGCGGGCAGACCCATCGCTGCGATGAGCCCGGCCAGCGTCGCGCGGCCCGGCGGCGTCTTCAGGTACTCGACGATCACCGGCTCGACACCGCTGTTGCGAATCAGCGCCAAGGCGTTGCGCGAGGTGCCGCAGTCGGGGTTGTGGTAAATCGTGACCGGCACGGAAACGTCGGCTGCGGATGGCATGAGGGTGGCGAACAATCCAGACGAGAGGTGCAAGAGTGCGAAGCGGCGCGATGCGATCAGGTCGATTCGACGGTGCCGGTTTCACCTGAGACGACGTTCGCGTGGCCGGCGCGCGGCGTGGCGAGCGCGCGATGTATGCCCAGGCCGATCAGCGCGCCGCCGAACTGCGCCACGACGAAGCCCGCGACGCTGGCCGGCGCGATGCCGGCAAAGCTGTCCGAGAACATGCGGCCGAACGCCGCCGCCGGATTCGCGAACGATGTGGACGCGGTGAACCAGTAAGCGGCGCCGATGTAGCTGGCCACCATGGCCGCGGCCCGCCCGGCCGGCGCGCGCAGGATGACGAGCAACAAGCCGGCGGTGGCCACGGCTTCGGCGATCCACTGGCCGGTGCCGCCGCGCACGTGGGTCGAGAACTGCAGGATCGCCAGGTCGAACATGGCGTGGGCCAGCCACGCACCGAGCATCGCGCCGACGAGCTGCGCTGCCACATAGGGCAGCAACGCGGCCTTCGGCAATGCGCCGCGCATCGCCAAGACGGCACTGACGGCCGGGTTGAAATGCGCGCCGCTCACCGGACCGAACACCTCGATCAGGACGTACAGGCCGCCCACGGTCGCCAGCGTGTTGGCCAGCAGGGCAATCGCGACATTGCCGCCCGACAGGCGCTCGGCCATGATGCCGGAGCCGATCACCACAGCCAGCAGCAACGCGGTGCCCAGTGTCTCGGCGATGAGTTTGCGGCGCAGATCGACCATGGTTCAGCTCTTGCCGATGTTGTCGATCTCGCGCTGGATGGCTATCGAGTCGAGGCTCCTGGCAGGAAGTGACAGCAGCAGTTCGATGCGTCGCTTCAACGTCAAGGCGGCGGACAAGAAGACGCGGGCCTTTTGTTCGTTGGTGCCTTCGAACGCGGCGGGGTCGGGTACGCCCCAGTGGGCCGTCATCGGCTGGTCAGGCCACACCGGGCAGGTCTCGCCGGCGGCGTTGTCGCAGACAGTGAAGACGAAGTCGAGGGCGGGCGCGCCGGCCTGTGCGAACTCGCCCCAGCTCTTGCTGCGAAACCCGGCCGTGGGGATGCCCATGTTCTGGAGTGTCGTCAGGGCAAACGGATTGATCGTGCCGCTCGGGTGACTGCCGGCGGAGTACGCCACAAACCGACCCGGCGCGAGGTGGTTCAGCAGGCCCTCGGCCAGGATGGATCTCGCCGAATTGCCGGTGCATACGAACAGCACGTTGTAGATCTTCGCGTTCATCGGGGTTCCGTTGTCGCAGCAAATCGGCAGTGGCCGGATTTAGCAGGTGGCGCAGGCCGGGGCGACCGCGATTTCGCAGGCCGCGCCTTGGCAACAGTGGGCGGTGAGGTAGCCGAGCAGATCGTTCATCCGGGCAATCGACGGTCGATAGATGAGGTTGCGGCTCTCGCGTTCCTGCGTCACCAGGCCGGCGCGCGTCAGCTCCTTCAGGTGGAAAGATAGTGTAGACGCCGGCACGTCCAGCATGGCGGACAGGGCACCGGGCGTCATGCCTTGCGGGCCGGCGCCGACCAGGGCGCGAAAGATGCGCAAGCGCATCGGCTGGGCGAGCGCGGCGAGCGCGGCGATGGCGGTCTTCTCTTCCATCGTTCGATTCTGATGGAACCATCGATGGGGGTCAATCCGGATTCCGCCTCGGCGGTGACGGATGAGAAAACACCGCTGGCAAACATCGTTTACGACTTCGTGACACAGGCATGCGCCAAACAGCGGATTGGTGGCTCCTTCGTACCCGTCGGGATGTAACGCCGGCTGCGTAACCTGCCATGGCGATCGGTTCTTCCATCGAGCGCCGCACATCCTGAATCCAAACAAAAGGGAACCCTCCCATGAGACCAGCCAGACGTCTGGCCGCAAGCCTGCTGTTATCGGCCGCGGCACTCGGCGCGCAATCCGCGAGCGCGCTCGAGCTCATCGCCAACGGCGGCTTCGAAGCCGATGGCGCCGATATCTACAGCCCTGGCCCGATCACCGGCTGGACCGCCAGCAGCGCCGGCATCTTCGGTGGCGCCGGCGTCATCGGCGCGACGACGTCTCCCGGCAGTGGTTTTGCGGTACCGGGGCCCGCGAGCGGCAACTTCTACGCGTTTCTCGACGCCGCCCAGCCGAGCGCCAATGCGATCAGCCAGAGCTTCAGCACCATCGGTGTGACCGCGGCGACGCTCACCTTCAAGCTGTTCGCGCTCGACGGGCACGGCGTCGGTGGAACGCAGACGGCCGATCTCGACTATTCGAACTTCCCCAATCAGTACTTGCGGGTGGACTTGCTGAAGGCCGGGGCCGGACCGTTCGACACCGGCGCCAGCGTGGTCGCGAACCTGCTCTCGGCCGATGGGGCACCGATCGCCGCCTACGCCGATTACTCGTTCGATCTGACGCCTTACCTCGCCGCGGGCGGAACCTACCAGTTGCGCTTCGCCAATGTCGCCAACGCCGGTCCGCTGGTCGTGGGTATCGATAATGTGAGCCTCGATGTCCGGCCGGTTCCCGAACCGTCTTCCTGGGCGATGCTGGCCGCAGGCATGGCAGCCCTCGGCTTTGTCGCGCAGCGGCGCCGCCGTTCGTAACCGCTTTTGTCGATCGCGACCGGGCGGGGGCTCGATCGCGCAAACCAGCCAACACCACACTTTTCAGGAGAGATCAACCATGCATCCCGAATTCGCAAAGCGGACAATCGCGCTCGCGGTTTCCGTCGCCATGATCGGCGGCACGATGGCACCGGCTCTGGCCGGCGCTCCCACCACCGGTGGCACCGAATCGGTCGCCGACTGGTTCACCGGCGGCCAGGCCTTCATCCAGCGCAGCAAGCAGACCTTCGCCAATGTACGGCCGGCCAAGAACGTCATCCTGTTCGTCGGTGACGGCATGGGGGTGTCGACCGTGACGGCCGCCCGGATTCTCGACGGCCAGATGAAAGGCAAGACCGGCGAGGAGAACAGCCTGTCGTTCGAAGGCTTCCCCAATCTGGCGCTGTCGAAGACCTACTCGTGGGATCAGCAGACCCCGGACTCGGCGCCGACCATGACCGCCATGGTCACCGGCTACAAGGGTCGCGAAGGCCAGCTCGCCGTCGACCACACGACCGCGCGCGGCGAATGCAGCGCCGTGGTGACCGAGAGCAAGAAGCTCACGACCATCCTCGAGCAAGCCGCCGCGGCCGGCAAGGCCACCGGCGTGGTGTCGACGGCGCGTCTCACGCATGCGACCCCGGCCGCCACGTATTCGCATATCGCCATACGCGACTGGGAGAGCGACCGCGAGATCCGCAAATTCGAGATCGCCAGCGGCTTCGCGGCCAACGCCTGCACCGTCAAGGACATCTCGGCGCAACTGATCGATCTGGCGCCGGTGGTGCGCAACAGCCTGAAGGTGGCGATGGGCGGCGGGCGCACGTTCTTCTACCCGAACACCGTGAAGGAACCGGAGCGCGGTACCGCATTCGGCACCCGCCGCGACGGTCGCGACCTGACCGCCGAGTGGGTCAGCACCCGCGGCGTCGGCGCCGTCTATGCGTGGAACAAGGCGCAGTTCGACGCCGCCGATCCGGCGACCACGACCCACCTGCTCGGCCTGTTCGAGAACTCGCACATGCAGTACGAGGCCGATCGTCTGACCGCCAGCGGCGAGAAGGGCGAACCGTCATTGACCGAGATGACCGAGAAGTCGGTCAACATCCTCAAGAAGAATGCGAGCGGCTTCTTCCTGCATGTAGAGGCAGGACGGATCGATCATGCGCACCATGCCGGCAACGCCAAGCGCGCCCTGATCGACACGATCGAGTTTTCCAAGGCGGTGAAGAAGGCCTACGACATGACGATCGGGTCGAACGATCCGGCGCTCAAGGACACGCTGATCATCGTGACCGCCGACCACAGCCACGTGTTCACCATCGCCGGCTATCCGCATCGCGGCAATCCGATCCTGGGCAAGGTTGCCGAAGTGCCCGACATCGATGGCGATGCCCCGACGCTGGCGAAGGACAGTCTGAGCCTGCCGTACACCACCCTGGGCTACCAGAACGGTCCGGGCTGGCGCGGCACGCTGCCCACGAACTCGGCGGTGCGGCCCGATCTGACGGCAGTCGACACCGAGGCGCTCGGATTCCTGCAGGAGGCCGCCATTCCGCTGGGTTCGGAAACGCATGCCGGCGAAGACGTGGCGGTCTACGCCGTCGGCCCGCGTTCGCACCTGGTACGCGGCTCGATGGAGCAGCACTGGATCTATCACGTGATGAAGGAAGCCTTCGGCTTCTGACGTATCGGTGAAAGGTGGAGCGGGCGGCCTGCGGGCGGCCCCGCTCTTTTCCATTTTTCGTACCCACGGGGGCACGGTCTCATGCAGGCATTTCTTCGCAGGTTCCTTGGCCTGGCGGCAACCATCGCCGCCCTCGCGCCACCGGCATTCGCCGCCACGGATACGGCAACGGGTGCATCGTCGCCGCGGCCATTGGCGGCCCGCTATTCACAGACCATCACCCGCCACGACGGGCGACCGGTGAGCGAATCGAGCTGGTACCTGTATCGCGATGCCGATCGCGTGGTGACCGCCGATGGCGATGGCGGCGCGCTCGAGATCTGGACCCGGACCGCCGATGGCCGGGTGGCGCTGCGGCGCGTGTTTCACCGATGGCACCGGATCGTCGACTACACGCCCGAAGAGCTCGATTCACGCAATGCCGCCCCGCGCTGGGAGGCGTTGGCGTCGATGCTGACCGGCGACGTTCGCGCGCGCTTCGAACCGACCGGCACCACCGAGAGCTTCGGCGAACAGGCGCTGCAACTGCAGCGTCGTCGTGACGAGCGGGCCACCAGCATCGTGTGGCTGCCGCAGGCCGCGCTGCCGGCACGCATCGAGCAGTCCGGCGATCGTTACACCACGGTGCTCTCACTGTCAGCGCTGGCCGAACAACCGGCACCCGGGTGGCCGTCGGTAGCCGAAGCCGATTGGGCCGACTACCAGCCGATCGACGCGACCGATTTCGGCGACATGGATACCGATCCGTTCGTGCAGGAGGTCGAGCGGATCGATGCCGCCGCGGGCACCCTGGGCCGCCTCGGGCATCTGCACGTGACCGAGTAAGGCACGAAGCTTTATCGACAATCAACGCCGGGCCGGCGTCCCGGAAGGCCCTGCCCGGGGGTGACCGGGCTGCGGGATCGCACGCATCGGTGGTCGCCATCGCCGGCTGACGGTTCGATCACCGGACCCGTGCACTAGAATCGGCGCATGGCGACCGAGCACACTCCCGTGATGCAGCAGTACCTGCGCATCAAGGCGCAGCACCCCGACCAGTTGCTGTTCTACCGGATGGGCGATTTCTACGAGCTGTTCTTCGAGGACGCCGAGCGCGCATCGCGGCTGCTCGACATCACGCTCACCAAGCGCGGCGCCACGGCGGGCGAGCCGATCAAGATGGCGGGCGTGCCGTATCACGCGATCGAGCAATACCTGGCCAAGCTGGTGAAGCTGGGCGAGTCGGTGGCGATCTGCGAACAGATCGGCGATCCGGCCACCTCCAAAGGGCCGGTGGAACGCCAGGTCACCCGCATCATCACGCCGGGCACACTCACCGACACCGCACTGCTGGACGACCGCCGCGACAACATCCTGCTCGCATTGAGTCGCGCCGGCGGCACGATCGGGCTCGCCTGGCTTTCGCTTGCCGCAGGCCGGTTGCGCGTGATGGAAACGTCCGTCGCATCGCTGCCGGCGGAACTCACGCGACTGGCGCCGGCGGAAACGCTGATCGCGGACGACGCCTCCATCACCATGCCCGGCGATACCCAGGCCGTCGTCAAGCGGCTGCCGGTATGGCAGTTCGATATCGACGCCGGCCGCCGCCTGCTGCTGGAGCAGTTCGGCACCCGCGACCTCGCCGGTTTCGGCGCCGAGGATCTCGGTCCCGCCATCGGCGCCGCGGCCGCGCTGCTGCAATACGCTCGCGCCACCCAGGGCTCGGCGTTGCCCCACATCCGCGAGCTGGCGGTGGAGCGCGCCGATGCGCTGGTCATGCTCGACCCCGCGACCCGCCGCAATCTCGAGATCTCCGAAACCCTGCGGGGCGAGCCGGCGCCGACGCTGCTGTCGGTGCTCGACACCTGCGCCACCAGCATGGGCAGCCGCCTCATGCGGCACTGGCTGCATCACCCCCTGCGTGACCACGCGATCGTCGCGGGCCGCCTGGCGATCGTGGATGCCCTGTGCGGCGACCTCGGCGAACGGGTGCACGATCTGCTGCGCCAGTGTGCCGATGTCGAACGCATCACCGGGCGCATCGCCTTGCGCAGCGCCCGGCCGCGCGACTTGTCCGGCCTGCGCGATACGCTGGCGCTGGTGCCGTCGATCTCGGCGGTGCTCGCGCCGCTGGATTTGCCCTCGTTGCGGCACATCGCCGCGGGGCTGGAACCCGACGCCGGCATCGGCGCTCTGCTCGCCCGTACGCTGCTCGAAACCCCGGCCACCACGCTGCGTGATGGCGGCGTGATCGCCGACGGCCACGATGCCGATCTCGACGAGTTGCGCGGCCTGCAAACCCGCAGCGGCGAATTCCTGCTGGCGCTCGAAGCGCGCGAGCGCGAACGCACCGGCATCGCCACGCTCAAGGTCGAGTACAACCGGGTGCATGGCTTCTACATCGAAGTCACGCACGCCAACACCGCGAAGGTGCCGGACGACTACCGGCGGCGCCAGACGCTCAAGAACGCCGAGCGCTACATCACGCCCGAACTCAAAAGCTTCGAAGACAAGGCGCTGTCGGCGCAGGACCGCGCGCTGGCCCGCGAGAAGATGCTGTACGAGGCGCTCCTGGACCAGTTGGCCCCGCATGTCGCCGCGCTGCAGGCGCTGGCCGAATCGCTGGCGCAACTCGACACCCTCGCGGCGTTCGCCGAGCGTGCCGGTGCGCTCGGCCTGACGTGCCCGGAATTGACTGGCGATGAAGTGCTGGACATCGAGGGCGGGCGTCACCCCGTGGTGGAGCGCCAGGTCGCGACCTTCGTCGCCAACGACACCCGCCTGCATCCGCAGCGGCGGCTGCTGCTCATCACCGGCCCCAACATGGGCGGCAAGTCCACCTACATGCGGCAGGTGGCGCTGATCGCCCTGCTGGCGCATTGCGGCAGCTTCGTGCCGGCAGCGCGGGCCCGCATCGGCGCGCTCGATCGCATCTTCACGCGCATCGGCGCCGCCGACGATCTGGCCGGCGGGCGCTCGACCTTCATGGTCGAGATGACCGAGTCGGCGAACATCCTGCACAACGCCGGGCCGCGATCGCTGGTGTTGATGGACGAGGTCGGGCGCGGCACGTCAACGTTCGACGGCCTGTCTCTGGCCTGGGCCATCGCGCGCCACCTGGTCGAACGCAACCGCTGCTTCGCGCTGTTTGCCACCCACTACTTCGAGCTGACGCAACTGGCCGCCGACTATCGCGAACTCGCCAACGTGCATCTCGATGCGGTGGAATACAAGGACGGCATCGTGTTCCTGCATGCCGTGGCCGACGGCCCCGCCTCGCGCAGCTACGGCCTGCAGGTGGCGCGGCTGGCCGGCGTGCCCGGGTCCGTGATCCGCAGCGCGAAGCGCAAGCTGGCCGACCTGGAAAGCGCCGCATCGCCGCAGGCCGACCTGTTCGGCGGCAGCGCGCCCGCCATCCCCGCGATCGAATCGACCGGTCCTCATCCCGCCGTGGAGCGGCTCCTGGCACTCGACCCCGATGCCCTGTCACCCCGCGATGCCCTGGACCTGATCTACCAGTTGCGCCAGCTCGCGCGTGAATAGTTCACACCTGTGACGTGCGGCACGTCATCGCGGCCGCCGCTGCCGCTGGTCAGACTGCCGTGGCAGTGTCGCCCATCGGCGCACAACACAAGACAGGGTTCGGGGATGGATGCCGCCAAGACGCCAGCACTGACCGGAACGGGAGCCGGGGACGACGTACTCGCTCTCATCGACGAAGCCCAGCGTTGCCTCGGTATTGGCGATGCCCGCGGCGCGCTCGCCGCACTCGAACACGTGCTTCGCGTGATCGCCTCGAAACAACACGGTCCGGAACCGGACACCGCCACGACGCCGCCCGCGCCGCGCGTGCGCATCCGGACCCTGGGTGGCTTCGCGGTCACGGTGGATGACCAGCCCCTGCACGTGGGCCGCAAGCTGCCCCGCCGACCGCTCGAGCTGCTCAAGGCGATCATCGTGTTCGGTGGCCGGCAGATTCCGCAGGACACGCTCGCCGACGTCCTGTGGCCCGGGTTCGATGGCGATCATGCCCACAACGCACTCACCGCGGCGCTTCACCGCCTGCGCTATCTGCTACGGGTGCCGGGCGCCCTGGTGGTGTGCAACGGCCGCGTCACGTTGCATTCCGCGAAGGTCAAGGTCGATGCGTTCGATGCCGATACGCTGATGCGTGATCTGCAATCCGTCGGCCCTGTTCGGGGATCCGGGGTCGACGCCCTGCTCGCCCTGTATCGCGGGCCGTTCCTGCCGGACGAGTTGCACGTGCCCTGGACCGACCGCATGCGCGAGCGGCTGCGCCAGCGTTTCTGCGCCTGCATCGCCGACACCGCCACCGGGCTCGAACGGGCGGGACGCATCGGTGACGCCCACTCACTGTATCGCCGGGCGGTCGCCGCCGACGACGACTGTGCCCCGCGCCTGCACGACGGCGTGCTGCGCTGCGCCCAGCAGATCGACACCGTGCATCCGCCAAGACCATGGGCGCACGCCTTCGCGACCCCGGCGTTCGTGCTCGCCGCCGCGGGCCGGGAATAGCCGGGGCGCCGCCGCACCCGTGCGGTGGCGCTTCCCGTTGGTCACTGCTTCGGTGTAAACAGGGGCTCCCGATCACCGGAGCCTTCGCGTGGCCGCCATCGCATCACCGCCGGATTTCAAACCGTTCAAGACCCGGTTCTCTCCTGCCAACCTCGCGGCGCTCGCCGAACGCGGCACCGTCAAGGGCTATTCCAAACACGCGATCCTGATCCACGAGGGCGAACGCGGCGACGAACTGTTCATTCTCCTGGAGGGGCGCGTGCAGGTGTTCCTCGCCGATCACAACGGCCGCGAGATCATCCTCAACACCCAGGGACCGGGGCACGTGTTCGGCGAAATGGTCCTCGATGGCGCCGCGCGTTCGGCCTCGGTCAAGGCGATCGAGAAATGCCGGGTCTCGCGCGTGTCGCGCGAGGCGTTTCGCGACTTCCTCGAATCCACGCCGTCCGCGGCGCTCGAACTCATCGACGTGCTGATGCAACGGGTCCGGGTGCTGACGCAGTCGGTCGGCGACCTGGCGTTGCTCGACGTCTACGGGCGCGTTGCCAAGTTGCTGCTGGAGCTGGCCACCGAGGTGGATGGTAGCCAGATCATCCGCGCCCCGCCGACACAGCAGGAGATCGGCAGCCGCGTCGGCTGCTCGCGCGAGATGGTGAGCCGCATCTTCAAGGGCCTGCGCGCTGGTGGCTACCTCGAGACCTATCCGCGCTACTGGGTGATCGTGCGTCAGCCACCCGCTCGCTGGTGAACGATACCGGGCCGATGAAACGTCCACCCCCAGGCTTCGCTGCGCTGCGCCTTCCCCCCAGGGGGCCTGTGCCCTTGGCGAGCTGAGGCCGGCGGGCACAGAAAAAACCGGCCCACCCGCAGGGCGGGCCGGTCAACATCGGCCGTCAGGGAGAGGATGAACGGACCGATCGGAAGCCAAAACCAACACTCACTCACCACGACGATGAGAGTAGACGCCTCCCACCATCGATGCCGCGGCGCTTTGCACAGGTGCGATGTGACGTATTCACCCGCCGGACCTGTTGCCGATGCGGTGCCGCCAGCGCCACGCCGCCGCCGGCGCCCGCTGCGCTGGGCGTCCGCCCTGCTCGCCCTGGCGCTGGCGACCGCGGCATCGGCCGAGCCCTTTGCCTTCGCGGTCACCGGGG
Organism: Betaproteobacteria bacterium; assembly: GCA_031393885.1. Taxonomy (GTDB): domain Bacteria; phylum Pseudomonadota; class Gammaproteobacteria; order Burkholderiales. Next base: position 890 of record JANMWG010000090.1, on the reverse strand, counting down.
ATGCGCCCTACAGCCACGACGAGCGCATCCGCTTCGAGTCGATGCTCGGCCACCTCGATGCCGAAACGCTGGCGTTCGTGGTCCACGTCGGCGACATCAAGAGCGGCCAGAGCGAATGCACCGACGCCATCTATCTCGATCGCAAGCGCCTGTTCGATTCTTCGAAGCATCCGCTGGTGCTGATTCCCGGCGACAACGACTGGACCGACTGCGATCGCTGGCTCGGCGGCCGCTACGTTCCCGAGGAGCGCCTCGGGCACCTGCGCAGCGTGTTTTTCGCCACACCGGAAAGCCTGGGGCGCTCGCGTCTGATCCTCGAGCGACAGGCCGCCGACGCCACCGGGTGCTGCCCGGAGAACAGCCGCTGGTGGCAGGACGAGGTGCTGTTTCTGGGCCTGCACGTGGTCGGGTCGGCCGACAACCGCGGCGGCGCGGATCAACCAAAACCCGAGTTCGTGGTCCGGCGTGCCGCCACCCTCGACTGGCTGGCGCAGGGATTTGCCCAGGCGCGAAGCCGCTCAGCCCGGGCGGCGGTCGTGCTCATTCATGCCGACGCGGGCATCGAACAGCCGCGACCGGGCGGTCGGACCTACGCGGATTTCTTCGCGGCCTTGCGCCGGGAGACCGAGGCCTTCGGCCGCCCGGTGCTGCTGGTGCATGGCGACCGCCACCGGTTCGTTCTCGACCGACCCTGGTGGAACCCGGAAACCCGAACCGGCGTGGAGAATCTCGTCCGGCTCGAGACCTTCGGATCGCCGACAGTGGGTTGGGTCAGGGTCGAGGTCGACCCGCAGTCGCAAGCGGTGTTCACGGTACGCGAGGGCGGCCGTTACTGAGGTGATGCCCTCCCAATCTCACTGAATTCGATACCCCTCAATGGGGAGCCAGTG
>JANMWG010000011.1:0-15246 GCA_031393885.1 Betaproteobacteria bacterium | reverse complement strand
CACCACGACCGAAGCGCCGCGCACGGCCTTGGCTTCCCATGGCGTGCGCCGCAACCACAGCAGCAGCGGCAGGATGATCGCCACCGCGACCGCCTGGCCGGTTTCCACGCCGAGGTTGAATCCCAGCAGCGACCACACCAGACCGTCGTGCGGCAGGCCCAGTTCGCGCAGCACGCTGGAGAAGCCGAAGCCGTGCATCAGTCCGAACAGGAAGCTGACCGCCCAGCGATGCGACACCGGCCGCTTCAGCAGCAGATTCTCGGCGGCAACATAGGCGATCGACAACGCGATGGTGGCCTCGACCAGCCGGTCGGGCAGCAGCACGATATCGAGCGCCGCCAGCGCGAGCGTGATGCTGTGCGCCACCGTGAAGGCGGTGACGATCGCCAGCAGCGACTTCAGGCGGCCGCCGCGCAGCACCAGCGCAAGCAGGAACAGCAGGTGGTCGTAGCCGGTGAGGATGTGCTCGATGCCGAGCGGAAAGAAGCTCGTGAAGCTGCCACTTGCGACCTCGCTGCGCATCGCGACCGTGGTTTCGCGCGCATCGGCACCGAACATGAACGGGTGGCTCGCACCGTCGACCGCGATGTTCGACATCGTGTGGTAGTCGGCGCTGAAAACATCGGCGAGATCATCGTGGATCGCGAGCGCGCGCATCGACTGCGCGCAATGGAACTCGATCGCCACGACGACCTCGTTGCGACCACCGGATGCCGGTGTTGCCGATGCCGACGCGATCGCGCAGGCGACGCCGCCATCCGCCACCCGAACCTTCGCGCGCACCGCCTCGAGCAACGGCCGCGCGGCGCTTTCAGGGGTCGGTGCGGTTTGATCGGCAGCGGACTGCGCGTTGGCGGGCAGCGTGAGCGTGTAGCGCACCACCGGGCCGTCGACGGTGATGGTCGCGAACCCGAGCTTCGACCCGGCGTGTGCCCATGCGGACGACGACACGACCAACGCAGCCACCAGCGACACCAGTGTCGCGAGCGACGATCCGGGTCGGCACGGCTTCGGCAACGCTTACTTCCCGCTGGCGGGTTCGCGCAGGGCCCGCAGGGCGCGCAACGCGCTTTCACTGCCGGTGATCGTGCCCTCGGTGCGTTCGGGCGGCCGCAGCGGAATACCCGCCCTGGCGACCGGTGCACTTACGGTCTCGACCAGCTTCAACAGGTTCTGCACGTGGAACTCCGCCATCGTGAACACGCGGTTGCCGCCGAGCTGCAGCGCGTAGCGGCTGACCGTGTCGGGCGCAATCTCGCCAACCGCGTATTGCGCCAGAGGCTGCGTTTCGCCGCGCTTGTAGACCAGGATCAGCGTCTGCGGGCTGGTGACGCCGTAGTCGGTGCGCTTGGGGTCGAACGGGAAGTCGCGCTCCATCTTCGCGCGGCCAAACCCGGTGAGCGCCTTGTCGATGCGCGCGGCCATCGCCGGATCGGTGCGGTGTTCATGGGCGCCTTGCGCCGACGCATGGGCGCCGTGATAGAACCACACCCCCGCCGGGTCGCGCTCGAAGCGATGCACGGTGCCGGCGGTGGCGATCTCGATGGCGCCGATCTGCTCGATCGGCAATGGCACCAGCAGGCGCGAGCGGTCGCCGCCTTTCTCGGCCACGACCTGCTCGGCCCGGTCAACCTTGGCGTCGCCGGCCTTGATCGCCACGATCACGCCGATGAGCGCGAACAGCACCAACCAGACCGCAATCAGGTGCTTGCGCCCTCGGGTCATGCTCATCGCTGCCGCCACCACACCACCATGCCCACCAGGGCGAGCAACGCCGGAATCAGGATCACCGACAGGAAGAACGTGCCCTTCATCTGGCTGTTGGTGAGATTGACGCGCGGCGAATCGAAGGTGCGCGGCTCGATGCCGATGAGGTTTTCCTGGGCGGCGAGGAAATTGATGGTATTCAAGAACAGTTTGCCGTTGCCCATGATGTGGAAGAACGAGTTGGTGGCGAAGTCGGAATCGCCGACCACGACGATGCGGGACTTCGACTTGGGCTTCTTGCCCGCCGCATCGGTCGCTGCGGTGTCCCTCGCGGCAGCGTCGGCCGCGGGCTTCGCGCCAGCCGCTGCATCGGCGATGTCGTAGCTGTCGAAATGCCGGGTGATCACCGCCATGATGGTGAGCGGCCCGGGAATGTCCTTGCCCTCTTCGTATTCCGCGCGATCCGGCGTGGTCTCGCCATAGGCACGTTTCGAGGTGTTTGCCAGCGGCATCGCGGACGTGTTGGGAACGCGCTCCGGGGTGGGGGTGAGCGACCGCGCCCCGGGGAAAAACGACAGCGGCAGATCGCGCGTGATCTGGTGGCGGTTGTAGTCGGTGACCGCGGGCGACGACGGATCAGCCCAGAAATGGCTCGCGTCGTCGATGATGAGATCGTCGTCGAGAATCACGCCGAGTTCACGGATGACCGGCTCGAGTCCGGTAGGCACGAACGGATCGAGCATGAACAGCGCGTTGCCGCCATCATCGATGAATCTGCGCACGGCATCCACCTCGCCAGGCAGCAGCGGCGTCCGGGGGCCGGCCACGACCATCACTGCGCATTTGGCCAGGCTGGTGCCCGACTGCATCAGCGAAACCTTCTCGACCGTGTAGCTCATGGTTTCGAGCGCGCTGCGCGCCTTTGCCATGCCGTGCACCTCGTGCAACATCAGCTTCGAACCGAGACCGTGCGAATGGCCGGCGTCGCCTTCCGTGTGGTCGTGCGACTCCATGCTGAAGGGATCCGGCTCGCCGTGCCCGTCGAGAAAGCAGATGCTCTGGGTGGCGGCACGCGACACGCGCAAGACGCCGTTGGCGATGTCGGTCTCGTTCGGACCGTTCACCAGCACCTTCCGGCCTTCGCTGCGCAAGACGGCGGTACCGGCGAACTGCACGCCCATCAGCCGCGCCTGCGCCGGACTGATCGTGGGATCGAAGACCTCCACCGTGAGCTTCGGGGTGCGGGCGGCCATCAACTGATAGAGGTCGACCGTCTCGCGCATCATCGGATCGGCGAAGAAGGTGACCTGGACCGGCTTGTCGAGCTGATCGAGCATCGTGAGCGTCGACTTCGACAGCGAGTATTTCCCGCCTTCGGTCATGTCGGCGCGCCACGGAAAGCGCACCGACAGCCACGCGAGGCACAACAGGATGCCGATGACCCCGATGGTGAACAGCGTGATCTCGCCCCGGCGCCGCTGCACGAACGAGATCAGCTCGGCGCGCAGCCCGAAGCCGCCGGCGATCGCCGCAAGGGCACCGACACCGGCCACGACCCGCGGCCAGTTCGCGATCGCCAGCACGGCATCGAGCGCGATGCCGGTGGCGAACAATGCAAGACCGACGAACAGCAACACCCCTGCGCGAAATGACTTGTCCATGTCAGCGTTTCCAGCGCAGGTAAGACGTGTTCAGCGTGAGCGCGATGGCCACCACGATCAGATAGAACGCCACGCCTTCGCTGCGCACCAGCCCGAGCACGAAATCGGCGAAATGCAGGGCGAACGAGAGGTAGATCACCAGGCTGCGCATGCCTTCGGTGGCCTGCAACCCCGACAGATGGCCGACGAACCAGAAGCCGAGCAGCACCGATACCGTGATGAGTGCGGCGACAATCTGGTTCTGCGTGAGCGCCGAGAAGAACTGCCCGATCGCCAGGCACGCCATGCCGAGCAGCACGAAGCCGAGATAGCCGGCGGCGATGGTGCTGGTCTCGGGGTTGCCGTAGAGATAGAGCGGGATCAGGTCGATCATCGTGCCCACCGTCATCAGCAGCAGGATGGTGACCGCGCCGAGATACTTGCCGATCACGATCTCCCAGGCCGCGAGCGGCAGGGTCATCAGCAACTCGATGGTGCGGGTGCCGTACTCGGCCGAGAACAGGCGCATCGAGACGATGGGCAGCAAGGTCACGAGCAGGATGCTCATGTTGCGGAAGGTCTCGGTCATCGTCGCCGTGCCGGTGAGGAAGACGTTGTAGGTGAAGAAATAACCGGCACCCACGAGATAGACCGCCACCACGAAATAGGCGATGGGCGAACGGAAGTAGGTCAGGATTTCCTTGCGATATACCGCAAGCACGCCGTTCATGCCGCGCCACCCTGGATGTAGCGCAGGAACACGTTTTCGAGGGTAGGCTGCTCGCGCTGCAACCGGTGCAGCGACCAGCGGCCCGTAACCGCCCGGGCGATCTCGCATTCGATGTCGGCGCGGGCGTCGGTCTGGCAGTCGATCGACAACAGTCCGGTGCCGTCGGGCGGCGCCTGGACCGATACCTCGTTCACCCCGTCGATTGCCAGCAGTTCGGCACGCAACGCTTCGGCGGGGCCAGTGGCAACCAAGGTCACGCGGTTCGACTGCGCGGAGGCGCGTTGCAACCCGGCCGGCGAATCGACCGCCAGCAGGCGGCCGTGGTTGATGATGGCCACACGCTGGCAGATGAGCGTGACCTCGGGAAGGATGTGGGTGCTGATCAGGACAGCGTGTTCGCGGCCGAACGAGCGGATGACCTCGCGAGTTTCCTGGATCTGGCCCGGGTCGAGGCCGGCGGTGGGCTCGTCGAGCAACAACACTTCCGGGTCGCCGAGCAGCGCCTGGGCCAGGCCGAGGCGCTGGCGATAGCCCTTGGACAGCTTGTAGATCTCGCGGTGCATCACGGTCTCGAGGCGGCAGGCGTTACCGACACGGTCGAGCTCACGTGCGATGGCCGACCGCGGAACGCCCTTCACCCGGGCAACGAAGCGCAGGTAGCTCGAGACATCGAGCACGTCGTAGAGCGGCGGCTGCTCCGGCAGATAGCCCAGGCGCCGGGCCGCGACCTGGTTGTCGGTGGCCATGTCGTAGCCGGCGACGCGCACCTGTCCTGAGGTGGCGGTGGTGAAACCCGCGATCATCCGCATGGTGGTGGTCTTGCCGGCCCCGTTGGGACCGAGAAACCCGACGATCTCTCCCTTGGCTACCGAGAAGGAGAGGTCGTGGATGATGGTTTTCGAGCCGTAGCGCTTGGAAACAGATTCTAGGGCGATTGCTTCAGACACGACGAAGGCGACGAGGACACACGAACAGGAGGGCGCGGAGCATACGCGGGGGCCACCAGAAACGGAAACCCCCCTCGCGGGGGGCCTTCCGTCACAGGCAGAGACTGCGAGGTGTGCTGCTTACTTGTACCAGCGGTTGCCCTTGGCCTTGAACTGCTCGCCGTCGTGCGCCATGAACAGCTCGGTGCCTTCGATGTCACGCATCATCTTGAGGCGGTTCACGGAGTCGGTGTAGTCCTTGACGCTGTAGTTCAGACCGGCCGGGTATCCATCCAGGTTTTCCTGCATCCAGATGGCATCCTGCGAGATGATGATGGTCTGACCGCTGCCGAGCTTGACCTTCATCGACTGGTGACCGATGGTGTGGCCAGGGGTGCTGTAGATCATCACCGAGCCGTCGCCGAACAGATCGTAGTCGCCATTGAGCTCGAGGTAGTTGAACTCACGGGCGTTGTCGATATCGGCCATCACGAAGCTGCCGGGGGAGGTGCGGCCCTGGAACTTTTCCGGCCACCAGGCTTGATACAGTTCTTTCTTCTGCATCACGTGGATGGCTTTCGGGAACATCTCGATGTTGCCGATGTGATCGAGGTGGGAGTGCGACGTGACAAGTACCTTCACCTTGTCGGCCGAGTAGCCCAGCTTCTGCAACTGCATGTCGATCACGTCTTCGCGCTTCTGGCTCGGCTTGAGGAAGTCGCAATTGCCCGGCGCCCAGTAGGCCTTGCAATTTTCGCCGATGGCAACGTTGTTGCCGGTGTCGAACACCACGAGGCCCTTCGGGTGATCGATGATCCACATGCTGACCGGGATCGTGATCTGGCGCGACTTCTCGACCGGCAGCGCGGGAATCAGGCCACGGATATCGAACGGGCCGAACATGCCGCTGGTGGTCCAGTAAACCTTCTGCGCAAACGCACCGGTGGATCCTGCAACGCACAACGCGCCGACCAGTGCCGCTACCAATTTAGCTTTTTTCATCGATCTCTCCTCAGAAACTTGTGATTTTCGCGGCTGCTGCCGAACCCCCGTCCGCCCAGCGCCGTGACTGGTTCTCAGTCGCCGCAGACAGTAATGATTCGGCATAGGGCGTGTCAAGGTGAAACGACAAAAAAACTCGGCCTTTCAGCTGGTTGCGTACTTTTTTATAAAACGTCTTACAAACTCGAAGCGACCGGCGGTGGCGACTGGCCCGACTCCCGTTGCCACACGATCAACCGGTTGTTCGCAGGCAACGCCTGGTCCGCCTGCAACGCGAAGCCCTGTTGGCGGGCAAACCGGTCGACGGCCTCGACGTCGCGAATGCCGCTCGCCGGCTCGCGCGCGCGCAGCATCGCGTCGAACCCGGCATTGCTGTCGGACGTGAAGCGGCCGCCATAGTTGAACGGGCCATACACAACGACCATTCCGTGGGCCGGCAACAGCGCCGCCGCCCTTTCGAACAGGCGTTCGACCACCGGCCACGACACGATGTGGAAGGTGTTGGCGGTGAAGACCGCATCGGCGCCGGTGTCAGGCCATGCCGGCTGGTTGATGTCGAGCGCGACCGGGTCGCACAGATTGGGGAGTGCCGCGGCGTCGGTCCAGCTGCGGATACCCGGCAGGTGCGCTTCGACGTCGCTCGGCTGCCAGATGAGGTGCGGCAGATGCCGGGCAAAGTGCACGGCGTGCTGCCCGGTGCCGCTGCCGATCTCGAGCACCAGATGCCGATCGGCGAACGCGACCCGCAACCCGGCAAGGATCGGGTCGCGGTTACGTTCGCAGGCCTCCGAGAAAGGCCGCGCCTGCTCCATCAGCACGGCGCCCACAGGGTTTCCCGACGACACCGGCCCCTCGAGGGGGAATGCGTCGCGCAGCGGAGACTGGCGGTGGGCGCCACCTCTCAGTCCTTGGCGAGGAGATGCATCAGCGAGCTGGTGTCCCAGCGGCTGCCCCCCCGGGCCTGAACCTGCGCATAGAACTGATCGATGAGCGCGGTGGCCGGCAGCCGTGCGCCGTTGTTGTGCGCCTCGTCGAGAACGATGCCGAGATCCTTGCGCATCCAGTCGACCGCGAAGCCGAAGCCGTCGAACCTGACCTCGTTCATCGTCTTCCAGCGATTCTCCATCTGCCACGATTGCGCGGCGCCCTTGGAGATGACCGACACCACCTTCTCGACGTCGAGCCCGGCCTTCTTCGCGAAATTGATGCCTTCCGACAAGCCCTGCAGCAGACCGGCGATGCAGATCTGGTTGACCATCTTGCACAACTGACCCGCGCCCGGCCCGCCGATCTGCACGCAGCTCTTGGCGTAGATGTCGAGCACCGGCTTGACCCGGTTGAAGTCGGCGTCGTCGCCACCGCACATGATGCCGAGCTGGCCGTTGACCGCGCCCGCCTGACCGCCCGACACCGGCGCGTCGACGAAGCCGATGCCCAGCGCCTTGCACTTGGCGTGCAGTTCGCGCGCCAGATCGGCCGACGCAGTGGTGTGGTCCACCAGCACCGAGCCCGCAGCCATGCCGGCCAGCGCGCCGCTGTCGCCATACACGACCGAACGCACGTCGTCGTCGTTGCCCAGGCACATCATCACCAACTCGGCGCCCGCGGCAGCCTCCTTCGCCGTGGCCGCCGCGCGCCCGCCGACCTCGGCCACCCACGCTGCGCTCTTGGCCGCCGTGCGGTTCCACACCGCGACCTCGTGACCGCCCTTGTTCTTCAGGTGCCCGGCCATGGGATACCCCATGACGCCCAGACCCAGGAATGCCGTTTTAGCCATGTTGTCGCTCTCCTCAGACGTTGACAGTGCGGTGAATCCAGCCGCGCATTGTCGCATCGGTGCCGATGGCAACGGGCACGGAACAACGGTTATGCAATCGCGCGCCGGTCCAGCGCCGCTTTCCGTCCCGCCCGGGATCGCGATGCGGTTAACGTGACTTTCCGCGCCGCGGCGCAGGCGCCACGAACGCCGCCCGTTTCCGGTCGGTGCGTTCGAACTGCCGCGCGATGTTGCCGCACACCAGGTCGCACAGTTGGTAGATCGACGGGTCGGCAATCCGGTACCAGGCGCTGTTGCCCCGGCTCTCCCGGGACACCAGCCCGCGCTGGGTCAGCAGCGTCAGATGGCGCGAAATGTTGGCCGCGCTGTATCCACACAGCTGCGCCAGTTCGCCCACGTTGCGCTCCTGCTGACGCAACAGATTGAGGATCTGCAGCCGCGTGGGTTCCGACAGCGCCTGAAAGTACGACGCCACCTGCACCAACGCCTCGCTGGTTAGTCCTTCCATGCTCGGTCTCTCCGGAAATTGATCTGGCGCAATCATGCCTCACGGCTCCTGTCTCATGCTGTTTTGCGCAAATTTGTACTTGCCTATTTGCGTAATTGCGCAAATACTACATGGCATCAGGATGCGGTTCCAGTCCCGGATCCCCGGAACGGATACGCAACCCCGACATCGACACCATGCCCACGATCCACTCATTCATCACCGCTGTGGTCGTTGCGCTCGCCGCTTCCGGTCATGCATGCGCCGCCGTCGGCCTGGACGCAGCGCCCGGACAGATCGCCACTGCAGCACCGTCTGCGGGCTTCGACGGTGTCGTCGAGGCGGTACGCCAATCGGTCATCGCAGCGCAGGTTGCCGGCGCCATCGTCCTGCTCGATGCCAGGGTCGGGGATTCGGTCAAGGCCGGTCAGGTGCTGGTGCGCATCGATGCCCGGGCCGCCGACCAGAATGCCGCCGCGGGTGACGCCCAGGTCGTGGCAGCACGCGCCTCGCTCGAAGCGGCGACCCGACAATATGAACGTCAGAAGCAACTGTTCGCACAGCACTACATCAGCCAGGCCGCACTGGACAACGCCGAATCCGAGTTCAAGGCCGCGCGCGCGCAGGTCGCATCCCAGTTGGCGCAGGCCGGTGTCGCGCGGACCCAGAGCGGCTTCTTCATCGTGCGGGCGCCCTATGCCGGCGTGATCGCGGAGGTGCCGGTGACGCTGGGCGACATGGCGATGCCCGGTCGCCCCCTGCTCACCCTCTACGACCCGTCGGCACTGCGGATCACCGCCGCCGTCCCGCAGTCCGTCGTGGCCTGGATCGTTGCGGGCCAGGCGCCACGCGCCGAGCTCCCCGGACTGGCCCCGGCCCGGCGCTGGATGCCACTGGGTCGGGTGCAGGTGCTGCCCACCGTCGACCCGGCCACCCACACGGTGCAGGTGCGGGTCGACCTGCCCGCCGGCCTCGACGGCGTCGGCCCGGGCATGTTCGCGCGCCTGTGGCTGCCGCTGCCTGCCGGCACCACCCATCCCGATGCCGTGAGCCTGATGGTTCCGGTGCAGGCGATCGTCCGGCGCGCCGAACTGACCGCCCTCTATGTCCTCGACCCGAACGGACGACCGGTCCTGCGCCAAGTGCGCCTGGGGCGGGTCGACGGCGGGAAAGTCGAAGTCCTGTCCGGACTGATGCCCGGTGAACGCGTCGTCACCGACGCGCAAGCAGCGGCGCGCGTGCGCTGAGCCCCGCGATGCCAGACCTCCACCGCCGGTCATCGCCGGGCATATCGGGCCGGATCGCCGGTTTCTTCCAGGGCGCACAGATCACGCCGTTGCTGGCCCTGGCGGCATTGCTGCTGGGCATCTTCTCGGTGTTCGTCACGCCGCGGGAGGAAGAACCCCAGATCAACGTCACCATGGCCGACGTGCTGATCCCGTTCCCCGGTGCAAGCGTCGGCGACATCGAGCAGATGGTGGCAGGGCCGGCCGAGCAGGTGCTGGGCCGGATATCGGGTATCGAGCATGTGATGTCGGTGTCGCGCCCCGGGCTGGCAATCGTCACGGTGCAGTTCGAAGTCGGCGTACCGCGAACCGAGGCACTGGTGCGGCTGTACGACACGGTCAACTCGAACGCCGACTGGCTGCCCAAGGGCCTGGGCGTGCTCGACCCCATCATCGAGCCGAAGGGCATCGACGACGTGCCCATTGTCGCCATCACACTCTTCAGCCGGACCGCCACCACCGGCCCCTACGACCTGGAGCGCGTGGCGCACAGCATCGAGGCCGACATCAAGCGCGTACCCGGCACCCGCGACGTCACCACGATCGGCGGGCCGGGCCGGGCGGCGATGGTCGAGATCGATCCCACGCGAATGGCCGGACTCGGCGTGACCGTCTCCGATCTGCGCCTTGCGCTGCAGTCCGCGAATCTCGGCATGCCCGTGGGCGATCTGATCTCCGGCAACCACGCCATCGCCATCGAAGCGGGCCCGTTCCTGCAACAGGCGAGCGATGTCGCCGCGCTGGTCGTCGGCGTGCAGGGTGGCAAACCCGTATTCCTGCGCGACGTCGCCACGGTGCGCGACGGCCCGCCACCCTCGACCCGCCATGTCTGGCATGGCGTTCCCGCCAGGGATGGCGCCGCCCCGGCCGAGTATCCCGCCGTCACCATCTCCGTCACCAAGAAGCCGGGCGAGAACGCCATCGACGTCGCCAGTGCGGTGCTGAAACGCGTCGAGGCATTGCGCAACACCGTGATCCCCGCCGATGTGCAGATCGCGCAGACGCGCAACTACGGCGCCACCGCCAACGACAAGGCGAAGAAGCTGATCCAGAAGCTGCTTTTCGCCACCGCGTCGGTCGTGGGCCTGGTGTTCGTGACGCTCGGCCGCCGCGAGGCCGCGATCGTCGGGACCGCAGTAGTTCTCACATTGGCGGCGACCCTGTTCGCGTCCTGGGCCTGGGGCTTCACCCTCAATCGCGTCTCGCTCTTCGCCCTGATCTTCTCGATCGGCATCCTGGTCGACGACGCGATCGTCGTGGTCGAGAACATCCACCGCCACCATCAACTGCATCCGGGACGCACCCTGGCGCAGATCATTCCCGGCGCGGTCGATGAAGTCGGCGGCCCCACCATCCTGGCGACGCTCACGGTGATCGCCGCGTTGCTGCCGATGGCGTTTGTTTCGGGGCTGATGGGGCCCTACATGAGCCCAATCCCGATCAACGCCAGCATGGGCATGGTGCTGTCCCTCGCCATCGCCTTCGTCGTGACCCCCTGGCTGGCGCGGCTATGGCTGAAAGCAACCCCCACCCACACCGCCACCCCTCACGGCAACGGATTCACCGCGAAACTCGCACCGCTGTTCGGGCGGGTGTTCAGCCCCCTGCTCGACGACCAGCGCGGCAAGCGCAATCGCCGTCTGCTGGGTGCGGGCATCGCCGTTCTCATCGCGATCTCGATCGCACTGCCCGCAACCGGGCTGGTGCTGTTGAAGATGCTGCCCTTCGACAACAAGTCGGAGTTCCAGGTCGTGGTCGACATGCCGGCCGGCACGCCGGTCGAGCAGACCGCCGCGGTGCTGCACGAGCTCGGCGGCTATCTCGCCACGGTTGCAGAAGTCACCGACTACCAGGCGTATGCGGGCACCGCGGCTCCGATCAACTTCAACGGTCTGGTGCGCCAGTACTACCTGCGCGCCAGTGGCGAAGTGGGCGACATCCAGGTCAACCTCGTCGACAAGCACGAGCGCCGGACGCAAAGCCATGCGATCGCCACCCGCGTGCGGCCAGCGTTGCAGAAGATCGGCCAGCGGTTCGGCGCCAACGTCAAGGTGGTGGAAGTGCCGCCCGGTCCGCCGGTGCTGTCGCCGATCGTGGCCGAGATCTACGGACCGGAGGCCGCAGGTCGGCGACAGGTGGCCAAGGCGGTGCGCGCCGTGTTCGAGAAGACGACGGGGCTGGTGGATACGGACGACAGCAGCATCGCCGTCGCGCCGAAGACCATGCTGCTGATCGACCGCCAGAAAGCGGCGATGCTCGGCGTGCCCCAGCAAGCCATCGTGACCACGCTGCGTGCGGGTCTGGCTGGTGAGGCCACGGCCTACCTGCACGACCAGAGCAAGTATCTCGCCGCCGCAACGATCCGGTTGCCGGCGGAGCGGCACGGCGACCTCGATGCATTGCTGCAACTCACCGTGCGCACCGCGGCCGGCAACCTGGTGCCGATCCGTGAACTGGTGACCGTGACCGATGCGGTGCGCGAGCAGCCGGTCTATCACAAGGACCTGCTGCCGGTGAACTATGTCGTCGCCGACATGGCGGGCAAGGTCGACAGCCCGCTGTACGGGATGTTCTCCATGCGCGGCGAGATCGCGAAGATCGCGACGCCCGGCGGCGGCACGCTCGTCGAATACTTCATTCACCAGCCCGAAGACGCCTATCGCGACTACGCGCTGAAGTGGGACGGCGAGTCGCAGATCACGTACGAGACATTCCGCGACATGGGCACCGCCTACGCGGTCGGCCTGGTGCTGATCTACCTGCTGGTGGTGGCGCAGTTCGGCTCGTATCTCACGCCGCTCATCATCATGGCGCCGATCCCGCTCACCATCATCGGCGTCATGCCCGGCCACGCCCTGCTGGGCGCGCAGTACACCGCCACCAGCATGATCGGGATGATCGCGCTCGCCGGCATCATCGTGCGCAACTCGATCCTGCTGGTGGACTTCATCAACCTGCAGGTGCGCGCGGGGGTCGCGTTCAAGGACGCGATCGTGCGCTCGGCCATCACCCGCTCCCAGCCGATCATCCTGACCGGCGCGGCCGCCATGCTCGGCGCCTTCTTCATCCTCGACGACCCGATCTTCAACGGGCTGGCGATCTCGCTGATCTTCGGCATCTCGGTGTCGACCGTGCTCACACTCGTGGTCATCCCGATTCTCTATTTCGTCGCCTATCGCAACCGCCTGGGCGCGATCACCGGTCCGGTCGACACCGACCCGACCTCCACACCCCCCGTTTCCCAAGGAGTCTCACCATGAAATCGTGGCAAATCGTCCGTCTCGTCGCCGGCACCTTCATCCTTCTCTCGCTCGCGCTGGGCGTTCCCGGCAGCCCGATCTTCGTCAGCCCCTGGTGGCTCGCCTTCACCGCCTTCGTCGGCGTGAACCTGCTGCAGAGCGCACTGACGAAGTGGTGCCTGATGGAAGTCATCGTGCGCAAGCTGGGCGCCCCCGCGGGGAGCTGAGCGGACGCACTCACGACCCGCGCCATGAAGGTGCGCGTGGCGTGGCGGGGTTACTCGACGGCCGTGCCGGAGGCTACTATTGCGCGCCATGAGCGACCCACTGACCTACGACAGCATCGTCATCGGCGCCGGCACCGCCGGCTGCCTGCTGGCCAACCGCCTGAGCGCCGACCCCAAGCGCCGCGTGCTCCTGCTCGAAGCCGGTGGCGATGACAACTACCTCTGGATACACATCCCGGTGGGCTACCTCTACTGCATCGGCAACCCGCGCACCGACTGGATGTACTTCACCGAGAACGACCCGGGGCTGAACGGCCGCCAGCTGCGCTACCCGCGCGGCAAGGTGCTAGGCGGCTGCTCGTCGATCAACGGCATGATCTACATGCGCGGCCAGGCCCGCGATTACTCGCGCTGGGTCGAGGCCGGCAACCCCGGTTGGGGCTGGAGCGATTGCCTGCCCTACTACACCCGCCACGAAAGCCACTGGACGCTCGATGGTGGCGGCAGCAACCCGTTGCACGGCGGCGGTGGCGAGTGGCGGGTCGAGAAGCAGCGATTGTCGTGGGAGATTCTCAGCGCCTTCGCCGACGCCGCGGTGCAGGCCGGCATCCCGCGCACCGACGACTTCAACCGCGGCACCAACGAAGGCGTGGGCTACTTCGAAGTCAACCAGCGGCGCGGCGTGCGCTGGAATGCCACCAAGGCCTTTCTGCGCCCGGTGATGTCGCGCCCGAACCTGACCGTGAAGATCAACGCGCCGACCACGCGGCTGCTCGTCGAAACCATCGATGGCGTCAAGCGCTGCACCGGTGTCGAGTTCGTCGACAGCGGCACCGTGCGCCAGGCGCGCGCCACGCGTGAAGTGGTGATGGCCGCCGGCTCGATCGGTACGCCGCAGATCCTCCAGCTTTCCGGCATCGGGCCGGGTGCCTTGCTGCAATCGCACGGCATCGCCGTGAAGCACGAGCTTGCCGGTGTTGGCGATAACCTCCAGGACCACCTGCAGATCCGCACCGTGTTCAAGGTGACCAACACCCGCACGCTCAACGTGATCGCCAATTCGCTGCTGGGCAAGGCCATGATCGGCCTCGAATACCTCGTCAAGCGCTCCGGCCCGATGAGCATGTCGCCCTCGCAGCTCGGCCTGTTCACGCGCAGCAATCCGCAGCGGGAACATCCCAACATCGAATATCACGTGCAACCGTTGTCGCTCGATGCCTTCGGCGATCCGCTGCATGCCTTCAACGCCTTCACCGCCAGCGTGTGCAACCTGAACCCGACCTCGCGCGGCTTCGTGCGCATCCGCTCGCCGAAGTTCGACGATGCCCCGGCTATCCAGGCCAACTATCTCTCGACCGAAGAAGACCGCAAGGTTGCCGCCGAGAGCGTGCGCGTGACGCGCAACATCGTCGGTCAGCAGGCGCTCGCGCGCTTCACGCCCGACGAGTTCAAGCCCGGCACGCAATACCAGACCGACGACGAACTCGCGCGTCTCGCCGGCGACATCGCCAGCACCATCTTCCATCCCATCGGCACCTGCAAGATGGGGCCTGCAACCGACCCGACGGCCGTCGTCGACCCACACCTGCGCGTGCACGGCATGGCCGGCCTGCGCATCGCCGACGCCTCGGTGATGCCGACCATCACCTCGGGCAACACCAACTCGCCGACGCTGATGATCGCCGAGCGCGCGGCAGAATGGATTCTCACGGAGGCATAGCAAACCCATGAACCTGGTCTGCCCCAACTGCTACACCACCAACCGCGTGCCCGACGAGCGATTGCAGGATCAACCTGTCTGCGGCCGCTGCGGCGAAAAGCTGATGCCCGCGCACCCGGTCGAGCTCACCGACGAGACCTTTCCGCGCTATATCGCCAACACCGAACTCCCGGTGCTCGTCGACTTCTGGGCCGACTGGTGCGCCCCGTGCCGGATGATGGCGCCGCACTTTACCAACGCCGCCACGCAACTGCCGGGCGTGCGCTTCGCCAAGGTGGATTCCGACGCCAGCCCGCAAACGAGCGCCGCCAGCGACATCGCCAGCATCCCGACGCTGATCCTGTATCGCGGCGGCAAGGAAGTGGCGCGGCAATCGGGCGCGATGCCGGCGGGGGAATTGGTGAAGTGGGTCAAGGACGAGCTCGCCCGCGGCGAGTGATTGCTCTGTGGAGAGCCTGGTACCCGCCCGATGCGAGCTCGAGGACCTGACGGATCCGCCGCATTC
>JANMWG010000532.1:0-10955 GCA_031393885.1 Betaproteobacteria bacterium | reverse complement strand
TTCTCGGTCGCGAAGGAAGTGCGCACCCGCACCGAGATCGGCGCCAATTCGGTGTCCCTGGCCGCCGCGGCGGTCAGGGTTGCCGAGGGCATCTTTCCGTCGGTGGCCGAACAGGCCATCGTATTCGTGGGTGCCGGCGAGATGATCGAGTTGTGCGCGGCGCATTTCTGCGCCCGCGCGCCGAAGATGGTGACCTTCGCCAACCGCACTCTCGAAAAGTCGCAGGCACTGGCCCAGCGGTTTTCCGGCCGGGCCATCCCGATCGCGGACCTGCCCGACCATATCGCCCAGCACGATATCGTCGTCACCTGTACCGCGAGCCAGCTACCCATCATCGGCAAGGGCCTGATCGAGCGGGCGCTGCGCAGCCGCCGGCATCGGCCGATGCTCATCGTCGACCTCGCCGTACCGCGCGACGTCGAGCCCGAGGTGGGGCGTCTGAGCAACGTGTTCCTGTACACCGTTGACGATCTCGGCCGCATCGTCCAGGAAGGCGTCGATCAGCGCCGCGCGGCGGTCGGTGCCGCCGAAGCCATCATCACCGCCGGCGTGCACGACTTCATGCACTGGCTGCAGGCCCGGCGCGTGGTGCCGGCGATCCGCGCGCTGCGCGAGCGCGCCGAACATCTGCGGCAGCACGAGGTCGAGCGTGCGGCAAAAGCGCTGGCGCGGGGCGACGACCCGCGGGCGGTGCTCGAATCGCTGTCGCAGGGCCTCACCAACAAGTTCCTGCATGCGCCGACCCGTGCGCTCAACGGCGCCGACGGCGAGGAGCGTGACCAGTTGATCGACACGCTCGGCCGGCTTTACGCCATTCCCAAAGAGGGATGAAACCCAGCATCGAGGCCAAGCTCGCGCAGTTGTCGGCGCGGCTGGAGGAGATCAATCGCCTGTTGCAATCGGATCAGATCACGGCCGACCTCGACAACTATCGGCGCCTGACGCGCGAGCGTGCCGAGCTCGACCCGGTGGTGTCGCTGTACACGGACTATCGCAACGGCTGGCACGACCTGCTCACCGCGCAGGAGATGATGGCCGACCCGGAACTGAAGGCGTTCGCCGAAGCCGAGACCAAGGCCACGCGCGAGCGTCTGGCGACGGTCGAGGCCGAACTCCAGGTCAAGCTGCTGCCGCGGGATCCCAACGATGACCGCAACATCTATCTCGAGGTCAGGGCCGGCACCGGCGGCGACGAGTCGGCGTTGTTCGCCGGCGAACTGTTCCGCATGTATGCGCGCTTCGCCGAGCGCCAGCGCTGGGTCACCGAGATCGTGTCGCAGAGCCCGAGCGAACTCGGTGGCTACAAGGAGATCATCGCGAAGATCAGCGGCGAGCGTGCCTGGTCGAAGCTCAAGTTCGAATCCGGCGGTCATCGCGTCCAGCGCGTCCCGGCGACCGAGACCCAGGGCCGTATCCATACGTCCGCCTGTACCGTTGCCGTGATGGCCGAAGCCGACGAGATCGCCGATGTCATCATCAACCCGGCCGAGATCCGCATCGACACCTTTCGCGCGTCGGGTGCCGGCGGACAGCACATCAACAAGACCGACTCCGCGGTGCGCATCACCCACCTGCCCACCGGCATCGTGGTCGAATGCCAGGACGGTCGCTCGCAGCACAAGAACAAGGCGCAGGCGATGTCGGTGCTGGTGGCCCGCATCCGCGACCAGCAAACGCGCGAGCAGTCGGCCAAGACCGCCGCCACACGCAAGTCCCTGATCGGCAGCGGCGACCGGTCCGAGCGCATCCGCACCTACAATTTTCCGCAGGGTCGGGTGACCGACCACCGCATCAACCTGACGCTGCACAAGATCGACGCGATCATGGACGGTGACCTCGACGCCCTCACCAATGCTCTGGTGGCGGAGCATCAGGCCGAGCAGCTCGCGGCGATGGCCGAAGAGAGTTGACGCCCACCCCCAGCCTGCGCTGCGCTGCGGCTTCCCCCTCCAGGGGGCGCAGCATCCTCGGGGAACCCTGTGGTGCTGCTGTGACGCCCACCCCCAGCCTGCGCTGCGCTGCGGCTTCCCCCTCCAGGGGGGCGCAGCATCCTCGGGGGGCCCTGTGGTGCTGCTGTGACGCCCACCCCCAGCCTGCGCTGCGCTGCGGCTTCCCTCTCCAGGGGGCGCAGCATCCTCGGGGAACCCTGTGGTGCTACTGTGCGCCCACCCCCCAGCTGCGCTTCGATGTCGCCCGCGACAGGTCAGGAGGCCGCATGACCCTCGGTGAACGGTTGCGAGCGGAGGCTGCGCGATTGCGTGCGGCAAGAGCAGGTGACGTCTCGGTGCCGCTGTCGGATTCCCAGGCGTGGCAGTGGATCGTCCGCGTCTTCGAGACCACGACCGGAACCGGCGCTGTCGAGCGCACGCTGAGCGAGGCCGCGCCCGCCGCCGATGTCGATCTGCGGCAATTCGATCTGGCGGCCGCCCGGCTCGCCGCCGGCGAACCGCTGGCCTATGTGGTCGGTGAACAGTTCTTCATGGGTCGCCGGTTCAGCGTGGCCCCGGCGGTGCTGATCCCGCGCGACGATACGGCCGTGCTGGTCGGCGCGGCGCTCGATGGTGTCGGTGCCGATCGGTCCGCTCGCATTCTCGACCTCGGCACCGGCAGCGGCTGCGTGGCGATCTCGATCGCGCTCGAACGGCCGCACAGCGATGTCGTCGCCATCGATAGCGCTGCGGCAGCCCTCGACATCGCGCGCGACAATGCGCGGCGGTTGGGCGCCACCAATGTCCGGTTCGCATGCGCCGATTGGTTCGTCGGCGCGCCGCAGGGCCCCTTCGATCTTGTGGTGGCCAATCCGCCATACATCGCGACCGGCGATCCGCATCTCGCTGCGCTGGCGCACGAGCCGGTGTCGGCGCTGGTGTCGGGCCGCGACGGGCTGGACGACCTGCGCCGGATCGTATCGGGCGCAGGCGCCGTTCTGGCCCCGGACGGGCTGCTCCTGGTCGAGCATGGATACCGGCAGCGACCGGCGGTGGTGGCGCTGTTCGAGGCAGCCGGCTTCACCGGAATCGCGGTTCTCGACGATGCTGGCGGCAACCCCCGCGTCGTTCGCGGACGCCGCGCGGGTTCCGTCCGGTCGGCGAGGGGCTAGCAGGCTGCAGCGCCCACAGGGTGCCAGCGGCCGGAGGCCGCTGTCGTTCGGCAGGCACGGACAGTCCGCAGGGACTGTCCGTGTCCGGCCTCACCCCGCGAGGACGCTGCGCCCCCTGGGGGGAGGCGAAGCGCAGCGCAGCCTGGGGGTGGGCGTCCCCTGCTAGAATCAGTGCTTGATCCGGGAGGCCATGTCGGCCCGACCCGATGTTTTCAGGAGTCGATTCGTGGACACCAATGAACGTATCCGGCAGCAGCTAACGACCAATTCCGTGGTGCTGTACATGAAAGGCACGCCCGACGCGCCGATGTGCGGCTTCTCCGCGGCGGCGGTGCAGATTCTCGAAGCCTGCGGCGTCGAGGAAGTCGCCACCGTCAACGTGCTCGAGGATGCCGAAGTGCGCCAGGGCATCAAGGAATTCTCCAACTGGCCGACCATCCCGCAGTTGTATGTCAACGGTGAGTTCGTCGGCGGCTCCGACATCATGCGCGAGATGTATGAGAGCGGCGAACTGAAGAAGCTGTTCGCGAAGTAGCCAGTGGCGCCAAGAAGGGGCGGGCGCAACGCCGGGCCGCACGCGCGGTCGGCCGGCAAAATCTGCGTTGCCACGAGAGGCGGTTCCGGATGTTCGGTCCTGCCGCAGCTGAGTGTCATGCGGATACGTGCGTTGTGATCGCGTTTCCGCACTCGACGCCGACCGCGCCCAGCCCTTATCATCCAGGGCTCTGCCGTAGAACAAGAACAGTAAATTCACGGGAGATCGACAGCACCGGGGTCGGTGTGCCAGGGGAGAATGCTTCACCATGATGGAACTCGTACGGCTGTCTCTGCGGCGGCCGTATACCATTGCCGTGCTGTCGTTGCTGGTGTTGCTTCTCGGCATGCTGGCTGCCACGCGCATGGTGGTCGACTTCTTCCCGAAGATCGACATCCCGGTCGTGTTCGTCGGCTGGCAATACTCGGGCCTCTCGGCCGAGGAGATGGAGCGCCGCGTCGTCATCATCTCCGAGCGCGCCTACTCGACCACGGTCGCCGGCATCGAGCGCATCGAGTCGAACTGCATTCCCGGCATCGGGCTGGTCAAGGTGTTCTTCCACCCGGGCATGAACATCGGCGCCGCCATCGCGCAGATCAATGCGGTCAACGGCACCGTGCTGCGCATCCTGCCGCCGGGCATCTCGCCGCCGATCATCATCACGTACAACCCGGCAAACGTGCCGATCGTGAACATGACCTTCTCCAGCACGGTGCTGCCGGAGGGCAAGATGTTCGACCACGCGTTCAACTTCGTGCGCGTGAAGCTGTTCACGATTCCCGGCCTGCAGGTGCCCGCCCCCTTCGGCGGCCGCCTGCGCCAGATCTCCGTTGACCTGAATCCGACCCTCATGTCGGCCAAGGGCGTGTCGCCCAACGACGTGGTCAACACGCTGCAGACGTCCAACCTGCTGATTCCCTCCGGCACCGCGCGCATCGGCAGCTTCGACTACAACGTGCTCATGAACTCGAGCCCGGCAACGGTCGACGACTTCAATCGCATGCCGCTGCGCATCCAGGGCAATGTGCCGGTGGCGCTGGGCGACGTGGCGCATGTCGAAGACGGCTTCACGGTCCAGAGCAACATCGTGCACGTCGATGGGCGTCGCGCCACCTATCTCACCATCCTGAAGCATTCGGATGCGTCCAGCCTCGCCGTGGTCGACGGCACGCGGGCGCTGCTCGACGAGATCCGCGCCGGCGCGCCCGACGGCATGGACATCACGCTCGATTTCGACCAGTCGACGTTCGTTCGTGCGGCCATCACCAACGTGGCATCCGAATCGGTGCTGGCATCGGTGCTGGTGTCGATCATGATCCTGCTGTTCCTGGGGAGCTGGCGCAACACCATCGTGGTGATCACCTCGATCCCGTGCGCCATGTTCGCCGGCGTGATCTGCCTGTACGTCACCGGCAACACGATCAACCTGATGACGCTCGGCGGGCTGGCACTCGCGACCGGCATCCTGGTCGACGACGCCACCGTCGCGGTGGAAAACATCCACCGCCACCGCGCCATGGGGCAGCCACTGACGGTCGCGATTCTCGAAGGCTCGCGCGAGGTCGCGATGCCGCGCACCATGGCCACGCTCGCGATCTGCATCGTGTTCTTTCCGGTGTCGTTCCTGTTCGGGGTCTCGCGCTATCTGTTCACGCCGCTCGCGCTGGCCGTGGTGTTCTCCCTGCTCGCTTCCTACGTCCTGTCGTTCACGTTGGTGCCGATGCTGTCGCGCCAGTTGCTCGAAGGCGAGCGGCATGACCACGAGCCCGGTGCGCGCCGCGGTTTCGGTGCCCGCTTCAACGCCGGTCGCGACCGCATCCTCGACGGGCTGACCAATTTTTATGGCGGCCTCCTGACCATGGCGCTGACGCATCGCCTGGTGATGATGCTCGTGGTGGTGATCTTCGGGGGCATCAGCCTGATGCTGGTGAAGGTGGTCGGCACCGACTTCTTCCCGACGCCGGACGTGGGCATCATGAAGCTGCACGTGCGCGCGCCCATCGGCACCCGCATCGAGGAAACCGAGAAGCTGGTGCTCGCGGTGGAGGAAGATCTGCGCAAGATCATCCCCGCCGCGGAGATCGATCGCATCAACGACATGGTCGGTGTGCCGCTGTTCTTCAATCTGGCGCTGGTGCCCACCGACAACATCAGCGGCATGGACGCCGAGGTGCTCATCCTGCTGAAGGCGCCGCACCGGCCGGTCGAGCAGTATCTGCGCGAGATCCGCAAGGCGCTGCCGCAGAAGTACCCGGGGGCCGAGTTCTATTTCCAGAACGCCGACATCGTCACCCAGGTGCTCAACTTCGGCCTGCCGGCGCCGATCGACATCCAGGTGCAGGACTCCAATTTCGAGCGGGCGCAGGGCTACGCCAACCGGGTGCGCCGCGCCGTCGAGGAAACCGTCGGCGCCGTCGACGTGCGCCAGATGCAGGTGCTCAACTATCCGGCGCTCAAGATCGACGTCGATCGCATGCGGGCGGCCCGGCTCGGCCTCACTCAACGCGACGTGGCCAACAGCGCCCTGATCTCGCTGTCGTCGAGCGAGATCATCGCGCCCTCCTACTTTCTGAACCCCAACGGCGTCAACTACACGGTGTCGGTGCGGACGCCGCCCGAGCGTCTGGCGTCGGTGGAGGCGTTGATGGCAACGCCGGTGTCGCCCACCACGTCGCCGGTGTCGATCGCCGCGAGCGCGCGTACGCCGATCACCACCCGGGGCGCGCCGGTCATCACGCTCGGCAACGTGGCCACGATCAAGCCCGAACTGAGCTACCAGTCGGTATCGCACTACACGGTGCAACGCGTGATCGATATCGCCGCCAATCTCGACGGCCGCGACCTCGGCAGCACCGTGACGGAGATCAAGACCAAGATCGCCGCCATCCTGGCCGAAAAGGATTTTCCGAAGACCGCGAAGATCAACATCCGCGGCCAGTACGAGGTGATGCAGTCGTCCTTTTCCAGTCTGGCTCTCGGCCTGGTGCTGGCCGTCATCCTGGTCTATGCGCTGCTGGTGATCCTGTTCCAGTCGTGGACCGACCCGTTCATCATCATGATGGCGGTGCCGGGCGCGCTGATCGGCATCCTGTGGATGCTCACGCTCACCGGCACCAGCCTGAACGTGATGTCGATGATGGGTACGATCATGGCGGTCGGCATCGGGGTTTCGAACTCGATCCTGGTGGTGAGCTTCGCCAACGAGTACCGGGCGCTGCATTCGGAGGTGGATGTCGTCCAGGCCGCGATCGAAGCCGGGCGCACCCGTTTACGGCCGGTGCTGATGACGGCGCTGGCGATGATCATCGGCATGATTCCGATGGCAATGGGTCTCGGCGAGGGTGGCGAGCAGAACGCGCCGCTGGGAACTGCCGTGATCGGCGGGCTGATTCTTGCCACCATCTCGACGCTGTTCGTGGTGCCGGTGGTCTACAGCCTGCTACGCCGCAAGATGCCAACGCTGCACCTGCTCGACGCTCGTTTCGAGCGCGAAGCCAGCGGCGACGCGGTCTAGCGACCGTCAAGGGAGAATCAATCAATGCAACGCCAGCGTGGTTCCTTCGTCGTATTCCTCATCATCGGCATCGTCCTGATCGTGGCGGCCGGCGGCGGCGTGCTCTATTACTCCAAGGCACGCGAGGCGCGCGAGGCGGGCGAGGCCCGCGAGAAGGCCGACAAGGCCGCGGCCGGCATCAACGTCACCGTCGCCAAGTCGCAGAAGGGGCCGAACTTTCGCAAAATCACCCTGGTCGGTGAGGCTTTGCCGCACAAGAGCGTCACGCTCTACAGCAAGGTGAGCGGCTATCTGAGTCGCATCAACGTCGACGTGGGCGATGTCGTCAAGCAGGGTCAGGTGATCGCCGAGGTCACCTCGCCGGAACTCGATGCGCAGGTCGCCACCATCAATGCCGGCCTCTCCAACAAGCGGCAGATCGCCAAGCGCACGCGCGAACTCGCGGGCGCGGGTTTCTTCTCGCAGCAGGCACTCGACACCGCCGATACCGACGTGCGCGTTGCCGAGGCGCAGATCGCCGAGGTCCGCACCCTGTCGAGCTATCGCACGTTGCGCGCGCCGTTCGCGGGGGTGGTCACGGCGCGCTACGCGGATCAGGGCGCACTGGTCACCAACGCCGCCAGCAACCAGACGTCCGCATTGCCGCTGGTGACCATCGCCGATACCTCGAAGCTCAAGATCACCGTCTACGCGGAGCAGGCCGAGGCGCCGGTCGTCAAGGTCGGGCTCGACGTCGATGTGATCGACGCCGCGGCGCCAGAGCGCAAGGTGAGCGGCAAGATCGCCCGTACCTCCGGCGAGCTCGACACCCGCACCCGCACCTTGCGTACCGAGGTCGAGTTCGACAACTCCGAAGGGCGCTTCATCGCCGGCAGCTTCGTCAACGCGTCGCTGCTGATCCCCGCAACCAGCTTCATCGAGGTGCCGGCCGGCGCGCTGGTCACCAAGGACAAGAAGCCGTTCGTGGTCATCGTCGGCAAGGATGGCAAGGCGCATTTCGTTCCGATCGTCGTTGCCGGCACCGATGGCAAGGTGTTGCGGATCGCCAGCGGTCTGGACGAGGGCGTGGTAGTGGCGGTAAGCCCGCCGGCGAGTCTGGCCGAGGGCGCGAAAGTCAATCCGCAGACGCCGCCCGGTGCGCCACCTGCACCGCCGAAGTCGGCCGAGGCACCCAAGCCTGCCGATGCGCCGAAGTCCGCGGAAGCGCCCAAGGCCATGGATGCGCCGAAGTCCGCGGAAGCGCCCAAGGCCATGGATGCGCCGAAGCCCGCCGAAGCGCCCAAGGCCATGGATGCCTCGAAGGCCGCGGATACCGGCGCGAAACCGGCCCAGCCGCCGAAGCCCGCCGCGAGCCCGAAGGCCGACGCGGCAAAGCCTGCCGACCCGCCGAAGAAATGAACCTGCTGCGCGATCAGTCCGGCGCGCTGGCGGCGCGCGGGGTGCACGACATGGGCGGTCTGGATGCCGGGCGGGTCGCCTACACCGAGCACGAATACGCCCTTTGGGAAAAGCGCGTGGACGCACTCAACGTGCTGTTGTCCCACCAGGACCGGCGCCTCATCTGCGTCGATGAACTGCGTCGCAACATCGAGAGCCTCGGGTCTGCGGCCTACGAGCGCATGACCTACTACGAGCGCTGGATTCACGCCATCACCCAGGCGCTGATCCAGCGTGGCGTCATCACCATCGACGAACTCGCGCGCAAGATGGCCGAGGTCGAGCAACGCGTGGCCGCTCGCGAATCATGAGCGAGATCAGGTTCCGCGACGGGCAACGGGTGAGAGTACGCGTGGCGCACCCGCCGGGCCACGTACGCACACCGTTCTACGTGCGCGGCCACACCGGCGTGGTCGAGCGGTTCTGCGGCATCTACGGCAACCCTGAAGAGCTCGCCTACGGGCGCTCGGGGCAGCCGGCCCAACCGCTCTACCGGGTGCGCTTCGCGCAGCGCGATCTGTGGCCCGACTACGCGGGGCCCGCCGCCGATTCCGTCGATGTCGAGATCTACCAGCACTGGCTCGACCCCGTCTGATCAGGAGACACCCACCCCCAAGCTCACCGAGTTCGCTCCCCCTCGAGAGGGGGTCGGCGTCCTCGGGTAACCCTGCGGACGCCGCTCATGCCCACCACCTACTTCAACTTGCTCGAAACCTCGCTGCGCGAACTGCTCGCCGACAAGGGCATCCTGTCGGCCGAGCAGGTCGACCGGCAGGTTGCCGACATGGATTCGCGCACGCCCGCCCGCGGCGCCAGGGTCGTGGCGCGCGCGTGGACCGATCCGGCCTACAAGGCGCGCCTGCTGGCCGACGGCAATGCAGCGCTGGAGGAGATCGGTCTCGATCGTGGCGTGTACAAGCTGGTGGTGGTGGAGAACACGCCGGCGGTGCACAACGTCGTGGTCTGCACCTTGTGTTCATGCTACCCGCGCTGGCTGCTGGGCCTGCCACCGGACTGGTACAAGAGCCGCGAGTACCGCAGCCGCACCGTCCGGGAGCCGCGTGCCGTGCTGAGCGAGTTCGGTGTCGATCTGCCCGCCGGCACGACCGTGCGCGTGCACGATTCAACCGCCGACATGCGTTATCTGGTCGTGCCGGCGAGACCGCGCGACACCGAAGGATTGAACGAAACCGAACTAGCCGCCCTGGTCTCGCGCGACGCGATGATCGGGACGGCGCTGGCGGGGGTTGCGACCGACTGCAGTCGGTCGCGGACGTAGCTCGATTCTGTTGGAGATCGGTCAGTGGCCAGTTTTCAGCTGGGCGCACCAGCACGCCGCATCGGCCGCAGCCCGTGAGCTACCCAAAGATCATGCTATGGCTTCGGTCTTCCAAACATCCTTTGCGAGTGAGATCAGTAGCTCGCGACGTTTGGCGGTCCAGTCGTCGAAAGACACGAGCTTTTCGTTAATCCGGTTGATCGATGTGTCGTGGCCCACCGTAGTGAGTTCAGCGAGGCTGCTCGTCAGGTAGTACTTTGATTTTCTGAATTCGTTTTTCTTGCTTGAAAAAAAGTCGTTGCCTGCGACGATATTGATCGGCTTCTCAAGAAGAGCCAGATTTCCGAGCCAGTTCTTGCAGTCGTCGTATCGCACATCGGGATTTGCGGCGTCGAAGCTCTGGCGCAATTCGTTTTCAGGATTGGTTGGCAGGATGTGCTCGATTTCCAGCGTGGTGTAATCGGCAAGCGAACCAGGCACCTTAAGCCCTTTGTACTCCATGTCAACGAACTGCGTAAGTTTTGCCAGCAAGTAACGCGTGCGGTACTGCTGCATCGAATACAAGGTATATCGCCTCAAGGCGTCTGCGAGTTCTTGCTCCTTTCCGTCCATGCTTTTCTGGAAGCGTTCGGAAACGAATGCATTAAGCCTATCCCCTTGGGTTTTGGTGTCAACGATCGCGCTGATTGTGCGAAGCTCATCCGCCCACCCGGAAAAATTGCGCTCCAAATCCTTGGTCGACGTCTTCGTGAAGATGTAGAAGAAGAGGAAGCTCTCTAGCTGGCGGAGGAAATGATCAAACAGCGGTTTCGGGAAATTGCTCGCCGCCAGCAGCAAGACGTGATGAAGACTGAAGCCGCCGCCGCAGAGACTCCTGAGCCCATCCATCGCGATGCTGGCTTTCCCATCGTTGCCATTCCCATTGATGAAAGCAAGGTAGTGCTCGACGTTGCGCACTATCTTTTGCACGAACTCAAAGGGCTTGGCTGAGTAGTCGCAGAGCGCAGCGTTGCGTTTATTCGTGAACCAATCGTAGATTTCATCTTCCCGCACCACTGCGTCGCCTCGCGAATTGCTGATCTCGTAATTG
>JANMWG010000509.1:0-3441 GCA_031393885.1 Betaproteobacteria bacterium | reverse complement strand
GTGGCCCATGAGGCCGACCCCGATGAAGCCGATGCGATGTTTCATGATGCTTTCTCCTTGTTGTTGTCCAATTTACGACGTTGCTCAGCGTCCCTCACCCTCGGTCCCTCTCCCGAAGGGAGAGGGAGGTCTCCTGCTCCCTTCTCCCTCCGGGAAAGGGCTGGGGATGAGGGAAACCTGCGCGTTGACTGCGCGGTTGCGTTGTTGTGGGCCGATCAGGACAACTCCACGGCAACCGCCGTGGCTTCGCCGCCGCCGATGCACAGGCTCGCGACGCCGCGCTTCAGGCCGCGGCGCCGCAGCGCGCAGATCAGGGTGACGAGGATCCTTGCGCCCGAAGCGCCGATCGGATGCCCGAGCGCGCAGGCGCCGCCATTGACGTTGACCTTGTCGTGCGGCAGGCCATGCTCGCGCATCGCCGCCATCGTGACCACCGCGAAGGCCTCGTTGATCTCGAACAGGTCGACATCGGCGGCACTCCAGCCGGTGCGGTCTAACAGCTTGCGGATCGCGCCCACCGGCGCGGTCGTGAACCAGCCCGGTTCCTGCGCGTGCGTGCTGTGGCCGACGATGGTGGCCACCGGCGCCACGCCGCGGGCATCGGCCTCCGACCGGCGCATCAGCACCATGGCCGCAGCGCCGTCGGAGATCGAGCTCGAATTGGCGGCGGTGACGGTGCCGTCCTTGCGGAAGGCGGGCTTGAGCTGCGGAATCTTGTCGAAGTTGGCCTTGAACGGCGACTCGTCCTGATCGACGAAACGATCACCCTTGCCCGATCGCAGGGTGACCGGCGCGATCTCCCACGCGAACCATCCGTCGCGGTTGGCCTGCTGCGCCCGCTGCAGCGACGTGACCGCGAACGCATCCTGCTCCTGGCGCGTGAAGCCGAAATGGTCGGCGCACACTTCGGCGAATGATCCCATCAGCCGACCCTTCTCGTAGGCATCCTCGAGGCCGTCGAGGAACATGTGGTCGATCACCTGCTGATGGCCCATGCGGTAGCCGGTACGGGCCTTCGGCAGCAGATAGGGGGCATTGCTCATGCTCTCCATGCCGCCCGCCACCATGACCCGGTTGGTGCCGGCCAGGAGCAGGTCGTTCGCGAGCATCGCCGCCTTCATGCCCGAACCGCACATCTTGTTGATGGTGGTGCAACCGGTCGACAGCGGCAGACCGGCCCCGAGTGCCGCCTGCCGTGCCGGTGCCTGGCCTTGTCCGGCCGGCAGCACACAACCCATCAGCGCCTCGTCGATGTCGGCGGGCGCGATCCCTGACCGCTCGACCGCTGCACGAATGGCGACCGCGCCCAGTTCCGCAGCAGTGAACTCCTTCAACTCGCCCTGGAACGCCCCCATCGGGGTACGCGACAGGCCGACAATGACGACTGGATCGGTGTTCATTTGTTATTCCTCCGTTGAATGTCGTGGGATATCTGCGCGTATCGTGCTCAGCGCTTCGCTACCGAAGCGGTGGATGAAGCGCTGGTCTGGCGCGTAGGGAAACACATCGCCGATGTAACCGTCCTGGATCGCCGCCTTGGTGCGATTCCAGAATCCGGTGGACAGCAGATCTTCGTGGAACTCCATGAATGCGGCGCGCACCTTCACGCCCGACACCAGGAACGGCGCGAACTCTTCCGGAAAGATATCGTTCTGCGCGACCGGATACCACGGCTCGGCAGACATTTCGGCCTCGGGATACGGCGCTTCGGGAATGACGCGGAAGTTGCATTCGGTCATGTAGGCGATCTCGTCGTAGTCGTAGAACACGACTCTTCCGCCGCGGGTGACGCCGAAGTTCTTGAACAGCATGTCGCCGGGGAAGATGTTGACCGACGCCAGTTCCTTGATGGCGTTGCCGTAGTCGCGCACCGCCAGCCGCGCCTGGGCCGCATCGGCCTGGTCGAGAAAGATATTGAGCGGCTGCATCCGCCGTTCGATATAGAGGTGCTTCACCACCAGCCGGTCGCCGTCTTCTTCCAGCAGCGACGGCGCCTCCTTGCGCAGTTCGTCGACCAGGGTCTGGGTGAAGCGCGAGCGTGGAAAGGCCACGTTCGAGTACTCGAGGGTATCGGCCATGCGCCCGACTCGGTCGTGGCGCTTCACCAGCATGTACTTTTCCTTGACCGTCTCGTGCGTCACTTCCTTGATGGGCGAGATGCGGTCGCGGATCACCTTGAACACGTAGGGATACGAGGGCAGCGTGAACACGATCATGACCAGCCCG
Source organism: Betaproteobacteria bacterium (assembly GCA_031393885.1). Classification (GTDB taxonomy): domain Bacteria; phylum Pseudomonadota; class Gammaproteobacteria; order Burkholderiales. The sequence continues at coordinate 1,215 of JANMWG010000509.1, read as the reverse complement.
CGGATGCCGGGGGCAAGCACGAAGTCGTCGCTCGAGTGCTTCAGGTGATGCAGGAAATCGCGGTAGAAGAGCGTCTTGCCATGCTTCTGCAGGCCCAGGGCGGTGTAGAGCTCGGCCTTGGGCTTGCCCGGCAGCATGCTCACCAGGTATTCGACATAGGCCGACGGCACTTCCATGTCGGCCATGAGATAAGCCCGGTTGAAGGCGAACAACGGCGCGATCGCCCGCGCCTCGAGCAGACACGCATCGAGCATCAGCCCGCCGTCGGGCGCGTGCACGATCGGCACCGCGAACGGCAGCTCCAAGCCGCCGTTCACGATCCGGCCGATCACGTAGCAGCGCTTGTTGCGGAAGAACGGTGACGACAGCACCTGAATCTGGTGATTGGCCTCGAGATGCAACCGGCGCGGCAGGTGCTCGCGGACCGTGCGCACCACGTAGCGCAGGTCGCGCTCCAGATGGGCGAACGGCACCCGCAGCCCGAGGTTGCCGATGATCTGCGCGAGCACCCGGCGCAGGCCGTCCTTGAGCGGGTAATAGCTGCGGTAGGCCGGCGGGTCGGACTCGATGTGCTCGGTGGAGACCGCCGGCCGCACGAACAGGGTGTCGTTGCGGAAGAAGGCGCGCCGCAGCAGCTTGCAACTGACCGAATTGAAGAACGTCTCGGCGAGTTCGGGTTGCTTGTGATGGGTAAGCAGCCCGATGTACTGGAGCTTGATGCGCGGCCACAGGTGGGCCGGCAGCGCGTCGGCGGCGTACTCCTGGTGCAGACGGTCGGCGGCTTCGGTGACGCGCTGGTCGTAGAGCGCGATGCGGTCCGCGTGAGCGCGCTGCACTTCGGCCCAGCTCGCGGCCTCGAAGCGCGCCTGCGCGTCGCGGCTCATCTGCCGGAAGATGCGGTAGTGCTTGTCGAAACCGTCGAGCAGGGCACGGGCGATGGCGAACTCGGCGCCTTCGCTGTCAGTCTGCTCCGCTAACTTACTGTTTGCAGGTGCGTTCACATCAGGCCGGGCACCAGCCCGATGGCGAGACAGCGAGCGAAGAGATCCCGACAACGAAGGGGCAGCGCCCACAGGGTCCCCCGAGGACGCTGCGCCCCCTGGAGGGGGGAGGCGAAGCGCAGCGCAGCCTGGGGGTGGGCGTCAGCAGCAACACAGGGTCACCCGAGGACGCTGCGCCCCGACGAGGGGCTCGGCGGTGCGCTGCGCTGCCTGG
>JANMWG010000228.1:0-20111 GCA_031393885.1 Betaproteobacteria bacterium | reverse complement strand
CTCCCATGGCTGACCTAGGCGACTGGGCCTTCCCCGAACCGATGCAGCCGGACCCGGGCAAGCTCGAGTTCGACCTGCACCGCGTGCTCAACGCCGTGGTGCAGGTGCGCGCCGAGATTCCGGACGAGGCCTTCACCGCGGCGATCCTTGGCACAGAGCGCGTCGGCAACGGCGTGGTCATCCGTGACGACGGCCTGGTGCTGACCATCGGCTACCTCATCACCGAGGCGCAAACGGTGTGGCTCACGTCCAACACCGGCGCGCTGGTGGCCGGCTACCCGATGGCCTACGACTTTGCCACCGGCTTCGGGCTGGTGATGCCGATGGGGCACCTGCCCGTGCCCGCCCTGCGGCTCGGCAGCTCGGCACAGCGCGCCGTTGGTGACGACGTGATCGTGGTCGGGCACGGTGGCCGTGCGCACTCGCTCAAGGCCTCGATCTTTGCCAAGCGCGAGTTTGCCGGCTACTGGGAATATCTGATCGATGACGCCATGTTCACCTCGCCGGGGCATCCCCAGTGGGGCGGCGCGGCGGTGGTGGACAGCAACGGCGAGCTGATCGGGATCGGGTCGCTGCTGGTCGAGGAAAACGTCGACGGCGAACAGACCCAGGGCAACATGATCGTGCCGGTCGATCTGCTGCCGCCGGTGCTCGAAGCGATGCTCAGCACCGGCCAGGGCCTGTCGCCGGTGCGCCCCTGGCTCGGCATGTACATGTCGGAATCCGACGGCCAACTGGCGGTCGCGGGTATCGCCCCCGGTGGACCGGCCGAAACCGCCGGCATTCGCCAGGGCGATCTCATCATCGAGGTGGCGGGACACCGGCTGATCAGCCTGGCGGACCTGTTTCGCCAGATCTGGAGCCTGGGCGCGGCCGGGGTCGAGGTGCCGCTGGCGCTTGCCCGCAACGGCGGGCTCACACGCGTCAAGGTGCGGTCGATCGACCGCAACGACCTGCTCTGGAAACCGCGGCTGCACTGATTTCTAGCCTCAAGCAATGGCCCACCTCGCGAGGGCAAAGATAGCGCCTGCAACATAGAGCGCGCCAAAGATTCGTTTGTTGTGTCTGGCCAGCCACGCCGGCAGATAGATATCGAAGTTGTCGCGCCGATCATCCGTGTATCGGGCGGCCAGGCCGGTCAGCGGACAGCGCATCTGGTTGAGGACCAGGACGGCGACTTCGCCCGCGACGATGGCGGCAAGCCAGGCGGCGGCATGGTGGTCACCGAGCCAGGACGCCACCGGAATGGCAAGAATGCACCCGGCGAAGATCGCCCACACGAACGTGTGTGCCGACTTCACCAAGACAAGTCTGGTCGAGCCGGCTTTCGGCCGCTGGGGGTCTTTGATGGGAAGGAACTGCCTGGCTACGCCATCGCCAGCCGCTGCTTCTTTCTCGGCGGTGCAAACGTGGCGTCGATCTCAGCGAGATCGGCTTCAGTAAGCGCGATCTCCGCGGCAGCCAGGTTGTCGCGCAGGTGCGCTTCACGCACCGCTTTCGGAATCGCGATCAGGTCGGGCTGGCGCATCACCCACGCGAGCGCGGCTTGCGCACCCGAGACGCTGTGGCGCTTGCCCACCCGCGCAAAGGTCGGGTCGGTGGCGAGCGCGCCCTGGTCGATAGGGCAGTAGGCCATGGTGGGAATGGCCCGCTGGCGTTGCCAGCCGAGCAGGTCGAACTCGATGCCGCGCTCGCTGGCCGAGTAGTACACCTGGTTGGCGGCGCAACGCTCGCCGCCTTTGACCTTGGCCAGCGCCTGCATCTGCGCCACGTCGAAGTTGCTCACGCCCCAGGCACCGATACGGCCGGCGGCCTCGAGCGCTTCGAAAGCGGCCACGGTGTCGGCCAGCGGATGCTGCCCGGACCAGTGCAGCAGATACAGATCGGCGCGGTCGATGCCGAGCCGGGCGAGGCTACGCTCGCAGGCGGCAACGGTGCCCTTGCGGCTGGCGTTGTGCGGGTAGACCTTGGTCACCACGAACACCTCTTCACGGCGCACGGTACCGGCAGCGATGGCCGCGGCGAGTGCCGCCCCCACCACTTCTTCGGCGCCGCCTTCGCCATACATCTCGGCGGTGTCGATCAGGCGATAGCCTATTTCCAGGGCCAGGCGCACGGCGGCGATCTCGCGCTTGCGCTGCCCCGCTTCTTCGCCCATGCGCCAGGTGCCCAGGCCCAGCGCCGGCACTCTCACACCGTTCGGCAGGCCGACCGTCTTCATCGGCGTTGCAGCAACGCGCTGATGCGATCGGCCGACTCGCGCAGCGGCGGCAGCAGTTTCTTCACCATCTGCTGCGGCGACGTGCGGTTGGCCTGGCCGCTGATGTTCATGGCGGCGATGATGCGCTGGTTGCGATCGCGGATCGGCGCGCTGATCGACACCAGGCCTTCTTCCAGCTCCTGGTTGACCATGGCCCAGCCCTTGTCGCGCACCTCGCGGATCGCCTGCAGCAGTTCGGCTTTGTCGGTGACGGTGCGGCCGGTGCGCGGTCGCAGGTCGGACTTGCGCAAGATGGCGTTGATGCCGGCGTCGTCGAGGTCCGACAGCAACACCCGGCCCATCGAGGTGCAGAACGCCGGCAGCCGGCTGCCGATGCCCAGGCTGATGGTCATGATCTTGGAGGTGGGGATGCGCAGCACATAGACGATGTCGGGGCCGTCGAGCACGCTGGCGGAGCACGACTCGTGCACCTCGCTCACCAGCGCTTCCATGATCGGCTCGGCCAGATCCCAGAACGGCATCGACGACAGATAGGCGAAGCCGAGTTCGAGAATGCGCGCGGTGAGGTGAAACTGACGCCCGTCAACCGCCACGTAGCCGAGCTGCACCAGGGTGAGCAGGATGCGGCGGGCGCCGGCGCGGGTGATGCCCGCGGCTTCGGCCACCGCCGACAAGGTCATGGATGGGTGAGCGCTGTCGAAGGCGCGGATCACCGCCAGCCCGCGTGCGAACGACTGCACGTAACCGTCGCCGGGCCGGGTGTCCTGGTCCGCGGGCGATGATTCCTGAACGTCGCCTTCCACCGTCTGCATCTCCACCGTCTGCATCTCCATCGGCCTCGCTCCTGGCTCGCACCCTCTCGTCAAATCATGCGATAAGTTCGCGATACGAACAAGCGTTCTGATGGCGAAACAATGCTTGACAGCGATTTCCGCCGGTCACTATTCTCTGTTCATCAAAAGAACGGATGTTCGAATCGCGAACAGCGTTGCGAGCGTCGGTCCACAACCGCGGGGCAAAGCCCCCGCAGGCCCGGTCCCAAACCGGTGTCCGCTGGAGGATGAGTCGCTCGCATGTCCCAGTTCACCACGGTGTTCGGGTCGCTCTCGTCATACGAGAAGGGCCCGCTGACCATCATCAACGACAACCCCAAGTACTACTGCCACTCGAATGTCTTCGAGGTGGCCTCCAAGGCGAAACCGTACGAGAAGGTCGCCGTCGCCAAGAACCTCGAGTACGTGATCGAGGCCATCCGCGCCGAAGGCACTTCCGACTGGTTCACCGCCGGGCACGACGAGTTCGTGCTGGTGATGGACGGCGAGGTCACCGTCTCGTTCGTCGAGCCGGCAACGCCGCCGGCCATCAAGGGCGACGGCACGGTGCGGCTCGCGAGTGCGCCCGGCGGAAAACCGATGGGCAAGATTCATCTGAAGCGCGGCCACCAGGCACTGCTGCCGAAGGGCGCTGCCTATCAGTTCAGCGCGGCGAAGCCCGGCGTCATGTTGCAGCAAACCCTCGTCGGCGATCTGACGGTCCAGAAATGGGCCGACATCTGCACCCACTGACCCGGACATCCTGGAGAGACCACCATGGCAATGCTCGAGACCGCAGCCCCCAGTGCCCCCGCCAAGCCCGTGTTCAACATCGTGGTGAGCGAGCCCGATGCGCGCACCGGCTTCCGCCGCTTCGAACTCGGCCAGTTCAAGCTCGAACGCGACGAATACTTCGTCACCGTTTCCTGGCCCACCAAGAAACAGGGCCGCATGCAGCACCGCATGTCGGCCGACGCTTTTCTGCGCGCGCTGATGCGCGACGTGGCGTGGGGCTTCTTCTATGGCCTGGTCAACTTCGACGCCATGTTCGGCAGCCGCAACCTGTATGGCAGGGTCGAGTTCTTCGCCGGCCGCTACGACGAGTCGTACCACTCGGCCGGACTGTCGTACGTGGAGGAGTTCGAGTCGCCGTTCGCGATGGCAACCTGCCGCGCGATCCTGAGAGACTGGTGCAACGCCGGCTTCGACCCGTTCGCGGCGCCGGCAGAAACCGGGCCGTCGTGGGCCGGCACCAAATCCGGCGACAACCTCGAGGCCATCGAGCGCTCGCGGGTTGCGACCCGGCGCATGCCGGGGCTGCCGGGCGATTCGCCGCTGCGCGACGACCTGCCGGTGAATCGCGCCTTCGCCGACGTGTCGCAGGACGAACCTGTGATCGAGGCAGCGCCCGGCTTCGAAGGCAAGCTGCACGCCTTCAGCCTGTTCAAGTATCTGTCGCGCTCCGACGTGACGTGGAACCCTTCCGTCACCTCGGTGTGCCGCGAGTCGCTCTACTGCCCCACCACCGAGGAATACATCCTGCCGATCATCCACGGCAACGATCGCGTCGAGTGGTTCATCCAGCTCTCTGACGAGATCGAATGGGAAGTCGCCGACAAGGAAACCGGCCGGCCACGTGCCCGTGTGCTGATGAAAGCGGGCGATGTGTCCGCGATGCCCGCCGACATCCGGCACCGGGGCTTCTCGACCAAGCGCTCGATGCTGCTGGTGTGGGAGAACGCGCGCATGGACCTGCCCAAGCTCTACGAGAGCGGTCAGCTCAAGCCCTTTCCGGTAGATTTCTGATCTCGATCTTTTCCGACACTGGCCCACAACAACGAAATCAACGCTCAGGTTTCCCTCATCCCCAGCCCTTCTCCCGGAGGGAGAAGGGAGCAAGACACATCCCTCTCCCCTCGGGAGACCGAGGGTGAGGGATTCTGAGCAATGTCGCCAATCGATCTCATGGAACCCTCGATCGACTCCGAATGGCACACCTTCGACTGCGCGCCGGCGGCGGGCACCGCGCTGTGCGCGCTGGCGGAACTGCCGGATGGCCGCGCCCGCGAGTTCAGCTTCGGCGAGGGCCGCGACCGCTTCCGCATGATCGTGTTGCGCAGCGGCGAGCAGGTGTGGGGCTACGTCAACCGGTGCCCGCATTTCAGCCTGCCGCTCAACGTCGAGCCTGATCGCTTCGTGCTGTTCGACCACTCCCACATCTACTGCGCCGTGCATACCGCCATGTTCCGTTTCAGCGATGGTCATTGCGAGGAAGGCCCGTGCGTGGGCGCCGCATTGACGCCGGTGCCGGTGGAACTCCACGGCTCGCACGTACGCATCGCGCAGTCATGACGACCATGGAAATCCAGGACAAGCTGTTCATCGGTGGCCGCTTCGTCGCGGCCGAAGATGGCGCGACGCTCGCGTCGCTCAATCCGCACGACAACACCACGCTCGCCGATGTCGCGATGGCCGGCAAGGCCGACATCGACAAGGCGGTGGCCGCGGCTAAGGCCGCATTCCCGAAGTGGAGCCGGATGGCGGCGATGGATCGCGGCCGGCTACTGCTCGAGCTCGCCGACCGCATCGAGGAGCAGGCCGCCGAGCTGGCGCTGCTGGAGACGCTCGACACCGGCCACCCGCTGCGCGACACCCGCGGGCTGGACGTGCCGCGCACCGCGGTGACCTTTCGCTATTTCGGCGGCATGGCCGACAAGTTCGAGGGCTCGGTGGTGCCGGTCGAGGCTGGCTTCCTCAACTATGTGTTGCGTGAACCGCTGGGTGTCGTCGGCCAGGTGGTGCCGTGGAATTTTCCGCTGATGTTCACGAGCTGGAAGATGGCGCCGGCGCTGGCCGCCGGCAACTGCGTGGTGATGAAGCCGGCCGAGCTGACGCCGCTGTCGAGCCTGAAGATCGCGCAGCTCATGGCGGAGGTCGGCTTTCCGGAAGGCGTGGTCAACATCGTGCCGGGCCTGGGCGGCGTGGCCGGCCAGATGATCGCCGAGCATCCGGAGATCGCGAAGATCGCCTTCACCGGTTCCACCGCCATCGGCCGCCGCATCGTGCAGGCATCGGCCGGCAACCTCAAGAAAGTGCAACTCGAACTCGGCGGCAAGGGTGCCAATGTCGTGTTCGAAGACGCCAACCTCGCGGCCGCGGTGGGTGGCGCAGCGTTCGCCATCTTCCACAACCAGGGGCAGGCGTGCATCGCCGGCTCGCGTCTGGTGCTGCACGAGAAGATCGCCGACGAGTTTCTCGAACGCTTCATCGCGCTCGCGCGCTCGATCAAGCTCGGCAATCCGGTCGAACCCACCAGCGAGATGGGGCCGCTCACCTCGATGGGGCACCGCGACCGGGTGCTTTCCTACGTGCAGGTCGCGAAGGATCAGGGCGGCCAGGTGCTGCTCGGTGGCAAGGCGCCCGGGCACCCCGACCTCGCGCGCGGCTGCTACGTCGAGCCGACCATCGTGCGCGCCCGTCCGACCGACCGCGTATCGCAGGAGGAAGTGTTCGGTCCGTTCGTGTCGGTGACGACCTTCGGGTCGGACGAGGAAGCGCTGGCCATCACCAACGGCACCGAGTACGGCCTGGGTGGCGGACTCTGGACCAGCAACCTGCAACGGGCGCATCGCTTTGCCCGCGAGATGAGGAGCGGCATGGTGTGGATCAACTGCTACAAGCGGGTCAATCCCGGTTCGCCGTTCGGCGGCACCGGCAGCTCGGGCTACGGCCGCGAGATGGGCTTCGAGGTGATGCGCGAATACACCCAGGCGAAGAGCGTCTGGGTCAATGTCGACGCGCAGATTCCGCCGTATTACCCACGATGAACCGCGTCATCCAGGAACAGCGCTCATGATCGACAAGATCGTCGCCTCGCTCGCCGCGGCGGTGGCCGATGTGCACGATGGCGCCACGGTGATGATCGGCGGCTTCGGCCCCGCCGGCCAACCGGCGGAACTCATCGATGCGCTGATAGCCCAGGGCGCGCGCGACCTCACCATCGTCAACAACAACGCGGGCAATGGCGAGGTCGGCCTGGCCGCGCTGCTCAAGGCGCGGCGGGTCCGCAAGGTCATCTGCTCGTTTCCGCGCCAGACCGACTCGTACGTGTTCGACGCGCTTTATCGCAGCGGCGAGGTCGAGCTCGAACTGGTGCCGCAGGGCAATCTGGCCGAACGCATCCGCGCCGCCGGCGCCGGCATCGGCGGTTTCTTCACCCCCACTGGTTACGGCACCTTGCTGGCGGAAGGCAAGGAGACCCGCGTCATCGACGGCCGCGCCTATGTGCTCGAACATCCGATCCGCGCCGATTTCGCGCTCATCAAGGCGCTGGCCGGTGACCGCTGGGGCAATCTGATCTACCGCAAGACCGCCCGCAACTTCGGTCCGATCATGGCGATGGCGGCGAAATGCGCGATCGCTCAGGTGCAGCGCACGGTCGCGCTCGGCGAGCTCGATCCGGAAGCGATCGTCACGCCCGGCATCTTCGTGCAGCGCGTGGTCGCAGTGACGGCAACACAGGCCCACAGCGGCGACCGCCAGGCGGTCGCATGAATCCGGAGGCGCAAGCATGAACCGCATGTCGAGAGACCAGATCGCCGCCCGCGTGGCGCGCGACATCCCCGAAGGCGCCTACGTCAATCTCGGCATCGGGCTGCCGACACTGGTCGCCAATCATCTGCCGCGCGAACGCGAGGTGTTCCTGCACAGCGAGAACGGGCTGCTCGGCATGGGCCCGGCGCCGGCACCCGGCGAGGAAGATCCTGACCTCATCAACGCCGGCAAGCAGCCGGTGACCCTGCTCACCGGCGGCGCCTATTTCCATCACGCGGATTCGTTCGCGATGATGCGCGGCGGTCATCTCGACATCTGCGTGCTCGGCGCTTTCCAGGTATCGGCAACGGGCGATCTCGCCAACTGGCACACCGGCGGACCGGACGCGATCCCGGCCGTCGGCGGTGCGATGGATCTGGCCATCGGCGCGAAGAAGGTGTTCGTGATGATGGAACACCTGACCAAGGGCGGCGAGAGCAAGATCGTCGACCGCTGCACCTATCCGCTCACCGGCATCGGTTGCGTCACGCGCATCTACACCGACCTCGCGGTGATCGACGTCACGCCGCGCGGGCTGCAGGTCATCGACGTCGTCGACGGGCTCGGGTTCGACGAACTGCGGCGGCTGACGGGTGTGCACCTACTCGCACCGGGCGAGTTGTTGACTGCCTGAACGCGCGATGTCGCCCTTCATCTTCCAGAGTCGCATCCCGCGCGTCGTGTTCGGCGCCGGCAGCCTTGTGCACCTGGAGCGCGAGATCGACCAACTGGGCGCGAAGCGCGCGCTGGTGCTGTCGACCCCTGAGCAACGTGCTGCCGCCGAAGACATCGCGCGACGGCTGGGCGAGCGTTGCGCCGGCATCTTCGATCGCGCTGTCATGCACGTGCCGATCGAGACGGCGCGATCGGCGCGCGAGGAAGCATCGAGGCTGGGCGCCGACTGCGCCGTGGCCATCGGCGGCGGCTCGACCACCGGCCTGGGCAAGGCGATCGCGCTCGAATCGAGCCTGCCGATCCTGGCGATCCCGACCACCTACGCCGGGTCGGAAATGACGCCGATCTGGGGCATCACGGAGGCGGGCATCAAGAAGACCGGCCGCGATCCACGCGTGCTGCCGCGCACGGTGATCTACGACCCGACGCTCACGCTCTCTCTGCCGGTGAAGCTGTCGATCACCAGCGCGATCAACGCCATCGCGCACGCCGCCGAAGGGCTCTACGCGCAGGACGCCGATCCGATTCATTCGCTGCTCGCGGAGGAAGGCATCCGCGCGCTCGCGGCCGGGCTGCCGAAGGTGGTTGCCGCGCCCGGCGATGCGGACGCCCGCGGCGATTGCCTCTATGGCGCGTGGCTGTGCGGCACCGTGCTCGGCGCCGTGGGCATGTCGTTGCACCACAAGCTGTGCCACACGCTCGGCGGCACCTTCAATCTGCCGCATGCGGAGACGCACACGATCGTGCTGCCGCATGCGCTGGCCTACAACGCGGCGGCGGCGCCGGAAGCGATCCGAAGGATTGCCCGCGCGCTCGGTAAGTCCGGTGCCGCACAAGGCATCTTCGACCTGGCCTCCGCACTCGGTGCGCCGGTCGCGCTGAAAGACCTCGGCATGCCGGCGGATGGTCTCGACCTCGCCGCCGATCTCGCCACCACCAATACCTACTGGAATCCCCGGCCTCTCGACCGCAACGCCATCCGGCAATTGCTGCAGGACGCATGGGAGGGAAAGCGTCCGCGCTGATATCCGTATCGAGCACCACACCCAAAAGCACTACGCAATCACCCACAAGGAGGAGAACATCATGGAGAACCCAGGTTTTCAACGTCGTCGTACCCTGATCGCGACCGGTGGTGCCCTCGCGGGTGCCGCGGCGCTCGGCATGCCCTCGCTCGTGCTGGCACAGGCGAAGGAGATCAAGATCGGTTTCGTGTCGCCGCAGACCGGGCCGCTCGCGCCGTTCGGTGAAGCCGACAAGTTCACGATCGAACAGATGAACAAGCTGTTCGCCGGCGGCATCGAGATCGGCGGCAAGAAGGTGCCGGTCAGGATCATCCAGAAAGACAGCCAGTCGAACCCGAATCGCGCGGGCGAAGTGGCGAACGACCTCATCCTCAAGGACAAGGTCAACCTGATGCTGGTGTCGTCCACCCCCGAGACCGCGAACCCGGTGTCGGACGCCTGCGAGCTGAACGAGATCCCGTGCATCTCCACGGTGGTGCCTTGGCAACCGTGGTTCTTCGGCCGCAAGGGCGATCCGGCCAAGGGTTTCGCGTGGACGTATCACATCTTCTGGGGCCTCGAAGACGTGATCGGCAACTTCCTCGCCGGCTGGAATTCGGTGTCGACCAACAAGAAAGTGGGCGGCCTGTTCCCGAACGACGGCGACGGCAATGCCTGGGGCGACAAGGAGCGCGGCTTCCCCGGTCCGCTGGCGAAGGAGGGCTTCACGCTCACCGACCCCGGCCGCTTCCAGAACATGAATCCGGATTTCTCGGCGCAGATCGCGGCGTTCAAGAAGGACAACGTCGAGATCGTCACCGGCGTGGTGATTCCGCCCGATGCCAAGACCTTCCTGCAGCAGGCGAAGCAGCAGGGCTTCAAGCCGAAGGTGGTCACGCTCGGCAAGGCGCTGCTGTTCCCGGCGGCGATCGAGGCGCTCGGCGATCTCGGCGACGGCCTGACCACCGAAGTGTGGTGGTCGCCGTCGCATCCGTTCACCTCGTCGCTCACGCAGCAGAGTGCGAAGGCGCTGGCGGAATCGTACGAGACCGCCACCAAGAAGCAGTGGACGCAGCCGATCGGCTTCGCGCACGCGCTGTTCGAGGTGGCAGTCGATGCTCTGAAGCGCGCCAAGGATCCGGGTAGTGCCGAATCGCTGCGCGACGCCGTCGCCGCGACCAGCCTCAAGACCGTGGTGGGTGACGTGAAGTGGGGCGGTGGCGGGCCGTTCAAGAACGTGAGCAAGACGCCGCTCGTGCTCGGGCAGTGGGTCAAGGGGTCGAAGAACAAGTACGAACTTGTGATCGTGAACAACTCGCAGGCAAAGGTGATTCCGACGGGGGGGAAGATGCGCTTGATCGGATAGCACGCCGAACTTCCCTCACCCCTGCCCCTCTCCCGGGGGGAGAGGGGATCCAGTCGCAGGGTGTCGTGCAACCAGGCGATCGGGGTAGTCGTCCCTCTCCCCTCGGGAGAGGGATCGAGGGTGAGGGAAGCCGTGCCCGCAAACACCACGCATCCACATCATGTCGATCCTCGCTCTCGACCACGTCAGCAAAAGCTATGGCGCGCTCAAGGTCACCGACAACATCACGTTGTCGGTGACCGTCGGCGAGACACTCGGCATTCTCGGCCCCAATGGCGCAGGCAAGACCACGCTGTTCAATCTCATCAGCGGCGACGCGCGGGCCGATTCGGGTCGGGTGCATTTCTCCGGGTCGGACGTGAGCCGTGAACCGCCGCATCGCCGTTGCCGTCTCGGCATCGGTCGCTCGTACCAGATACCTCAGCCGTTCGGCGCCATGACCGTGTTCGAGAACCTGGTCGCAGCCGCGTCGTTCGGATCGCAGCAGCGTGAACGCGACACCTACGACCGCGCGGTGGAGATCCTGCGGGCGACCGGTCTGCTGTCGAAGGCGAACCGGCTGGCCGGCAGCCTGACGTTGCTCGACCGCAAGCGTCTCGAACTCGCGCGTGCGCTGGCCACCGATCCGAAGGTGCTGCTGCTGGACGAGATCGCCGGCGGCCTCACCGAACCCGAAGCGAAGCAACTGGTCGAGGAGATCCAGCGCATCAAGGCGCAGGGCATCACGATGATCTGGATCGAGCATGTGGTGCATGCGCTGCTCGCGGTCGCGGATCGGCTGTTCGTCATCAACTTCGGGCAGAAGCTGGCGGAAGGTGAGCCGGAAGCGGTGATGAATGATCCTGAAGTAAGACGGGTCTATATGGGTCTGGAAGCATGAGCCCCCCACCGCGAGAACTATCAAGAGGCGCCGAAGCATGAGCCACGCTCTTCTCGAGACCCGCAACCTCGAAAGCTTCTACGGCGACTTCCAGGCGCTGTTCGGTGTCGACTTCACCATCGCTCAGGGCGAGATCGTCGCCATCATCGGCGCCAACGGGGCGGGCAAGTCGACGTTTCTCAAGACCGTCGCCGGCCTGCTCGAGGCGAAGCGCGACGCGGTCACGTTCGAGGGCGAGCCGATCGGCGGCATCCCGGCGGGCAAGATCGTGAAGCGCGGCCTCGCGCTGGTGCCGGAAGGCCGCCGGCTGTTCCCGAGCCTGTCGGTCGAGGAGAATCTCCTGATGGGCGCCTATACGAAACGCCCCGGCCCCTGGAATCTCGATCGCGTCTACGCCCTGTTTCCGATCCTGAAGGAGAAGCGCCGCAATCCGGGCACCGCGCTGTCCGGGGGCCAGCAACAGATGGTCGCGATCGGCCGCGCGTTGATGAGCAACCCGAAGCTGCTCATCTGCGACGAGATCTCGCTCGGCCTGGCGCCGATCGTCGTCAAGGAGATCTACGACGCGCTGCCCGACGTGTGCGCCGGTGGCCTGACCGTGATCATCGTCGAGCAGGACGTGAGCGTGGCCAAGCGCGTGTCGAGCCGGCTCTATTGCCTGCAGGAAGGGCGCGTGACCCTGACCGGACCGTCGGCCGAGTTGTCCCGCGAGCAGATCTCGCAGGCGTACTTCGGGGTGTAGCGCGAGATGGCCGGCTGGATCGACACGGTGGTCCAGGGCATCCTGCTCGGCGGGCTCTATGCGCTGTTCGCGATGGGGCAATCGCTGATGTTCGGCGTGATGCGGCTGACCAACACCGCGCACGGCGACTTCATCATCCTCGCAGCGTTCGGGGCGTTCTCGCTGGTGCTGGCGCTCGGACTGCCACCGGCCGCGGCGCCGTGGGTGGCCATGGGCCTGCTGCTGCCGATCGCGTTCGCCGCCGGCTACGGCTTGCAGCGCTTCGTGCTGAACGGCACCCTCGGCAAGGACCCGCTGCCGTCGCTGGTGGTGACCTTCGGACTGGCGATCGTCATCCAGAACGTGTTGCAGGAGGTCTACAGCGCCGACCCGCGCTCGATAGAATCCGGCGGACTCAATGTGGCGAGCGTGCAGATCACCGAAGGGCTTGCCGTGGGCACGCTGCCGCTGCTGATCTTCGTGATCGCTGTGGCGATGGCGATCGCGATGCAGGCGTTGTTCGACCGCACTGCCATCGGCCGTGGGTTCCGCGCGGTCAGCGACGACCGCGATGCCGCCGAGCTGATGGGACTCGATCATCGCCATGTCTATGCGCTCGCCACCGGCATCGCGTTCCTGCTGGTCGCGATCGCCGGCACCTTGCACGGCATGAAGACCACGGTGTCTCCCTCCGACGGTCCGGCCTTGCTGCTCTATGCCTTCGAGGCCGTGATCATCGGCGGCATGGGGTCGTTCTACGGCACGCTGGCCGGCGGCATCATCCTCGGTGTCACCCAGGCCATCGGCTTCCGTATCGATCCGGGTTGGGGCATCTGGGCCGGGCATGTGGTGTTTCTGGCCATGCTCGTGTTGCGGCCGTCGGGGTTGTTTCCCAAGACGCGATGAGCACGATCGCGATCCCCTTCGACGTCTCGCGCGCCACGCGCGCCAGCCGTGCCGGTGCCGTGGTCGCCGTGCTGTTCGTCGGCCTGCTCGCGAGCTTTCCGTGGTGGGCCGAGCAGGGGTGGATGCGCGAGTTCAACGAGATCGCGTGCTATCTCATCTTCGCGATGATGTGGAACCTGCTCGCCGGTTATGGCGGCATGGTGTCGATCGGCCAGCAGGCGTTCCTCGGCCTGGGCGGCTATGCGCTGGTCGTGATGGGCAACTTCGGTGGTGTGAATCCGTTCGTCGCGGTGCCGATCGCGGCGATCGTCACGATGCTGGTCGCCTGGCCGGTCTCGAAGATCGCCTTCCGGCTGCAGGGCGGCTACTTCGCGATCGGCACCTGGGTGATCTCGGAAGTGTTCCGGCTGTCCATCGCCAACGTATCGGCGATCGGCGGCGGCTCGGGCACCAGCCTGACCGCGCTGCGCGGCATCGAGAAGACCACGCGTGTATCGGTCACGTTCTGGCTGTGCCTGGTGTCAGCGGTGGCATCGGTGGCGCTCGTCTACTGGTTCCTGCGATCACGTCATGGGCTGGCGCTGCTGGCCATCCGCGACAGCGAGGTGGCGTCCGAGAGCCAGGGCGTGAACGTGCGCGCCACCAAACTGGGGGTCTACATGGTCGCGGCGTTCGGCGCGGGCCTGGCCGGCGCCCTCTACTTTCTGGGCAACCTGCGCATCTCGCCCGATGCCGCCTTCAGCGTCAACTGGACCGCCTTCACCATCTTCATCGTGATGATCGGCGGCATCGGCACCATCGAGGGCCCGATCGTGGGCGCGGTGCTGTTCTGGCTGCTCAGCAAGTATTTCTCCGAATATGGCACGTGGTATCTCGTCGGCCTCGGCCTGCTCGCGATCGTGGTCACGATCCGCTTTCCGCGCGGGCTCTGGGGCTGGGTGTCGCAACGATTCGATCTGCATTTCTTCCCCGTGCAGCGCCGGCTGGTGCTGCACGATCCACCCAAGGACTGAACCATGCCCGAAGCCTTCATCTGCGCTGCACTGCGCACCCCCATCGGCCGCTACGGCGGCGCGCTCTCGTCGGTACGGCCGGACGACCTCGGGGCCATTCCGTTGAAAGCCCTGATGGAACGGCACCCCGGCGTCGACTGGAACGCCGTCGACGACGTGGTGTTCGGCTGCGCCAACCAGGCCGGCGAAGACAACCGCAACATCGCGCGCATGTCGCTGCTGCTCGCCGGATTGCCGCAGGAGATTCCGGGCAGCACCATCAATCGCCTGTGCGGGTCGGGCATGGACGCGATCGGCATCGCCGCGCGCGCCATCAAGGCCGGCGAGGCTGAGCTGATGATCGCCGGTGGCGTCGAGAGCATGTCGCGCGCCCCGTTCGTGATGCCGAAGGCCGACTCGGCTTTTTCGCGCACCAACGCGGTGTTCGACACCACCATCGGCTGGCGCTTCGTGAACCCCGCCATGAAGCATCGCTACGGCACCGACTCGATGCCGGAGACGGCCGAGAACGTCGCCGCCGATTTCGGCGTGTCACGCGCCGATCAGGACGCCTTCGGCCTGCGCTCGCAGGTTCGTGCCGCCGCCGCCCAGAAGCGCGGCCGTTTCGCGAACGAGATCGTGCCGGTGACCGTCCCCTCGAAGAAGGGCGACGCCATCGTGGTGAGTGCCGACGAGCATCCGCGCGAGACCACCCTCGAGGCACTCGCGAAGCTGAAACCGATCGTGAAACCCGACGGCACCGTGACCGCGGGCAATGCCGCCGGCGTGAACGATGGCGCCTGCGTCCTGATCATCGCCAGCGAGGCCGCGGCGAAGAAGCATGGCCTGACGCCGCTCGCCCGTGTGGTGGGTGTGGCAACCGCGGGCTGCGCGCCACGGATCATGGGCATCGGCCCGGTGCCCGCGACGCAAAAACTTCTCACCCGCCTCGGCATCGACCAGAAACAACTCGACGTCATCGAACTCAACGAGGCGTTCGCCGCACAGGGTCTCGCCGTGCTGCGACAGCTCGGCATCGCCGACGACGATCCACGCGTGAACCCCAACGGCGGCGCGATCGCGCTGGGTCATCCGCTCGGCATGAGCGGGGCGCGGCTGGTGGCCACCGCGACGCACGAACTGCTCGAGTGCAAGGCTCGTTACGCGCTCACCACCATGTGCATCGGCGTCGGGCAGGGCATCGCCGCCGTCATCGAGAGGGTCTGATTCTCAGAAGGTGCGGACCGTCGGACCAGCGGCATCGGAGACGGCCCGCATCGGTTGAACTCGTGGCCCGGCATGGCGCCGGACGCGACAGTCGTGCAAACGAAGTGGATTTCCAATCATCGGTCACAGGGGAGGTGTGTCATGTCGAAAGAAAACACGAAGCAGGTGAAGTCGGACAGGTCGCGGCGAGGGTTTCTCAAGGCGGCGGGTCTCGGTACCGCGGCCGTGACGTTCGGAACCGTGACGCTAGGCGCCAACGAGGCGAAGGCGGCAAGCTTCGACGCGGAGTACGACGTGGTCGTCTGCGGCGGTGGCGGCGCGGGGCTGCCGGTGGCGCTGTTCTCGCGCTGGCTCGGCAACAAGGTGGTGGTGCTCGAGAAGGCGGCCACGCTGGGCGGCACATCGTTCAAGGCCGCGTACTGGTATTGGGTGCCCAACAACGCCGCGATGCAGAAGGCCGGCATTCCGGATTCCAAGGAACACTTCCTGAAGTACGTCGCACGCCTGTCGCAGCCGCAGTTCTTCGATCCGAACCATCCGCGATACGGCCTTTCGGAGTGGGAATACGCCATGTGCGAGGCGATCTACGACAGCTCGTCGGTCGGCACGGAACTGCTGGCGGAGAAAGGCGCGCTGCCCTATCGGCACGTGGCGCCGGTGCCGGACTACTTCGCGGAGATGGAGACCATCGGCGCGACCGGCCGGGTCCTGTTCCCCAAGGACGGCGCGCCTTCCATGTCCGATGGCGGCCAGGTCGCGACCCGAACCTTGTCCACCGCCTGCCGGCGCGACGGCGTCGCCCTGAAGACCAGCCATCGCGTGCAGAAGGTGATCCTGAACGACAAACGCGAAGTCATCGGCGTCGAAGCCACCAACGACGAGGGCACGGTGCGGATCAAGGCGCGCAAGGCGGTGATCTTCGCGACCGGCGGCTTCACCCACGACCCGGAGTTGCGTCGCAACTTCCTCTCCATCCCGGTCTACGGCGGCTGCGCGGCCATGACCAACGAGGGCGACTTCATCCGCATCTCGAGCACGCTCGGCGTGCAGTTGCGCAACATGAACTATGCGTGGATGTGCCCGATCTCGTTCGAGAAGGCGATCGCGAAGGACCCGTCGATGATCGGCTGCTTCTCGGTGGCCGGCGATTCGATGATCTTCGTGGACAAGACCGGCAAGCGGGTCGTGAACGAGAAGCTGCACTACAACGAGCTCGCGCAGAAGTTCTTCGAGTGGGACGGCGCCAATGCCCAGTTCCCGTACCTGATCCTGACCTCCATCTGGGATCAGCGCGCGCAGGACAACTCGGCGAGCCACGAATACGGCCGCCTGATCGTGCCGCCCGGCCTCGACGACCGGCACGTCATCAAGGGCGCGACCCTGGCGGAACTGGCGACGAACATCGATGCGCGCCTGCAGAAATACGCCGGCCAGAACGGCAGCATGCGCCTCTCGGCCGACTACCTCGACAACCTGAAGGCGACGATCTCGCGTTTCAACGGGTTTGCGAAAAGCGGCAAGGATCTCGATTTCCATCGCGGCGAACGCGGCGTCGATCTGCTGTTCAACGGCAACGTGAAGGAAGAGCCCGGGCGCAAGAACCCGACCATGTGGCCGCTCAGCGACCAGGGGCCCTATTACGCGGCGTTCGTCACCGGTGGCACGCTCGACACCAAGGGCGGACCGAAGACGAACCCCGAAGGCCAGGTGCTGGACATCGAGGACCATCCGATACCGGGGCTGTACGGCGTGGGCAACTGCGTGGCGTCGGCCTCGGGCCGGGCGTACTGGGCTGGCGGCGGAACGCTCGGCCCCATCATCGGCTTCGCCTATCGCGCCGCAAATGAAGCCAACAAGGAGCCGGTCCGGGGCTGATCCCGAACGGGGCGGGCCGGCGCAAGCCGGCCCGCATTCAACGCAACGACGAACCGTGGAGACGAGCATGTCTACGTCGAGAGCTGTGGCAGGAAGCGTGGTTGCGGCCACGCTGTTGCTGTCGGTGCCGCTGCATGCGGCAGACGATCTGAATGCCGCGCGCGAGCTGGTGATCCGCCAGTGCAGTCAGTGCCACACCTTCGAGAAGGGCGAGAAGCACGGCCAGGGTCCGAACCTGTTCGGGCTGCTCGGGCGCGAAGCGGCGGCGGTGCAGGGCTTCGTCTTCTCCGATGGCATCAAGGAATCGCTGAAGGGCAAGGTGTGGGACACCACACTGCTCGACCAGTGGCTGACCGACACGCTGGCGGTGGCGCCCAAGGCGCAGATGGTCTATTTCCAGGATGAACCGAAGGTGCGGGCGAAGCTGATCCGCTATCTGGAATCGCTGAAGTGAGCGCGATGCCCGGCGGAGAATCACCCATGCACAGCGCGACCGGGCAGAGCCTGACCGACGCGGTACTCGCCACCTTCCGCGACGCTGGAGACGCGCGGTTCAGGCAGATCATGAGCAGCCTGGTGCAGCACCTGCACGGCTTCGTGCGCGAGACCGAACTCACCGAGGCCGAATGGTTTGCCGCGATCCGCTTTCTTACCGCCACCGGCCAGAAGTGCGACGACAAGCGACAGGAGTACATCCTGCTTTCCGACACCCTGGGCGTATCGATGCTGGTCGACGCGATCAACCACCGCAAGCCGGGTGGCGCCACCGAGACCACGGTGTTCGGGCCGTTCTATCTTCCCGGTTCGGCGACGCTGCCGATGTGGAGCGACATCACCAATGACTGCGCCGGCGAGCCCTGCTACCTCAACGGCCGCGTACTCGACGTGCAAGGCAGACCCATCGCGGGCGCGACGCTCGACATCTGGCAGACCGATGGCGAGGGTTGGTACGACGTGCAGAAGCCGGATGCGGCGTTCGCCCGCGGCAAGCTGACGACCGATGGCGAAGGCCGGTTCGGCTTTCGTACCGTGAAGCCGGTGAGCTACCCGATCCCGACCGATGGCCCCGTCGGCATCATGCTGCGGGCGATGGGACGCCACCCTTACCGGCCGGCCCATGTGCATGCGATCGTTTCCGCGCCGGGCTATCAGGCGGTCACCACCCACGTCTTCGTGGCCGGTGACCCCTATCTGGGATCGGACGCCGTGTTCGGGGTCAAGGATTCGCTGGTCACGGCATTCACCGCACACCCGGCGGGAATCGCTCCCGACGGCAAGTCGTGTGCCGTTCCGTTTCACACCGCGAACTACGACTTCCGGCTGGTGGGGGAGCAAAGCTGATCGACGCCGAGCACTTCGCGACCAACGACCCGTACCGCAAGGCCGGCCTGTTCGAAAGCGTCGTGATCCGGCCGTGCGCCTGGGCCACGGGCCGGCCGGAGCAGACGTAAAAAAGCCGGGGTCTCCCCCGGCTTGCCGACACCACGATGCGACCGGTCAGGCGCGTGCCGGACGGCGGGCGCGAATCACCGCCAGCGAGATCATGCCGGCCGCCAGCATCAGCCAGACCGAGGGCTCGGGCACCGGCGACTCCACGACGGCCGAAGCGATGAAGGCGATGGACGTCTTGCCCTCCGAGCCGAGGGTGTAGTTGGTCTTGATGAAGCCATCCTTCAGGGAAAAATCGGCGGACCCCGGCTTGCCGCCCCAGGCGTCGATGAAGCTGATGGACCCGGTGAGCGTGACGTCGTCGTACTTGATGCCGGTGAGGGTGATGTAGTGCGCCTCATCGCCTTCGGTCAGGAACAGCTCGATGTCCTGCTTCTTGCGCAGCTCGCCGGTCAGGAAATCGAGCGTCGGCTTGGTGCCGTCCTGGACATAGTCGGGCTTCTTCGCGCCCTGATGGGTGCCACCGTCGGGCTTCTCGCGCCAGTCGATGTTCATCTGCGCGTGATAGATGGTCTTGCCCGGCGCCATCTTCTCGAGGTAGTCGTGCTTGCCGAGGATGAAGTCCTCGATGTAGGTGCCGTCGTTGGGACCGCACGGCAGGCAGGTGCCCATGTAGGGGTTGCCGCCGAGCACGTTGGCGGCGTCTTTCAGCACCCCGTCGGGATAGCTGTTGCTGCCATTCTTGTTGGCAACGGTTCCCGGAATCAGCGACGTTCCGTAAACCGACGGATGCTGGTTCTGGAGAAAGGCGAACGAATTGATGGCGGACGTGGGGCCGCAATTGGTGTTCTTGCAGTCGGTGGTCTTCTGGTCGAGGTTGCCGAACAGCGCGGGGTCGAGTTGCACCTCGACCATCTTGGCGTCGACGGCGGCGCTCGCTACCAGCGCGAGCGCGACGGCGAACCAGCGCACAGCGGATACCAGGGTCGATGCCCCGGCGGATGACGATGAATGGGACATGACAGCGGCCTCCTGGCGTAATGGACCACACCCGTGCAAGCACGGATACCAGGGACGCCCGCCGTTATCGGGGAGCCGACGTCCGTAACGAGAACCGTACGCCCGGGAAACCGCAATTTCAATAGATTTTTGATTCCATCGTCATGGGTCCGTGACGCCGGCGATCAGCGCCCACGGAGGGCGCCAATGTCCACCGGGGGAATCATCACCTTGCCGGTGGATCCGGCACGAATCCGGCCGGGAACGGCCGCGGATCGCGCGCCGGCAGCGGCGACGACGGGATGACGCCGCGCGCGACCAGATTGGCGCGGCTGTCATACCAGAGGCTGATCACCTCGTTCGGTGTGGCCGATTCGCGCTCGAAGCTGGTGTAGCGCACCGGCGAGGTCTCGATCCGGCCATGGCCGGTGCCGAGGCTTTTCTCCATCGG
>JANMWG010000490.1:0-4002 GCA_031393885.1 Betaproteobacteria bacterium | reverse complement strand
CTGCGGGTCATTGCCGGCGCCTTCCGGTTCACGACCTCGGCCCTGGCCAAGGTTCGCAGCCAGCGCGACGTGACCATCGAATTCCCGACCGTGACCGCCGGCGTGCGCGGCACCGATCTGTGGGGCAAGGCCGGGGCCGACCGCGACTTCGTGGTGCTCATCGAGGGCAAGATCGGCGTGAAACGGGGCGACGAAGCCGAAGTGGAGATGAACGAGTCGCGCAGCCTCTTCGATGCCCCGAAAGGTGCCCCGACGCCGCCCTTGAGCCAGATCACCCCCGAACTGCTCGACAAATACGCCGCCGAAACCGAGATCAGCGCGGGCAGCGGTGCCGCCCAGGCCGGCGGCCGCTGGAAGGTGACGGTGGCGGCTTCGGAATCCCAGAGCGAAGCCCTGGGCGCCTACGACAAGCTGCGCGGCGCGGGTTACGCTGCTGCGATCGCACCGCTCAACCGCGACGGCAAGACCCGCTTCATGGTGCGCATCGGCAACCTGGCCAGCGAAAAAGACGCTCTGCAACTGGCGCTGCGGCTCAAGCTGCGCCTCGGGTTCGAAGCCGCATCAGTGTCGATGTAGCCCTATTCGGTAGGGGGTTTGCAGTAGCGGCTGCCCCAGTCGAGGATGGTGTCGAGGGCGGCCTTGCGGCGGATGCCGTACTTCAAGCCGCGCATCATCACGCCCTCGCCGTTGGACTGCCGGACCACGCGCCCGCTGTAGTTGATGCGATCGAGGTCGCCGACCAGCACCTCGCCCTGTTCGAGCACGACCGGCGTCAGCTTGAGGACGACCCCATGACCATCCTGGTTCTTCGTCAGGAAGAAATCGCAGCGCTCGCTGGCCCAGTCGACCGTCACCTCGCTCGCGGCACTCACGATGCCGGTGACCATGAACAGACACGAACCCAGAAGGGTCGCGTGCAACAGACGTGAAGCGGATGCAGCCATCGAGGTTGTCTCCATAAGGGGCAAGTGGAAAAGGAAAGCACCGGGGGCACCACTATAATCGTTGGCTGCCTCCCGGTGCGGTCATGACTTCCTCTCTTCTCGACGGTCTCAATCCCCAGCAACTCGAAGCGGTAACCCTGCCGCAGATGTCGGCGCTGATCCTCGCCGGCGCCGGCAGTGGCAAGACCCGAGTCCTGACCACGCGCATCGCCTGGCTGATCCAGACCGGACAGGTGAGTCCGATGGGGCTGCTGGCGGTGACCTTCACCAACAAGGCGGCGCGCGAGATGCTCACGCGCATCTCGGCAATGCTGCCGATCAACACGCGCGGCATGTGGGTCGGTACCTTCCACGGCCTGTGCAACCGGCTGCTGCGCGCGCACCATCGCGATGCCCAGTTGCCGCAGGGGTTCCAGATCCTCGATTCGACCGACCAGTTGGCGCTGGTCAAGCGGGTGATGCGGGGGCTGGGTATCGACGACGACAAGTACCCGCCGCGACAGGCGCAGTGGTTCATCAACGGCAACAAGGAAGCCGGGCTGCGCGCTGCGGCGGTGGAGACCACCGACGACTTCTCGCGCCGCTTCAACGACGTTTACGCAGCCTACGAACGGCAATGCCAGAGCGAAGGCGTAGTCGACTTCGCCGAACTGCTGCTGCGCTGCCACGAACTGCTCCAACGCAACGAAGTGCTGCGCGCGCACTACCAGGCGCGCTTCCGCCACATCCTCGTGGACGAGTTCCAGGACACCAACAAGCTGCAGTATTCGTGGCTCCGGCTGCTGGCCGGGCGCGACGCCGCGGTGCTGGCGGTGGGTGACGACGACCAGTCGATCTACGCCTTCCGCGGGGCCGACGTCGGCAACATGGCGGCATTCGAGCGCGACTTCCGCATCGACAAGGTGATCAAGCTCGAGCAGAACTACCGCTCCCACGGCAACATCCTCGACGCCGCCAACGCGCTGATCTCGCGCAACCGCGAGCGCCTGGGAAAAAACCTCTGGACCGAAGCCGGTCACGGCGAACCGCTGCGCATCTACGAGGCTCCCACCGACGGCGACGAAGCACGCTTCATCGTCGAGGAGGCACGGGCGCTGCACCGGGATGGCATTCGTTTCGGCGAGATGGCATTGCTGTATCGCTCCAACGCCCAGTCGCGGGTGCTCGAACACGCGTTGTTCAGCGCCGGGGTTTCCTATCGTGTCTATGGCGGCCTGCGCTTCTTCGAACGCCAGGAAATCAAGCATGCGCTCGCCTACCTCCGGCTGGTGTCGAATCCGGAAGACGACGGCGCGATGCTGCGCATCGTCAATTTTCCGACGCGCGGCATCGGCAACCGCAGCATCGAGCAGTTGCAGGAAGCGTCCAAGGTGCGCGGCACCAGCCTGTGGCAGGCAGCATGCAGCGGTTCGCTCTCGGGCAAGGCCGGCACCAGCATCGCCACCTTCGTGAAGCTGGTCGAAGGACTCAAGCGCGTGGTCGTCGGGCTGCCCTTGTCGGAGATCGTCGAACAGGTGGTCGGCGGCAGCGGCCTGAAGCAGCACTACCAGACCGAGAAGGAAGGCACCGAGCGCCTCGAGAATCTCGACGAACTGGTGAACGCCGCCGCCACTTTCGTGGTGGCAGAGGGGTACGACCCGGCTGCCGAGCAAGGCGGCGCGGTCGATCCGAACGATCCGCTGTCGGCGCTGAATGCCTTCCTCGCCCATGCCGCGCTCGAAGCCGGCGAGCACCAGGCGGGCGCCAGCGACGACGCGATGCAGCTCATGACCGTGCACTCGGCCAAGGGGCTCGAGTTTCAGTCGGTGTTCATCAGCGGTCTCGAGGAAGGCCTGTTCCCGCACGAGAACAGCATCAAAGAAGACAACGGGCTGGAAGAGGAACGCCGGTTGATGTACGTGGCGCTCACCCGCGCGCGGCAGCGTCTGTATCTGTCGTTTGCCCAGTCGCGCATGCTGCACGGGCAGACCCGCTACGGCATGCCGTCGCGCTTCCTGGGCGAGATTCCGGAGACGCTGATGAAGCGCCTCAACAGCGCGCCGGCGCCGGCGTGGTCACCGCCGCCGATGCGCGGCTTCGGTTCGTTTCCGCCGGTGCCCACCGCCACCGCGAGCGGTGGCACTTGGCGCATCGGCCAGAACGTGACGCATCCGAAATTCGGCGCCGGCGTGATCATCAATGCCGAGGGCCGCGGCGCCGATGCCAGGGTGCAGGTGAATTTCCGTGACGCCGGCCTGAAGTGGCTGGCACTGGAGTACGCGAAGCTGGCTGCGGGGTAGCACCGGGATATCGAGCAGAGAAACAAGCGCCCTGACGCGACGCGAAGATCACCCGCCCGTCTCGCCCCCGAAGATGTCCCGATAACTCACGTACACGCTCGGCACCAGCACCGGCATCATCAGCCACACGGCGAGCGCGAATGCATCGGGCGGCTTCATCATCTGCGCGAACAGGTGATACAGGGCATAGCCAACACCGGCGAACACCAGGCTGTACAAGAACATCGGCAGGGTATTGATCAGCATGCCGCGCAGCGACGCCAGCAGCGCTGCCAAAGGCTTGCGCTGATCCAGCGCGATGCTGAACGGCGCGAACCACACCGACATGGCTACCGGAACGCCGAAGAACATGCCGACCAGCAGGGCACGCATGATCTGCGGCAGGGCCTCGGCGACCTCCTCGGGGTGGGCGCCGGCCGCCGCCGGATCCGACATCAATTTGGCGAGGGTGTCGCCGCCGATGGCGAACACGATCAGCAACACCAGCACGTTCGCGACGGCGTTGAACGAGCCGATCGACACCAGATCACGTGCTTGCCGCCGGAAACCGTCGAACAGCATGGTGACCGGGATCGACTCGCCGCGCTCGGCGGCAGCACAGGCCCTGGCCCAGCCCGCCAGGAAAACCGGCAGCAGGATCGCCACCAGGGACGCCAGTATCCAGTGCAATCCGCTCACGGCGACGATTGCCCACATGACGCCGGAGAACACGATCCAGGTGAGCGGCTTGCGCAGGAACAGCCGCCAGCCGCCGACGATCCAGCGCCAGCCGTTGCCGA
>JANMWG010000474.1:0-5203 GCA_031393885.1 Betaproteobacteria bacterium | reverse complement strand
CTCGGGGATGTCTCCTGCTCCCTGCTCCCTCGGGGATGTCTCCTGCTCCCTGCTCCCTCGGGGATGTCTCCTGCTCCCTGCTCCCTCAGGGATGTCTCCTGCTCCCTGCTCCCTCGGGGATGTCTCCTGCTCCCTGCTCCCTCAGGGGTGTCTCCTGCTCCCTGCTCCCTCAGGGGTGTCTCCTGCTCCCTTCTCCCTCCGGGAGAAGGGCTGGGGATGAGGGAAACCTGAGCGTTGATTACAGGGTTGCGTTCTTGTGGGCCAGTCTTGTGGTTGTTGCAGTCACCTGCAGGCGTAGTGGCTGAACTTCATCGCTAATCAGGACTGCCTTTGCTCTTCTCTTCCAGGAGCTGCCAGCGCTCGTAGGCCGCGGCCAGCGCCTGCTCGGCGGCGGCGCACCTCTCAGCGGCCGCCTTGGCGCCGACCGGGTCGGTTCGGTAAAGCTCGCCCATGGCCAGCACGCCCTGCAAGGCGGCCTGTTCCGTCTCCAGTTGCTCGATGCGGGCCGGTAGCCCTTCGATCTCCTTGATCTCCTTGAACGACAGCGTCGCCTTGGCGGGCCGCTGCCGCAACGGCCGATCGCCCTTGTCGCCCTTGTTCTTCGGGCCATTCGCGGTGGCGCCGTCGGACGGGCGCTGCCGTACCCAGTCTTCGTAGCCGCCGACATACTCCGTGAGCTTGCCGTTGCCCTCGAAGGCGATGACCTGCGTGACCACGTTGTCGAGAAACGCCCGGTCGTGACTCACCAGCAGCACGGTGCCGTCGTAGTTGTCGATCAGCTCTTCGAGCAATTCGAGGGTGTCGACATCGAGGTCGTTGGTCGGCTCATCGAGCACCAGCAGATTGGCCGGCCGGGCGAACAGCCGCGCCATCAGCAGCCGGTTGCGCTCGCCGCCGCTCAGCGACTTCACCGGCGAGCGCGCGCGTTCGGGAGCAAACAGAAAGTCGCCGAGGTAGCTCATCACATGCCGGCGCTGGGTGCCGATCTGCACCCAGTCGGAGCCCGGGCTGATCACGTCGACCACCGATGCTTCGGGATCGAGCTGCTCGCGAAACTGGTCGTAGTAGGCCACTTCAAGCTTGGTGCCGCGCCTGATGCTGCCGCTGTCGGGTTCGATCTCACCCAGCAGCAGCTTGATGAACGTGCTCTTGCCGGCGCCGTTCGGCCCGACCAGGCCGATGCGATCGCCGCGCAGCAGGCGCATCGAGAAGCCGCCGATGATGGTGCGGCCGTCGTACTTCTTGACCACGTCGAAGAACTCGGCGACCACTTTGCCGGAGCGCTCGCCCGCGTCGATCTCCAGCTTCACCTGGCCGGCCTGATCGCGCCTGCGCGAGCGCTCGATACGCAAGGATTCCAGCCGTCGCACCCGGCCTTCGTTTCGGGTGCGCCGTGCCTCGATGCCCTTGCGGATCCACACCTCTTCCTGCGCCAGCACCTTGTCGAACTTCTCCTGCATGACCGCTTCGGCGGCCAGCATCTCGTCCTTGCGGCGGCGGTATTCGCTGAAGTTGCCTTCGAACGACGTGAGGTGGCCGCGATCGAGCTCGAGGATTCGCCGCGTGACCCGGTCGAGAAAGCGCCGGTCGTGCGTGACCACCAGCAGCGCACCGGGGAAGCTGTCGAGCGCCTCTTCGAGCCACTGGATGGAATCGATGTCGAGGTGGTTGGTGGGTTCGTCGAGCAGCAGCAGATCGGGCTCGGCGACCATGGCGCGGGCCAGCGCCACGCGCTTGCGCAGGCCGCCCGACAAGGTGCCGATGGTGCGCTCGGCGTCGAGCGACAGCTTCGACAGCGTGGCATCCACCCGGGACTTGGCCCGCCAGCCGTCTCCCGCTTCGAGCACCGCCTGCAACGCCGACAGGCGCGTCAGGGCTGCATCGGCATCGGTGGCCGCATCGGACAGGCTCGCCACCACATGGTGGTAGTCGACGATGGCCGCACTCACCTCCCCCAACCCGTCGGCAACGGCCTCGAACACGGTGTCGGTCTCGCGCAGCTCGGGTTCCTGGAGCACCAGCGCCACTCTGAGGCCTGGTGAGCGCCACACCTTGCCGTCATCGGGAATCAGTTCGCCGCTCAGCACCCGCATCAGGGTCGACTTGCCGGTGCCATTGCGACCGATCAGGCCTAGCCGATGGCCGGGCTCGATCACGAGGTCGGCGTGATCGAGCAGGGGGACGTGGCCGTAGGCGTGGCTGACGGCGGCGGGGGTGAGCCGGGGCAAAATAGGGGGCGTATGCTACTCGACCTGACCACCGTTCCGGAGTCTTGAAATGAAACGCCCACCCCCAGGCTGCGCTGCGCTTCGCCTTCCCCCTCCAGGGGGCAGGTGTCCTCGGGGAACCCTGTGGGCACCGAGACGCCCACCCCCAGGCTGCGCTGCGCTACGCCTTCCCCCTCGGAGGGGGCCAGTGCCCTTGGGGCTGCCCGGCGGGCGCTGACTTGCTGCTCGAGATCGCCAACGTGCTGACCCCCGACGCCCTCGCCGAGATCGGGCGGCTCCTGCCCGCGGTCGTTTTCGACGATGGGCGGGCCACCGCCGGGACCCAGGCGCGGTCGGTGAAGGACAACCGCCAGATGCGCGCCGGCTCGCCCGAGGCCGAACGCCTGCAGGCCATCACCCGCCGGGCGCTCGACGCCAGCGCGTTGTTCTATTCGGCCACACTGCCGCGCCACATCTCGCCCGCCCTGGTGAACGAGTACCAGCCCGGCATGAGCTATGGCCCGCATGTGGACAACGCCATCATGACCGCCGGCACCCCATTGCGCTCGGACGTATCGCTGACGGTGTTCCTCTCACCACCGGAAAGTTACGACGGCGGCGAACTGGAGATTCGCGACGCCCTGCATGGCTATCACCGCGTGAAGCTCGTGGCCGGCAGTGCGTTCATCTATCCGTCGACCACCTTGCATCAGGTGACGCCTGTCACTCGCGGCGTACGCCACGCCGCCGTGTTCTGGATACAAAGCCTGGTGCGCAGCGCCGAACAGCGAAAGTTGCTGTTCGAACTGGATCTCGCCGTGATCGGCCTGCGCAAGCGCGAGCCGGCAGCACCGGAACTGGCGACGCTCACGGCGATCTATCACAACCTGGTGCGGCAGTGGGCGGACACGTAGGCCTTGATCTTGATGGGGTCAGGCCTGCATAGCTGCATATTGATCTCCGCAACAGCCAGTTGTGCAGGCCCCACAACAATGTGCTCTTCGAGATCCGACTGTTCATTTGCCTTGCGCCGCCATGGGGCAACCCCCTCGAATGCTCGAGGCTGGCCACAAATCCCGGGGCATGCGACATGAGCACACAACGCTTTGCGGCATGGGCGGCGATCGTTATCGTCGGCGGTCTTGTAGCTGCCTTCGCGCATGGTGAGCAACCGGCACCGGCGCCAACCGGAACCGCCAGTGTTCCCCTATCGGCATCGAGCGCGTCGCCCCCCGCGGGAATCATCGATCTGATCGGCGGTGAGGTTCGAATCGTGCCGGCAAGCGGACCAACACGCCGCGCTGTAGTGGGCGATATCGTCAACGAAGGCGACCATGCAAACCGAAAACGGGCAGACCGACATCTCACCCGATCAGGCCGGTTTCGTACCGGTTCACGGCAAGGAGAGACCGCGCCTTCTGACGCGAATCCCGGGCTTTTACCGACCCGGACCGCACGAAGCGCTGATCGAGAAGAAGCACGAGGAAATCCAGCGATTCATCGAACAACGGCGCGAGGAACGTCGTCGGATCATCCGTGAGAGGCGCGCAGAAGCGCCGGTCCGTCGCCAGGAGGCGGAGCAACGCAGGTAGGGGGTCAGGCCTGCATAACTGCATTATCGTTTAACACGATAATGCAGTTATGCAGGTGGAGTAGAGAGCAGGCTCGCGCCAGCCCTCCCTCATCAAACCGTGCATGCGGTTCTCCCGCACACGGCTTTCCGATGTTCTTCACGTCAGGCATGCGCCGTCTTCCAGCCAGCCACCGTCGAGAGTTTGTAGAGTCCATATTGTTCGTACAGCACGCGCCGCGGGAACCGGATCATTGCTGACTTCCAATCCGGTACTTTGTGCCGCTTGCGCAGATGGGTTCTCAGCCGTTCCTCTGCATGACGTTTCACCTTGAGAAATACTGCCGACGAGTTCCGGTAATGGAAATAGCCCGACCAACCGCGCAGCACGCGATTCATGTCGCGCACAACATCGTCGATCGGTATCCCAGTGCGGGTTCTCGCCGTTATCTCACGGATGCGGGTTTTGACCTTCACCACTGCCTTGTCACGCGGTTGGATGTGCGGATACCGCCCACCTTTCGCGCCAACATTCATCTTCAAGTCAAATCCCAGAAAGCTGAACCCTTCTTTGTTGGCATCGACAATCCTCGTCTTGCTTTCATTGAGTTCCAGATCCAGTCTTCCCAGTATTGTCCGTATGATCGACAGCGGTGTGGCAACGTCTTTCCGGCACAACACCACAAAGTCGTCGGCATACCGCACCAACGTCGCTTGTAGTTTGCGTGCCATGTCGTGGCGTTGCCAGATTCGATCCATCAGGTGCAGGTAGATGTTCGAGAGCAGCGGCGAGATGACGCCACCTTGCGGTGTGCCACGCCGGTTGCCCTTGCCTCCACCTACACATGCCAACTTCCCGTTGTCGCTGTCACCCATGACGGGGGCTTTGAGCCATTGTTTGATGAGAGCCAATACGGCTCCATCGACAACGCGTTCGGCCACGGTCGCCATGAGCTTGGCGTGCGGGATGCTGTCAAAGTATTTCGACAGGTCAGCATCGATGACTTGCGTTTGCCCTTGCCACATGGCCTCGGCGATGGTGTCGATGGCGTCGTGGGCTGACTTCTTTGGGCGAAATCCATAGGAGTGCTCGCAGAAGTCCGCCTCGAAGATCGGCTCCATCACCAGTTTCAGCGCCATTTGGACAACGCGGTCTCGAATCGTCGGTATCCCGAGCGGTCGCATGCTGCCATCCGCTTTCGGAATCATGACCCTTCTCACCGGGCTTGCCCGGTAGGTCTTGTCTTGCAGTTCACGGCCTAACTCCAGCAGATAGCCGTCTACCTCCGTCCCGTTCTCTATGGCTGCAAAGTCGATCCCGTCTATGCCGGGACTTCCCTTGTTGGCCTTAACCAGCCGCCAAGCATGACTGAGTATGTCTGCCCGATACAGCTTGTCGTAGAGCGCGTGAAAGCGGTAGGCCGGT
>JANMWG010000213.1:0-6418 GCA_031393885.1 Betaproteobacteria bacterium | reverse complement strand
CGTCCGCGTTGATCGACGCTGTCGGGCAAAGTCGCCGCTTCACGCGTGTTGGTGTAGTCGATGGCGTGCAACGTCGGCGCCGCGGTAGCCACAGGAGCCACGAAGCTCGAGGTGTCGCCCGCATCGCCGAAATCGATCACGTTGCCGGTGCCGCCGCTCGCTTCGGTCTGGTTGAACCCGGCCGTGCCCTCGATCAGGTCGTCACCGCCTTCGCCGAACACCAGATCGTTGCCGCCCTGGCCGTAGAGCTTGTCGCCACCCGAACCGGCCTCGCCGAGGCCGGTGCCGAAATCGCCGTAGAGGTAGTCGACCGTGTTGTCGTCGCCGGCACTGCTCTGCGCGAAACCGTAGATCACATCGTTGCCGGCCCCGCCAACCAGTACGTCCGACCCCGCGCCACCCTCGATCAGGTCGTCGCCCGCGCCGCCTTCGACGGTGTCCTGGCCGGCCCCGCCGTCGATCGAGTCGTTGCCCGCATAGCCCCGGATCCAGTCGTTGCCGCCGTCGCCGCGGATCACGTCGGCGCCGTCGTCGGCGCCGTACAGCAGGTCGTCGCCTTCGCCGCCTTCGATGGTGTTCAGGCCGAACCCGCCGCGTACCACGTCATCGCCGGCGCCACCGTACAGGCTGTCGTTGCCGTATCCACCGTCGATCAGGTCGTTACCACCGCCGCCGTAGGCGATGTCGTCGCCCCATTCGCCGTAGAGGAAGTCGCGCGCATTGTCGTCACCGGCACCGGTCTCGTCGTGACCATAGAGGATGTCGTTGCCGAGGTTGCCGTAGACGGTGTCGCTGCCGGCGTTGCCACGGATGCGATCGCCGCCCAGGCCGCCATCGATCCAGTCGTTGCCGCCACCGCCGGCGATGTCGTCCGCGCCGCCCAGGCCGTAGATCACGTCGTTGCCTTCGCCGCCGTCGATCAAGTCGCCGAAGCGCACCGCGTCGAGGAAGTTCGGATCGGTGTCGGCGCCGTCTTCGGAACCGAAGATGGAGTCGTTGCCGGCGCCGCCGCGCAGCACATCGCCGATGCCAGCATCGCCGGTGATCAAATCGTTGCCGTCGCCGCCGTCGATGTCATCCACGCCGTCGCCACCGTAAAGCTTGTCGTCCTGCGTGCCGCCCTTCATGGTGTCGTTGCCACGGCGCCCGTAACCGGTGACCGCGATCACCATGGCCGAGGCATCGAGCAGATCGGCGTCGTCGTCGCCGCTCATCTCGATCGGGCCGCCGGTCACGCTGCCGCCGAGCAGCAGACTGCCGCCCACGCCGACATCGGCATTGCGAAAATCGACCGCGAAAAACAGCCGGTCGCGCGCCGCGAGAATGCCGGCGATGTCGATCGAGTCGCCGGCATCGAGGGTGATCGAGCCGAGGCCGGCCAGCACCGAATCGCCGCTCGCGACGATGATGTCCTCGTTGGTCGCGAGCGAATCGACCGTGGTCAGGCGCACCTGCCCGTTACGCGCGTTGACGGTGCCCACCGCCAGCCCGCCGCTGGTTTCGGTCAGGTAAACATCGATGGCGGCGTCCGCATCGACCTTGCCCGCACCCGAGAACGCCGAATCGATCTCGAGGTCGTTCAGGTGCGTGCCGATCCAGCCGCTCACGGCGGTCAACGTGATCTTGCGGCCGGTGACATCCACGGCAACGTCGCCCAGCGCGTCGACGATCGACACTGGCGCGGTCAGGGTGACATTGCCGATGGTCGAGATGATGCTGCCCACCCGCATGTCGCCATCCAGCTCCACGAGCACGATGTCGCCGTTGGTGAAGACGTCGATGTGCCCGTTGCCGGTGATGTCGGTGTTGCCGACGATATCCATGCGCGTGGTCTGGAAGTTCGCCGTGACCAGGATGTTGCCGCCGGCCTTGATCTTCTCGAACACCGTGAGGCTGTTCTCGAGCGTGGTGCCGGCCCCGAAGATGCTGATCGGCGGCACGAACACCGGGCCGCCGCCATCGGGCTTGTAATGATCGACGTAGGTGTTGGTCACCGGTAGCCCCGACCCGGGCACGATGACATTGATGGTCGGTCGCGACTCCGTGACGTTGGTGAGGAATCCGCTCGGCCCCGGCCCGAGATGGGTCTGGTCCATGGTGGCCAGCAGCAGCAAGTCGGCGTCACCACCGGTCTCGATGATGCCCATGTTGAGGACGAACGGCGCGGCGCCCGGTTCGCGGTCCAGGCCTCGCACCCGCAGGTAGGCGTCGCCGCCGGCCTTGGCATCGAGACCGGTCGGACGCAGGATGCTCTGCACCAGCTCGATCGACAGGCGCTTCGGTCCGACCAGGATGTTGGTCGCGTCCTCGCCGATGTCGTGCGCGGCCCGCAGGTCGGCGGTATTGGACACGACCTTGCCGGCACCGGTCTCGCGGATGTCGGCGAGCCGGTTGTCGATCAATGTGGACCCGATGGGGTTGTCGATCAGGCCGTTGAGAATGATGTCGGGCTCGCCGACCACGCCGAGGTTCTGGATCTCGATGCGGGTCGGGCCGTACGCATGCGCGATATCGAACCGGAACGCGTTGTCGTCGGCTTCGACCTTGATCTCGGCCTGCCCGGTCTCGTCGAACGGGTCTATGTTGTTGACGACCAGATCCTTGGCCGACAGGTTGGTCAGTTCGACCGATTCCCACGAGTGACGAACGATCACCGTGCCCTGGGTACCGTCGATCTTGCCCTGGAAGCCACCCGGCACCGGCCCACCGGTCGGGTAGGTCGCCGGATTGACCGCGAACCGCGCGCTGCCGACGTTGCCGTTGTTGGAGATGTCATCGACGATGATCTGGGTCGGCGTGCTGGTGGCCGTGACGCCGTTGTGGATGGCGATGTTGCCGGCCGCATCGACCAGCAGCTTCGGCGTGGGTGCCGACAGCAGCACGGTGTCGGCGTCCCAGGTGATGTAGCGGCCCCAGTCGCTGTCGGCGATGCCGTGCGAGCGCTCATGCTCGACCACGACGCTGAGGTCGGGTGAGTCGGCCACCGGATGCGCGATCGGCACCGGGTTATCGACCTCGCCCAGGACCAGCACCGATTTCGACGCCAGGACGGCGTCCGGCTCGCCGATGATCCGCGACAATACGCGCTGCGCCGCCCACGAAGTCGCCGTGGTTGCGCCGACGGCACCACCACCCCAGGAGTAGGTCTGCGCCTCGACATTCAGGCCATCGTGATTGGCGACGACGTTGGCGCTCTCGACACCCGTCACCTGTGATCCGGTTTCGAGGCGCGTGGTCGCGATGGTGTTGACGATCGAGATGCCGATGGCTTCAGGATCGACCCCGAGTCCACCGGCCGCGGCATGCGACCTGGTGAACAGATTGGTGTCGTTCACGCTGGAGGTGAGCGAGGCGGCGCGCTCGGCGCGCACGAACGCGTTGGGCCCGATATCGACGGTGATGGGCTGGAGCGGAACCGCCGAGGTAAATGGCGCACCGATCGTGTAGATCGCCTGCGCCGTGCCGCCGCCGATCAGTGCGCCACCGGACGCCGTGGCGAACGCGTTGCCCTGGGCGCCGGCCTGCGCGAGCATGTTCACGTCCCGTTTCGCATGCACCGACGCCCCATTGCCGACCGCGACGGTGGTCACGGGCAGCGCCTCGATCGTGGTGTAGGCCCCGCTGGACGAGTAGAACGCCGAGACCGCACCGGCCCGCGTCTTGCCACTGGCCGTATGGCGGCTCTCGGCGTTGATATCGACGTCGGCGCCGGATTCGATCGAGGACCCGTCGCCGACCTTGGCCGTGGTGATGTTGTTGAAGGTGATGTTGGTATTCGAGGTGCCGAGGCCGGCCAGAAAGGCGCCGGACTCGGTGCCGGCGTCGCCCGCGCCGTTGGTGTAGGCCTGCGCCAGCAGCGATACGTTGCCGCCCGCGGTAAACCGGGC
Source organism: Betaproteobacteria bacterium (assembly GCA_031393885.1). Taxonomy (GTDB): domain Bacteria; phylum Pseudomonadota; class Gammaproteobacteria; order Burkholderiales. Next base: position 2,531 of record JANMWG010000213.1, on the reverse strand, counting down.
ACCGACGCCGGTATCGGCCGTGACCGTCGGGTTGACGGTGACATTGGCATCGGCGCCGCCACTCGCGATGCCGATCGAGTAGTTGGCGCCGATCGCATTCGCGGTCGAGATGCCGTCGCCAGCGGCGCCGTCGACCTGACCGATGATGCCGCCGGCGCCCAGCAGGCGCTGCGTGCCCGAAGCGGTGCTGGTGATGTCGAACGCCAGCCAGTGCTGGCCGGCCGCGCCGGCGCCATCGAGTTCGATGCCTTCGGTGCCGATGTGGTGGGTGCCGCCGGCACCGGTGGCATTGAGGTCGATGGCCGCTCCGCCCGAGGTGGCGGCCAGCGTGAACTTGTCGGCGTCGATTCGGTGCACGTAGTAGGTGCGACCGTCGACCAGACCGTCGATCGATTTCTCGGTGATCTTCTGCAGGCTGTGCCGGGTGAGGCTGGCGGCCGCCGGCGTCGTCAGGTCGACGAAGACGTTGTTGGCCAGGTTCGTCGCGCTGGTGGCGAGCTTGATCCGGGTGCCGTCGACCCGCTTGACGAAGTAGGTGCCGTTCACGCCCAGGCCGCCGAGCGCGACGGCCGGCGCGTTGTTCGGCTTCTCGATCACCACGTCCTCGACCCGGTAGACCACCTGGTCGCCATCGCTGAAGTTGTGCGGCTGACCGGAGGTCCCGACCACGATCTCGTCGGTCGATTCGCTCACCGACGAGTTGAAGAACTCGGCGCGCTTCGGCCCGCGGTAGGTGACCGCCTGATTGTCGGCGAAGCCATGGCCATTCAAGGTGATGACATTGGTCGTGTTGTCTGTCGCCGAGACCGCATCGAACGCGGTGGTGGCGGCCGTTGCCGCGGCAGCACTGGTGGCGAGCTTGATCGTGCGATCGTCGATGACGCGCACATAGACGCTCTGGCCGAAAGTCAGGCCACCGATCGTGGGCGAACCGTCGATAGTGTGTCCGTAGACCAGCCGCTCGCCGTTGCGCAGGTTGTGCGGTGTGTCGAAGTGGATCACGTCCTGCGCCGCGTCGACGTTGGTGGCCACGAACGGTTCGCCCAGCTTCACGGCGTAGTCGCCCACCACGATCACGCCGTAGCCGCGGTTGTCCTCGAGGCCGCCCAGCACCGGATTGCCGTTGGCCGAATAGGTCACGCGATCGCCGGTGACCAGTCCGTGTTTGTCGTTGAAGGCGATCTGGTCCAGCCCGGTGCTCACCAGCGAACCGGCATCGAAAGTGCCGTCGGTGACGGTGGCGGCCCGGCCGTGGGTGGCGCCCATGGCGATGGTGCCGCCTGCCGTGAGCACCGTGGGGTTGGCCGCCGTGGAGTTGACCAGCGCGGAGACGGTCGGGTTGACGGTCGAGGTGCCATCGAGACCGCCGAACGAACCGAGCAGGCCGAAGCTCGCACCGACCACGGATGCCGCTGCGTCGGTCAGCGCATCCGCCGTGATCGAGATGTTGCCGCCGACGTTGATGTTGCCGCCGGCACCGACCGACGAGTTGACCGACGAGTTGATTGCGGCGTTGACAATCGAGAAGCGAATGGCGGCGATCAGCGCGAGATCGGTGGTTTCGCCCTTGGAGTGGGCCCGGTCCACGCCGGCCGATTCCACCGTCAGGCCGGCGGCATTCATGGTCACGTCGTCGCCGACGCTGGCGTTGACCACACCGGAGGCTGTCGACGTGGTGTCGAGCAGGCCGACGCCGACGGCGCTGACGCTGAAGCTGTTGCCGTCCGATTCGGCATCGTTGTACCCGGCCCCGCGGACCGTCACGTGGCCACCCTGGATCGACGCGCCGTTGTTGATACGTCCCGAGGCCGAGCCGGTCGACACCGCATCGACCACACTGACGCCGATGCTGACGAGACCGATGCTCGGGGCCTCGGCCATCGCCCGTGCGCGGCGATCGCGCGGCGCGAAGGTGTTGGGATCGACGTTGTGCGACGCGACCACGGTAACGTCGCCGCCCGCCCGGATGGAACCACCCATGGTGGCGTCGGTCTGCGGCGCGACCGTCGCCTTCGCCACGCTGGCGCCGGTTGCCGACAACAAGCCGACGTTGAGCGCGAACATCTCCGCCGTGGCGTCATGACTGGTGTCCGCCAGGACCTTGACGTTGCCGCTCACGTCGATGTGGCCGCCGTCGCCGATCGCGGCGCGCACTTCGGGCGTGATCTTCGCGATCGCGAAGTTGAATGCATTGCTCGCGGCACCGCCGGCCAGCGCGAACACCTGCTGATCGGCGTCCGCCACCGATGTGGCGGTGACGGCAATGCCGCCGACCGTGCCGGTGCCCTGTCCGATGTCGACGTTGTTGCCGATGAACGCCTGGGTCTCGGGGCTGGTGTCGTTCTCGATCGACACCTTGCTGAAAGAGGCCCCGACGGCGATCGCGCCGGTGGTGATCTGGCCGGTGAAGGCGGTGATGTTCTGCCGGTTGTTGGCATCCACCACCACCAGCGACGCGCTCAGGATGCTGGAGCCGTCGCCGATGAAGGCGCTGGTGGTGCTGCGATCGCTGACGATCGACACCGCCGCGC
>JANMWG010000211.1:0-5472 GCA_031393885.1 Betaproteobacteria bacterium | reverse complement strand
GGGAAAATCCAGTCGGCGACGCGGTCGCCTAGCGCCATGCGATCGGCCACGGGACGGCAGCACCACAGGGCCCCCCGAGGATGCTGCGCCCCCTGGAGGGGGAAGCCGCAGCGCAGCGCAGGCTGGGGGTGGGCGTCACCTTCCACAGGGTCCCCCGAGGACGGGGCGCCCCCTCGAGGGGGAAGGCGCAGCGCAGCGCAACCTGGGGGTGGGCGTCATCTCTCACGTTCGAGTACGGCGGCGAAAAAGCCGTCGGTGGCGTGCAGGTGCGGCATGAGCCTCAGGTACGGACCGGCATCGGGGAACGGGATGGCGCTTGCTCGCAGCAGGGCCGGCGCGTCGAGCAACCGCCAGCCCGGACGCGCTTCCATGAAGGCATCGACCACCGCTTCGTTTTCCTCGGGCAGCAGGCTGCAGGTCGCATAGACCAGCCGGCCACCGGGCTTCACCAGCCGCCCGGCCGCCAGCAGTATCGAGCGCTGCTTCAGGGTGAGTTCCGCCACCGCGGCGGGTGACATGCGCCATTTGAGGTCGGGATTGCGCCGCAAGGTGCCGATGCCACTGCAAGGCGCGTCCACCAGAACACGGTCGAGCTTCGCGTCGAGCCGCTTCACACGGATGTCGTGTTCCGAATCGATCAATTGCGGATGGACATTCGATAACCCCGAGCGCTTTAGCCGCGGCTTGAAGTTGGTGAGCCGCCGGTCCGAGGTATCGAAAGCGTACAGCCTGCCTTCGGACCGCATCATCGCGCCGAGCGCGAGCGTCTTGCCGCCGGCGCCGGCGCAGAAATCGGCCACCATCTCGCCGCGCTTCGGGTCGACCAGGAACGAGATCAACTGGCTGCCCTCGTCCTGCACCTCGACGTGCCCGCCGGTGATCAGCGCGTGGCGCTCGAGCGCCGGTTTGTCGCGCAAACGGACGCCGAGCGGTGAATACGGCGTTGCCGTGGCTTCGATGCCGCTCGCGTGGAGCGTGGCCAGCACCTCCTCGCGGCGGGTGAGCAGCGGATTCGTGCGCAGGTCCATGGGTGCCGAAGCCAGCAGCGAACGGCCGAGATCGGCCAGGGCATCGGCCGGCATGAGTGCGGCGAGGCGCTGGTAGAGCCAGTCGGGCAGCGACAACTGGATCGCTTCGCCGGGCTGGTCGGTTCGCGTCTTGAGTTCGCCAAGCCACTCCGCCTCGCCGGGGGCCAGCGCGGATTCGAGCGTGCGGATGTTGAAGCCGGCGATGCGGGTGAGGGCCGCCAGCACCAGTCGTCGTGGTTGACGCCCGTCGATCAGGGTCTCGAGCCGGCGCAGATGACGCAGCACCGCGAACACCGTGTCGGCCACGAATGCCCGCTCGCGCGGCCCGAGTTCCGGATTGGCGCGGAACCAGGCGCGAATCGCGACGTCCGCCGGTCGTCCCAGGGGCAGTACCTCGGACAAGGCTTCGGCGGCGGCGCGAATCTGGAACGGCTTGGCGATGATGGAGCCATCGCGCATGCCCTCGGCGCGGCGGCTAGCGTCCGGGGTAGCTGATTTTCGTGACGTTCGAATCGAAGGCGGTACCATCTTTTTCCACGATGCGGATACGGATCGGCAAACGGAAATGATCCAGCGATAGCCAGAACTCGAATCCGCGCTTGTCGTCGGGCGGCTGCACCTTGCGGAAGTGCAGCGTGTCCAGGGTGCCCAATGGGGTTTCCAGCTTCTCGCGTCCCACCAGAACGACATCGTATGCTGACAGTTTGCGGCCGTCGGTCACGTTGACGTGCAGGGTGCCGCCGCGCGGCGGTTCGACGAAGACGAAGGCATAGGCAAGGCTGGTCTGGTCGAAGGTGTTCGGCACCAGCGCGACCTTCTCGATCTGGCCGCCCTCGTCCATCGTGAGTTCCTTGCGCTCCCAGTCGAAGCTGGCCTTGTTCGGTGCCTTGCCGGTGCGCTGTTGCTGGAACGATTGCGGGCGCAACCCGGCGTCGGTGATGGCGCCGCGGCTCTCGCGCTTTTCCTCGACGTTCTTGAGCAGCCGGGCAATGCCGGCCGTGCGCGCGGTGGTGCTGACCGAGTAGCGCTTGCCGTCGTGCTCGAAGACATCGTGGCCTTCGCCGACGGTGATACCCCTGGCTTCGACCGACACGTCCATCTCGACCCGGTTGGGCACGGTGGCGGCGATCGCGCCGGTGGCGGACAGCGTCAGCAACGCGAGCAGCGATGCGGTGCGCACGCTGCTCATGCCGGGGTTGGCGCCAGCAGCGCGCAGGCCGGGCTCGCCTGCGGGTCGATACGCACGTGCCGGCCGTCGAGACGCATGCGGCCATCGACGAACCAGCGTACGGCGGCGGGCAGCAGTTGGTGTTCCTGTTCGAGCACGCGGGCCGCGAGGGTGGGTTCGTCGTCGTCGGGCAGCACCGGCACCGCTGCCTGGGCGATGATCGGCCCGTGATCCAGTTCGGCGGTGACGAAATGCACCGTGCAACCGTGGATGCGCACGCCCGCGTCGAGCGCGCGCCGGTGCGTGTCCAGCCCGGTGAATGCCGGCAGCAGCGAGGGATGGATGTTGATCATGCGCCCCGCGTAGTGCCCCACCAACGCGTTGCCGAGGATGCGCATGAATCCGGCGAGCACCAGCAGGTCGGGGTGATGCCGGTCGATCGCCACGGCGAGTGCGTGGTCGAAAGCCGCGCGGTCCGGAAATGTCCGGTGGTCGACCACGCCGGTATCGACGCGGTGACGCCTGGCGATGTCGAGGCCACCGGCGTCGGGCACGTTGCTGATGACCGCGACCACCGGAATCGCGGCATCCAGCAGCGCGCCGAGATTACTGCCGCGGCCGGAGATCAGGACGACGACGCGCTTCATGACACCACGGTGGCGGCTTCGCCGGCCAGGCGCGGGGCGATCTCGCCGACGATCCATGCGTGTTCGCCCGCCGCGTCCAATGTGCGGATGATCGCCGCGGCCGCCCCCTGCGCGGCAACCAGCACCATGCCGATCCCGCAATTAAATACACGATGAAGTTCGGCATCGGCCACGCCGCCTTCGCGTTGCAACCACTGGAACACGGCCGGCAGTTGCCATGAGTCGCGCCGGATCATCGCCTTGACCGCCGATGGCAGCACGCGCGGCACGTTGTCGACGATGCCACCGCCGGTGATGTGGGCGATGCCCTTGATGTCATGCGATCGGATCGCGTCGAGCACGGGTTTGACATAGATGCGCGTGGGTGCCAGCAATGCTTCTCCCAACGTGCTGCCATCGAATGGCGCCGACAGATCGGCGCCGGCGACATCGAGAATGCGGCGAATCAGTGAATAGCCATTGCTGTGCGGTCCGCTGGAGGCGAGCGCGATGATGGCGTCGCCGGGCGCGATGGTGCTGCCATCGATGATCCGGCTCTTCTCGACGACGCCGACGGCGAAACCGGCAAGGTCGTATTCGCCCTCCGGATACATGTCCGGCATCTCGGCGGTCTCGCCGCCGATGAGCGCGCAGCCCGCCTGCGAGCAACCGGACGCGATGCCGCCGATCACCGCGCTTGCGGTGTCGACGTGCAGCTTGCCGCAGGCGAAGTAGTCGAGGAAGAACAGCGGCTCCGCGCCCTGCACGAGAATGTCGTTGACGCTCATGGCGACCAGGTCGATGCCGACCGTGTCGTGGCGACCGAGGCGGAACGCGAGCTTGAGCTTGGTTCCCACGCCGTCGGTGCCCGACACCAGCACCGGCTCGCGGAACCGCTTGGGAACTTCGAACAGGGCGCCGAAACCGCCGATGCCGGCCAGCACGCCCTCGCGCAGGGTGGCGCGGGCGAGCGGCTTGATGCGTTCGACCAGGGCATCGCCGGCATCGATGTCGACACCGGCGTCGCGGTAGGAAAGTGAGGTGGGCAGGGCGTTGGAGGTCACGATGGCGTCGCTCGCGAAGGGGGCACGGGCCGGTATCGGGGCGGGACGCGGAGTTTACCCGATGGGCTGGCGCCGAAGCCCGGTTTGTATAATCGGCTCGATGAAGCAGATGGCCCTCGCCCTGGCCCGCCCGCCGGCGCCCGATTTCGACAGCTTCGCCCCCGGCCGCAATGCCGAGGCGCTGGCCGTGCTGCGCGCGATCGGTGCCGTGCCCGCGGCCGAACGCCTGCTCTATCTCTGGGGTGAGTCCGGCAGCGGCAAGACCCATCTGCTGCATGCCGCCGCGCACGCGGCGTCGCGCCGCGTGGCGTGGTTTCCGGTGCAGCCGGGCGAGATCGGCGACGCGCTCGTGCTGGTCGACGACGTGCATCGGCTCGATGCCGGGGCGCAAAGGCTGCTGTTCAGCGTCTACAACGATGTGCGTGACGGGGGCGCCTGCCTGCTCGTCGCCGGCGACGCGCCGCCGCCCGGGCTGGCGCTGCGCGAGGATCTCGTCACCCGTCTGTCCTGGGGCCTGGTGCTCCAGGTGCATGCGCTGACCGACGACGAGAAGGTCGCGGCGCTGGAGCAGCATGCGCGCGGGCGCGGTCTCAGGCTGCCGGTCGAGGTATCCGCCTACCTGCTGCGGCATGGCCGGCGTGATCTGCCGTCCCTGATCGGCGTGCTCGATGCGCTCGACCGGCATTGCCTCGAGACCCGGCGACCGGTGACGCTGCCCTTGCTGCGCGAAGTGTTGCAGACTCGGTTGTCGCTCGAAGATGGTCCCGATTCACAACCCACCCGTGGCTCTCGATGAAGCTTGCATTGTTCGACCTCGACAACACCCTGCTCCATGGCGATAGCGATTTCGAGTGGGCGCAGTACCTCGTTGCCCAAGGCGTACTCGATCGCGAGGTCTACCAGGCGCGCAACATCGAGTTCTACCACCAGTACCAGGCCGGCACTCTCGATATCCATCAGTTTCTCGACTTCCAGCTCAGGCCGCTGGCGCGCCATCCGCGGGCGCAGCTCGATCGATGGCATCTGGATTACATGAAGACGCGGGTGATGCCGATGATCGCCCGCAAGGCGCGCGATCTGGTTGCCAGTCACGAGGGCAACGCGCGCTGTGTCGTGACCGCGACCAACAGCTTCGTGACCTGGCCGATCGTCCGCGAACTCGGTATCGACAATCTGATCGCCACCGAGCCCGAGGTCGGAGCCGACGGCGAATTCACCGGGCGCGTGAGCGGCGTGCCCTCGTTCCGCGAGGGCAAGGTCGTGCGGGTCGAGGCCTGGTTGCGCGAACTCGGCCTGGAGTGGTCGTCCTTCACCGAAACCTGGTTCTACAGCGATTCACTCAACGATCTGCCGTTGCTGTCGAAGGTCAGCCATCCGGTCGCGGTCGACCCCGATGCAACCCTCGAAGCACACGCTCTGGCCCATCGCTGGCCCATCTTAAGCCTGCGATAACGCCCCCCCCAGGCTCCGCTGCGCTGCGCCTTCCCCCCGAGGGGGCGCAGCGTCCTCGGGGGACCCTGTGGGCGCTGCCCCTTCGCTTCCCGAACTTCCGGCTTCGTTCGCCAGACGCTTTGCTGCGCCTTCCC
>JANMWG010000440.1:0-3217 GCA_031393885.1 Betaproteobacteria bacterium | reverse complement strand
TCAGGCCAGCGCCGCGTAACGTTCCAGATGATGATCGGCGTCGCCGAAGCGCTGCGCGATGGTGGTCAGCCGGCGGAAGGTGTGCGACACCTTCATCTCCTCGCTCATGCCCATGCCGCCGTGCAGCTGGATCGCTTCCTGGCTGATCTTGCGGGCGGCGTCGGCGATGCGTACTTTGGCTGCCGATACCGCGCGCATGCGCTCCTTCGCATCGCTGACAGAGTCGATGCGACAGGCGGCGAGGATCGCCATCGAGCGCGCCTGCTCGCACTCGATGAACATGTCGACCATGCGGTGCTGCAGCGCCTGGAAGGCGCCGATCGGCATGCCGAACTGCTTGCGGGTTTTCAGATATTCGAGCGTGGTGTCATTCGCGAATTTCATCGCGCCGACCGCATCGGCGCACAACAGCGCGGTGGCGAAATCGAGCGCCTCTTCAAGCGTCGCCTGGCCGCCGCCTGCCGCGCCGAGCAGGGCATCGGCGCCGAGCGCGACGGCCTTGAGTCGCACGTCGCCGGCGCGCTGGCCGTCGACTGTGCGGTAGGCGTTGACGGCCAGGCCCGGTGTGCCGCGTTCAAGCAGGAACAGGCTGGTCCCCGCCGCCTCACCCGCGCCGCCGGCGCTGCGTGCGGAAATCACCAGATGGCTGGCCAGCGGCGCCCCCACCACCACGACCTTTTCGCCGTCAAGTTGCCAGCCGGTGGCGGTTTTCACAGCCACCGTGCTGGCCGGCGCGGTTTCGTAACGCCGGCCGCGCTCGAGATAGGCCAGGCCGATCCGGTGGCTGCCATCGATCACGCCGGGCAGCAGCGCAGCTCGCTGCGCGGCCGCGCCGGCCTTGGCCACCAGCCGGCCACCAAGGCCGATCGCATCGAGCAGGGGCTCGACCACCAGCGCCTCGCCACAGGCTTCCATCGCCGCCATCAGATCGACCGCGCCGCCGCCGAAGCCGCCGTCGGCCTCGGCGAACGGGATCGCCGTCAAGCCCATGTCGGCGAATGCCGACCAGGCCTCCTCACTGATGCCGGACGCGGAATTGATGGCCGCCTTGCGCGCCTCGAAATCGTACTCGTTGGCCAGGTACTTGCGCAACGAGTCCGCCAGTTGCTGCTGTTCGTCGCTGTAATTGAAATCCATGTCGATGTCCCTTTTCGCTCACAGGCCGAGCGTCATCTTGGCGATGATGTTGCGCTGGATCTCGTTGGAGCCGGCGTAGATGCTGGTCTTGCGGTAGTTGAAATAGCGTGGCGAAAAGCGCGAGGTCAGCGGATCCACCTGGCCGCCATCGACGCCGATGAATGGCTGCGCTTCCGGGCCGGCGGCCTGCATCATCAGTTCGGTGATCGCCTGCTGGATCTCGGTGCCGCGGATTTTCAGCATCGACACATCGGCGCCCGGCGGCTGGCCGCTGCTGCGCATCTTGTCGAGAAAACGCATCGAGGTGAGTTCCAACGCGTCGAGCTCGATCTCGGTGCGCGACAGGCGGTCGCGAAAGCGCACGTCATCAATCAGCGGCCGGCCGTTCTTTTGCTCGCGCGAGGCCAGCGCGCGTAATGAGGCCAGTTCGCGGCGCGAGGCGCCGACGCTGGCGCTGCCCATGCGCTCGTGCCCGAGCAGGTACTTGGCCACCGTCCAACCCTTGTTTTCCTCGTAGACGATGTTTTCCAGCGGCACCTTCACATCATCGAAAAAGATCTCGTTGACCTCATGCCCGCCGTCCATCAGGATCAACGGGCGCACCGTGATGCCCGCGGTCTTCATGTCGATCAGGAGGAAGCTGATGCCCTCCTGGCGCTTTTCAACCGTCGGGTCGGTGCGCACCAGGCAGAAAATCCAGTCGCCGTAGTGGCCCAGGGTGGTCCAGATTTTCTGGCCGTTGCACAGGTAGTGGTCGCCGTGCCGCTCGGCGCGCATCTTGAGCGCCGCCAGATCCGAGCCGGCGCCGGGTTCCGAGTAGCCCTGCACCCAGAAGTCGTCGCCTTCGCGAATCCGTGGCAGGAAGCGCTCCTGCTGCACCGGCGTGCCGAAGCGCAGCAGCACCGAGGCACACATGTTGGGGCCGAATGGCGGCAGGTTCGGCGCGCCGGCGATGCCGAACTCTTCCTCGAAAATATAGCGCTGGGTGATGTCCCAGCCGGTACCGCCCCAGTTCCTGGGCCAGTGCGGCACCGACCAGCCCTTGGCCGCGAGAATCTTGTGCCAGCGGATGAAGTCCTCGCGCGACAGGCCGCGGTAGGTGGTGACTTTCTCGCGGATGTCGGCCGGCAGGTTGGTACCCAGCCAGGTCCGCACTTCGTTACGAAAAGCGGTTTCTTCGGCGGAAAAACTCAAGTCCATCGCAGGCTCCTTTGGGGTAGTCGCATTTGCCGCGACTCGGCCGCCACACGCAGGTGTCGCGGCTGGCGAAAACGCACAATGTTAGCGATTCAGGGCGGCCTGCGCCATCGCCATTTTGGCAAATCCGAGCAGGGCTTCGCAAACCTGACGGCCTGACAACATCGCCAGGCGAAGACAGCGGCGCACCAGACCTTCAACTGCCCAGGCGATTCGGATCACGCCAGGCGCGCTCGAACGGCAGGCGCCAGGCGCGCGGCGCGACGAGCTGGTGAATCGCGTTCGGTCCCCACGAACCAGGCGCGTAGAAACGCACCGGCGGCGGCGCCTCGAGCAACGGCGTCGATACCTGCCACAGGCGTTCGATGCCTTCGGCGGTGGTGAACAGGGTCCGATCGCCGCGCATCGCGTCGAGGATCAGCCGCTCGTAGGCCTCGAGCACATCGCCGACCAGCCCGGTGTCATGCATGGCGAACTGCAGGCTGAGCTTGTCGAGCCGCATACCGGGGCCGGGCCGTTTGCCGTAGAACGACAGCGACATCTTGGAGGCATCCGCCAGGTCGAAGGTCAGATGGTCGGGGCCTTGCGAGCCGATTCCGGAACCTGCGGGAAACATGCTCTTGGGCGGTTCGCGGAAGGCGATCGAAATGATGCGCTGCCCCTCGGCCATGCGCTTGCCGGTGCGCAGGTAAAACGGCACGCCGGCCCAGCGCCAGTTGTCGATCGAGCACTTCAGCGCGATGAAGGTCTCGGTGTCGGACTCCGGGCCGACCCCCTCTTCGGCGCGAAAACCGGTGTACTGGCCGCGCACCACATCGCTTGTCGCCAGCGGCAGCATGCTGCGGAACACCTTGTTCTTTTCCTCGCTGATCGGCGCCGGCTC
>JANMWG010000415.1:0-14836 GCA_031393885.1 Betaproteobacteria bacterium | reverse complement strand
GTCCGGCCTTCAGGCTCTGGATCAACCCGTTTGCCAGAATATCGGGGATCGATTCAACGCTGCTACCGCGATTCAGGAATTCCTGAAGCTGGCGCTGCCGCGACAATGCATCGGCGGCGCTCGCTTGCGCGCCGGTCAGTTGCCCGGAAAGTTCAGTCAGCCGGCCAGCTTCGACGTCGCTGCGTTCGTCGACGGCGGAAAAGCCCTTCTCGCGTTGGTAGGCCGACAGATTGGCCTGTGCTTTTTCGACGTTTGTGCGCAGCGCCTGCACCCGCTCATCGAACCAGGCCGCCGACAGGCGCGCCGGATCGACCCGCAGAACGAGGTTGATACGTTGATAGGCGTCGGCAAATGCGTTCGCGACCTGTGCCGCGAAACGCGGATCGCCGCCTTCGAAGGTGATGTCGACCACGCTGCTGTCGCGGCCTGGACGAGCTTCGAGATTCTTGAGCAGCACATCGGCGAACCAGTCTTCGATGTCGCCCATGCCATTGTTGGAATCGATTAACTGCTGGCGCAGTGCCGGCGAGTCGGTGAGCTTGAGGATGCGGATGACTTCGATCGCGGTGCGCTTGCTCTTGATGATGTCGACCTGGGTATTGACGGAGGCGCCGCCGCCGCCATTGCCCAGGAGCGCGCCGAGCACGGGATCCTGCCCCTTGAAATCAAGAACGACGGTTGCCGTTGCCTTGTACTTGGTCGGCAAAATGGCGGTGATGCCGGCAGCAATGGCGCCCCCCATGACGATCATGATGACGATGAATTTCCAGCGCCCCAATAGTATCGAGATAAGCTGACTGATTGTCATAGTGGGCTTGCTCCGTCAGAACACGCTTTCGCGCACATAGATGACATCGTCGGGCAGGATGCGGTCGAACGGGCCCGCATTCAGCGTTTCCATCTTGCCACCGACGTCTCGCCGCCGGATCGTAATGCCCTTTTCGGTACCACGCAGCGTGACCCCGCCGCTGAGGGCAACGGCCTGCTGCAATGTCATGTTGCGCTCAAGACGAAACTGCCCGGGGCGCCCCACCTGACCGTAGATGTAGAACTGCGCGAAGCGGGGAACATAGACGGTATCGCCGGGCGCCATGTCGATGTTCTTGCCGAGATCGTTGAACACGAATGCCGAGTCGAGGTCGACGGCGATGCGCTCTTCCTTGCCGGCGCGCACCCGCGTGATGATGACGATCTCGCCGCCTTGCGGGCTGAGGCCGCCTGCCAGCGCCACCACGTCGGCCAGACGGAAGTTCTGGTCTTCGAGCGGATAGCGCCCGGGGCGATTCACGTAGCCCAGCACCGACACCTGGCGGCTGCGAAACTGGGTGACGATCATGTTGACCTGGGGCTTGAGCACGAAACCGCCGGACTTCAGCGCCGTGCCGATCTTCTGCTCGGCCTGCCCGGTGGTGAGGCCGCCGATCTCGAGGGCACCGATCAAGGGGAAGGTGATCGACCCCTGGTCGGATACGCGGGTGTCGGTGGCCATGTCGGGATTCTGGAACACGGTGATGCGCACGCCGTCACCGGGCCCGATGAGGTAGGGCCTCTGCCCGGGCGCCTGGGCGTGCGTGGCAGTGGCAAACATCAAAGCGGCGCACGTCAGGAACAGGGCTGCAGCCTGTTTTTGCAATAGTCTAAAAATCGGTACGTAGGTCATCTCGATGTGCGCCTCTTGTGTTCAGTAGGCCTTGTCGTCACGGAACAGCACCAGTGCCGTCTTGATGAGAATCCACAGGTCGAGCGACAGCGACCAGTGCCGAAGATAATGCAGATCGTGTTCCACCCGGCCGCGCATCTTGTCGATGGTGTCGGTTTCGCCACGATAGCCATTGACCTGCGCCCAACCGGTGATGCCGGGCTGAACCTTGTGCCGCATCATGTAACCCTTGATGAGGCTGCGATATTGCTCGTTGTGCGAAACCGCATGCGGCCGCGGACCGACCAGGCTCATGGAGCCGAACAGCACGTTGATGAGTTGTGGCAGTTCGTCGATCGAAGTCTTGCGCATGAACGCGCCGAACCGGGTGACGCGCTGGTCGCCGCGGGTTGCCTGCCGGACCACGCCGCCATCCTCCTGGACGGTCATGCTGCGAAACTTGTAGACGAAAATCTGCCGGCCATCGAGCCCGTACCGGCGCTGCTTGAAGATGATGGGGCCGCGAGATGACAATTTCACCCCCACGGCGGCGATCAGCATCACCGGCCACAGCACCGCCAGCGCCATGACGGTGATGACGATGTCGAACCAGCGCTTGAGCACGCCGTTGACGCCGGAATATGGTGTTTCGCACACGGCCACCAGCGGAATGCCATCGATCTCGTCGAAGCGGGCCTGGATCAGGTCGAAGGCGAAGATGTCGGGCAAAAAGTAGATCGATGCCGTGGTGTCGCGCAGCCCGTCGAGCAGGGTCAGGATGCGTGGCTGGGCCACCATCGGCAGCGAGACGAACACCAGATTCACATTGTGGTCGCGAACGAAGTCTTGAATCTTGTCGAGCCCGCCGATCAGCGGGTAGCCGGTGAGGTCGGGAAGCCGGCGGGCGTGGCGGTCGTCGAAGAATCCGAGCATCTCGACCCCCAGGAGCGGGTCGGCGGTGAGGGTCTCGACGATGCGCAAGCCGAGCCGGCTGCCGCCGATGATGATGGCGCGCTTCTGGGCCGATGCGGAGCGGGCGCGCGCGCGCAGCACCAGATGCGCGCCGAGATGCGCGACGACGATGACTCCGGGCGTGATCAGAAACCAGGTGATCAGGACGGTGTAGTCGTAGATTTCGTTGTAGTGGGTCGCGTAGATGATGAAGCCGATGATCGCCACGGTGAGCGGCCAGGCAAAGAGGATATCCCGCGCCGCTCTCACCAGCAGTTCGACCGGGCGCAGCCGAAACAGGTCGATGCGGTCGAACAGTTGGGAGGACACGAAGAAGCTGAGCACCGCGAGCATCAGGTAGTGCCCGTCGAAAGGCACCCCGTACCACGCGAGGCAACTGGCGAGCGAGGCGAGGATGACCGACGGATTGAGCAGGCTGCGCAGCAGGGCCACATGCGGCAAGTCGCCGCTGAACATGCTGCGATCGCCGAGGCTGCGCGAAAACGGGCCCTTGGCCGGGTTCGCGGGGGTCTCGACGGGTGCCGCCTCGGGCCGGAAGTCCGGACCTGCGGCCTTGAGTTGTTCGATCGTTCGTTCCACAGGCTGGACCAACGGGATTCCTGGATATCGGGCGCTCGGCGAAAAGCCGGCCGGCAATGTTTGCCGGCGGCTCACCGCGTCGCAACAATCAGCTGCATTAAGCAAACCTCGTTCCGAGATGACCCGATCGGCCCGAAGCCCGAGTGTGAACGAGCGAGTTTGCGGTTCTGTTGCCGCTACCGGCAAGGCGTGGGGAGAGGCACCCGCCTGCGCGGTGAAGTTTTCGGGTGGCACAGACCTGCACTTGATAGCTTACGCCCGCTGCGGCGGTTGGGGCCGCCGACCGGTGGTGCCCGGGGGGTCGCCCCGGGCCCCACCGACGCGGCGAGAATTACTTCTTGAGCCCGGACAATCCCTTTTCGAGGAAGTCGGGAGCCGCCGCCGCAGGTGCTGCGCCGGGAGCGGGAGCGGCAGGAGCAGCGGGTTCGGCAACTGCTCCGGGGGCTGCGGCGTCTGCCGGTGCACCGGGCGCCGCAGCGGCGGCGGCGGCCTCGGCAGCGCTCTTCACGAAGTCACCCATGTATTCGATCTTGGCGGCCGTGCGCAACGCCTTGAGTTCGCTCTGGGCGAGTTCCATCCGGATCTTGTTCTGGAGGAACTGCTCGATGAACGGCGTGGCCTGCTTCTGGTCGAGCGGCTGGCTCTGGGACGCCGCGATCTGGACGATCGCCATGCCGCCAGCGCCCGGAATGGCGACGATCTCGCCATCCTTGAGCTTGGCGATGCGGGTGACGAACTCCATCGGCAGTTGCTCGGCGGCACGCACCGAGTTGTTGGCCTTGTACTGAAGATTGTTCGCCTTGGCGTAGTTGATCACGTCGTTGAGCGATTTCATGTCTTTCAGCGAGTCGCGCAACTTGGTGGCGGCATCGCCCTGAACCTGCACGGCCAGTTCGGCGAGGCGGTACACGCGACGCTCGGAAAACAGCTCCGGGTGCTTGCCGTAGAAATCCTTGATGGCGTCGGGATTGGCCTTGGCCGCGCTGGACATGACGCGCTCGAGGTACGCCCGGGCGAGGATCTCGCGCTTGGCGTTCTCGATGGCGGTCATGATCTGGGGGTCGCGGTCGAGCTTGGCTTCCTCGGCTTTCTGGATGAACAACTGCTGGTCGACCAGACGCTCGAGCACCTGCTTGCCGGCCGCCTTGGCCTGCGCCTCGGTGGGGTTGTTGAGGCGCGGCAGGGCGGCGTTCACCTGATGGACCGTGATTTCGTCTTTGTTGACCTTGGCTGCCACCTGGGTGTGCTTCTTGGCTTCGCCGCCGCCGCAGGCCGTCAGTGCCAGGGCGGCGATGGTCGCGATGGGGAGAACGATCGAACGGGTGATTCGCATGGTGATCCTTCGTGAGAAACGACTGTTATCGGGGTGCTTCTCGCGGAAAACGATTATGGCCGGTTCCGCATCATTATCACAATCTGAGCCCAGGCGCGGCGCCCAGTGACAGCCAGGGCGAGTGCCAGCAGCCCTGCGCCGACGAGTCTCCCACCCTGGAATTCGGGTAGCGGCGAGAGGGTGGTGGCAACGATCTCCGGGTGCAGTGCAGAAACCGGGCCAACGTGCTGCCGGACCCATTCGCCGTTTTCGCCGGCCAGGAGCACGCCGCCTCCGGCGGTGCCATAGACACCGGCTCGTCCGTTGGCGGTGGCGTTGATCACGAAGGTGTTGACCGCGGCGATCCGCCACTGGCCATTGACCTGGACGAACGCGGGGCTGCCGGAGTCGCCGGTGGCGAGCGTGACCTCCTCCGGGCCGAGCGAGGTGCCGCCGACCAGGCCCTTGCTACCGTCCGGGCGATCGAAGTCGAACAGGTAGATGGCCCGGGGCCCGTTGCCCACAAACGCGGGAATGCCGCAAGTGTCGATCCCGACGGTGAAGGCAAAGCAGTCGGCCACGTTCTGCCCGGCGTGACGCGCCACGGCGCTCGCGCCCCGGGTGATGCCGGCCTCGCCGGTGCCGGAAGCGCCATACCCGACCAGGTTGAGCACGGCGCCTTGCGGCAGTTCATCGCTGTAGATGCCGTAGATGGGAACCCCCGCCGGCGCCGGCGTGCGCAGGCGAATGATCGCGAGGTCGGTCTGACCGCCATATTGAAAACCCTTGAAGCCGTGATAGGCCGGGTTGACGATGACGTCGGTAGCGGCGATCCGGTGCGTGAGCTCGCCGCCGAAATTGAGGTTGAAGGTGATCGATGCTGCGGGCGCACCGGCGACCACATGGGCGGAAGTCAGGACCAGATCGGGCGCGATGAGTGTCCCGGTGAACACGCCGTTGCCGATGGACAGGCTGCCCACGCCGGCCCAGGGCGAATCGACACCGTTCGAATCGGCGGGCACGCCGACGATGGCCGCGGCCGGGCCGACGCAGCACCAGATGGCGAGCATCGATAGCAGGCGATGGCACATGACCCGGGCCGATGCGGGAAAGCGGTTACGGGTGGTAGTCGTCATTGAATTGGAATGCCGCCGCCGGGTCGGGTGATCTGGGCACCGGGCAGCGCAGGGGCGCCGGGCCGGGTGACGCAAAACTCCGTTTTCGTCAGCGTATTGTCACTGCGTCAGGACCAGAGCCCCAACGGCCACCGAACCACGAGACCTCAGCCCAGGCCAGGGTCGACCGACCAGAGTTGGCTGATGTGGCTGATGTCGTCGTCGTTCGCGCCGGCACTGTGCAGTGCCGGCGGCAGATTGAACTCCGCCCATTCATAGTCGTCGGCTTCGAAACTTTTGTCGGAATCGTTGGATGATAAACGCGGCGGCATCACGGCGGGTTCCCTGGTTCGGTGATCGGGGCGATGTTTTCGCCGGCGGATGAATGGCTGCTAGGTGAATGACACTACGCAAATGTTATGCGCGCCCCGTGAACGTGGTGTTACGCCGGCGTAGGGTTCGTGACGCGTCGCCGGATCACGACGCCCCGCAACGATTGGTGCATCGACATCGCGCTCGCGCCGCATTGGCTGCGGCGACGAGCGGCAGTCAGTCAGTCTTTTACTGACCCGTCCGGCGGGGCTATGCTGCTCGACCCATTTGCCGCGGAGGCCGTCGTGTCCCTACCCGAAATCGAAGCAACCTCCTCCTTGTCGAAAACGCCCCCGCCTCAAGACATCTCGGCCGAGGTGCTGATGGAAAAATATGCGAAAGGTGGGGAATCAACCGTGCAGGATGTGCAGCGCCGGGTGGCGCGCGCCCTGGCCGCGGTCGAATCCGATGCGGTTCGCCCGCAATGGGAAAAGCGCTTCCTCGAGGCGCAGGAGCATGGTTTCGTGGCCGCCGGCCGCATCAATTCCGCCGCCGGCACCACCCTGACCGCCACGCTGATCAACTGCTTCGTGCAGCCGGTCGGCGATTCCATCACCGAGCGGGTCGATGGCCGCCCGGGCATCTACACCGCCCTGGCAGAGGCGGCCGAGACCATGCGTCGCGGCGGCGGCGTCGGCTACGATTTCTCCACCATCCGCCCGCAAGGCGCCTTGGTGCATGGCACGCAATCGCGGGCGAGCGGCCCGGTGTCGTACATGCGCGTGTTCGATCGCTCGTGCGAAACGGTCGAGTCGGCGGGCTCGCGCCGTGGCGCGCAGATGGGCGTGCTGCGCTGCGATCATCCGGACATCGAGCATTTCATCCATGCCAAGGATCACGGCGACCTGAGCAATTTCAATGTCTCGGTCGGCGTGACCGACGCGTTCATGCAGGCGGTGGAAAGCCGCGCCGACATCGAGCTGGTGCACCGCGCCGAGCCGGCGGCGGACGTACGCGCCGCGGGTGCCTGGCAGCGGGACGACGGCCAGTGGGTCTACCGCAAACTGCCGGCGCGCGACCTGTGGGATCAGATCATGCGCGCCACCTACGATCACGCCGAGCCCGGCATCCTGTTTCTCGACCGCATCAACCGCGACAACAACCTGCATTACTGCGAGAGCATCGAATCGACCAATCCGTGCGGCGAGCAGCCGTTGCCGCCCTACGGCTGCTGCGACCTCGGGTCGATCGATCTCACCCGCTTCGTGGCCGATGCGTTCGGGGAGGGGGCGGCCTTCGACTTCGCCGGCTTCGCCGCGGTGGTCGCGCTGGCGGTACGCATGCTCGATAACGTGCTCGATGCCACCAACTGGCCCCTGCCGCAGCAGCAACAAGAAGCGCACAGCAAGCGCCGCATCGGCCTCGGCTTCACCGGACTCGGCGACGCCCTGATCATGCTGCGGTTGCGCTACGACGGCGCCGAAGCCCGCGCCATGGCCGCCCGCATCAGCGAGTGCATGCGCGACCACGCCTATCTGACCTCGGTGGCGCTGGCACAGGAACGCGGCGCGTTTCCCATGTTCAATGCCGACCTCTATCTGTCGGGTGGCAGCTTCGCCTCGCGACTGCCGGCCGAGATCAAGCAACAGATTCGCACCCACGGCATCCGCAATTCGCACCTGCTGTCGATCGCGCCGACCGGCACGATCAGCCTGGCGTTCGCCGATAACGCCTCGAATGGCATCGAGCCGCCGTTCTCGTGGACCTACACCCGCCGCAAGCGCATGGCCGACGGCACCTTCAAGGAATATGCGGTCGAAGACCACGCCTGGCGTCTGTATCGGCATCGCGGCGGCGACGTGAGCAACCTGCCCGACTACTTCGTGACCGCGCTCGACATCTCGGCCACCGCCCACAAAGACATGGTCGCGGCGGTGGCGCCCTACGTGGATACGAGCATCTCGAAGACCGTCAATGTGCCGGAAGACTATCCGTACACCGACTTCGAAGACCTCTATCTCGCCGCGTGGCATGCGGGCCTGAAGGGCCTGGCAACCTACCGTCCGAACAAGGTGCTGGGCTCGGTGCTGTCGGTTGCCCCGGCCACACCGGCGGAGCGCAATCCGCAGGATGTCAGCCTGAACGAAGCCAACCGCCGGCTGACCATCCAGTCGCTCCCCGCGCCGGTGCTGGCCTCGCTGCAGTGGCCGAGCCGGCCGCATCTACCCGACGGCAACGAAGCCTGGACCTACATGATTGCGCACCCCCATGGCGAGTTCGCGCTGTTCGTGGGGCATACGCAGGCCAACGAGCGCGCTTTCCCGTTCGAGGCCTGGGTCAACGGCGCGGAGCAGCCACGCGGCCTGGGCGCCGTGGCCAAGACATTGTCGATGGACATGCGCGCGAACGATCGCGCCTGGCTTAAGCTCAAGCTCGACACACTGGCGCGCACGCCCGGCAACGAGAGTTTCGAGATGGCCTTCCCGCCGCACGGCGAACGCCGCCAGGTGCCGAGCGTGGTCGCGGGGGTGGCGCAGGTGATCCGCTATCGGTGCGAGCGCCTGGGCGCCTTCGACGACGGCGCGGTTTCGCCGGTGCTCGACGCGATGTTCTCGCGCGCCGAACCGCGCACCGGAACCGACGGTACGCTGTCGTGGACGGTAGACATCCAGAACCCGGCGTCTGGCGACGAGTTCGTGCTCGGCCTGAAGGAGATCACCCTGCCGGACGGCGTGACCCGCCCCTATTCGATGTGGCTCTCAGGGAGCTATCCGCGAGCGCTAGACGGTCTGGCGCGCATCCTGTCACTCGACATGCGCGTGCTCGATCCGGCCTGGATCGGCATGAAGCTGCGCAAGCTGTTCAACCACTCCGAACCGCTCGGCGACTTCATGGCGTTCGTGCCCGGCCATCGGCGGCAGCAGAACTTTCCGTCGACGGTGGCGTATCTGGCGCGCCTGGTTGCGCACCGCTACGCGATGCTCGGCGTACTCGACGAGAACGGCTATCCGCGCCGCGAGATGGGCATTCTCCAAGCCCCGCGCGACGCTGGTGCAGCCAAGCTGCAACAGGGCTCGCTCTGCGCCGAATGCGGCAACATGACCGTGATTCGCAAGGATGGCTGCGACTTCTGCACCGCGTGCGGCGCCATCGGCACCTGCGGCTGAGCGCGGGTCAGTCCAGTGCCAGCCAGACGCGGCCGTTCTCGATCTTCACCGGGTAGCTGCGCACCGGCTCGGTGACCGGGGCGCAGGTGGGCCGGCCGGTGCGGACGTCGAACCTGCCCTGGTGCATCGGGCATTCGATCTCGTGGCCCAGCAGGAAGCCGTCGCACAGGCGGGCGAGGCCGTGGGTGCACAGGTTATCGGTGGCGAAGACTTCGCCATCCACGCTGTACAACGCCACATCGCGACCGGCAACAGCCACGCCGATGACCTCGTCGGTGGGCACGTCGTCTGGTGCAGCGGCGTCGGTCCAGACCGTCATGATCAGTGTGCGCCGGGCCGCCAGCGGCCGGAGTCCGCTGGCCTTCGGCAGGCACAGACAGTCCGCAGGGACTGTCTGTGTCCGGCCTCAGCTCGCCAAGCGCACTGGCCCCCTGGAGGGGGGAGGCGAAGCGCAGCGCAGCCTGGGGGTGGGAGTTTCATTTCAGATCGGATAGATGATGGCGTTGGGGATCAGTTCGCTGTCGTACACCACCAGGCGCGACTCGAACTTCAGGCCCAGCGGCGTGCGCACCACCGTATCGATGGTGCGGCCGACGTTGAACACCGTCGACGTCTTCGACAGCTTGGTGCGAAACACGGCGTAATTCGCTTCGCAGTCGATGCGCCCGCCCTCGACCTTGCGCACGAGCGGCGTGCCGACGACGAGACGCTGATAGTAGGGGTCGTGGAACAGCGTCTCGCGGATGCCGTAGACGCGATCTTTGAGCATGCCCTTGCTCTCGAAGAACAGCGTGGCCAGCGGGAAGCCGCGCTCGTGGTTCTCGCGCGGCTGCAACCGGTAGCTGCACTCGTCGGTGAAGAACTCGGGCCACAGGTCCCAATCGCCCGAGCTCACTGCCGCAGCGTAGTCGGCGTAGAGCTGGGTGAGGTCGAAATAGTCCTGGAAGTCCATCTCAGCGCCCGCCCGGCCGATCCGAAGGGCGCTGGCCCCCTGGGGGAAGGCGTAGCGCAGCGAAGCCTGGGGGTGGACGTTTCACTTTATGCCTCCATCACCTTGCGCCAGTACTCGTACATCCCGCGGATCAGGGTTTCGGTGACCATGTGGTCGGTGTCGCCCACCTCGCGCCCGCCCTGCTCCACCAGCGTGTGGTGAAGAGGCTTGCTCTCGAAGGCCTGCTGCGAGAACTCGATCACCTCGCCGTCGTCGGCCGAGACGAAGCCGGCCGGGCCGAACAGGTTGGCCTGGCGCAACCGGCGCTGCGTCATTTCGTTGCTGTCGTCCTCGAAACCGAAGTGCGTCCAGACGAAATCGAAGGCGCCGTGGCCATCGGGCTGGATGTGGCGCGTGGAGACGCTGTTGACCTGCTGCTGCAGGATCACGCTGGGAAACAGCGTGATCATCACCGCGGTGGGGCCGCCCCACCAGGGCTCGGGCACGATGTCGAGGAAGCGCGGGTCGTGGAGCTGCATGGTTTCCTTGAAGCTCGACACCTGCGTCACCTGCCCGGCCTTGCCCGCCGTGCCACGGGTGGAAATCATCGCCGCATGGCGGTGCAGCCGGTCCATGACCAGCCGCGACTTGTTGTCGGCGCGCCAGAGGCCGAAGGTGACGAACCAGGTGTGCAGCAGGCCCGGGTGATAAGGGTCTTTGATGTTCTCCTGCATCAGCTTCCAGTTGCCCGGAATGCGCTGGCGGTTGTAGCCCAGAATCTTCAGTTTGCGGCCGTTGAACAGCCGGTCGAAGTACTCCAGGATGACCGGGCCCATGAAGTCTTCGAGCGACTCGATGTCATGGTCGAAGGAGGCGAAGACGACACCGCCACGCGCGGCCACCGCCAATTTGTTCAGGCCGTGTTCGGTCGGATTGAAGTCGGCCGGCATGCCGCCGTTGACCTTGCCGTCTTGCTTGACGCCGCGACGAAACGGCACGCCTTGCAAGTCGCCCCGCAGCGTGTAGCTCCACTGGTGATAGGGGCAGACGAATTCCTTGCGGTTGCCGTGACGCTCGCGACAGAAGGCCATGCCGCGATGCGCACAGACGTTCTCCACGACGTGGATACCGCCGTCTTCGCCACGCACCATGATCACCGAGCGCTCGCCGATGACCGTGCGCTTGAAGTCGCCGACGTTCGGAATCTCGGCTTCGAGGCCGGCGTAGCACCAGTGGTTGCGGTAGAAGAAGCGATCCAGCTCCTTCGAATGGATCGCCGCGTCGGTGTAGACCTGGAATGGGATGCGGCTGGTGCCCTCGGATTCCCAGTGGATGTGGTTCGAGGTCAAGGTGGTCTCGCTCTCTTTCATGGCAACAGTCCTGTCTTCGACGGGTGCGGCGGGCGGCGGGCAGTCGATCTGGCTGCTGTGTGTGATTGGCTTCGGCCTTCGGTTCACCCATAGAATTCCACGAATTCAGCCCCTCGGCAACGCCAGCCGGGCGTCGATCGCCACGGCGAGCTTGCCGATCGTGAGCGGCGCGCTGCCCTCGGCCTTGTTGTTCGCGATCAGGAACACCGGGCGGTTCGCGGATAAGGCATCGGCGCACGCGTCGGCGAGCGCTGCGCGCGACTCCGGGTCTTCCTCCATCAGGCGATCGAATGGCGAGAAGCGCTCCTTCGCCTCCTGGTATTGGTGCGCCGGGTTGAGGTTCCAGCGTGCGACCAGGGGGCCGGGTTCCAGCACGCGCAATGCCGCCAACTGGTCCGCGAGCGGCGATGCGCGCGGATGCACGCTCAGGCAATGCCGCATCTGTGTCGCGCGCAATGCCTGGACGTAGCGCCTCGACAACAGGCCCGCATCGCGCAACTCCACCGCGTACAGCGGCCCCTGCGGCAGGCCGGCGAGAAAGGCATACAGCTTCTCGGCGAAGCGTTCGGGCTCGCGCACGATCGGATGTCCTTGCGGCGGAAACTGGAACACCAGCGGGCCGCACTTGTCGCCGAGGCCGGCAAGAGTGGGGAGAACGAAACGCTCGGTCGCGTGCGTCGGGTCGAAATAGCGCGGATTCGCACCCGCGGCCCGGCCATCGGCACCACGCAGAAACGGCGTGGTGCACTCGGCCGGCGCCTTGACCATGAAGCGAAAGTCATCGGGCACCTGAGCGGCATATCCGGCGAGACTGGTCGCGTCCATGGGCGCGTAGTACGTGCGATCGATGCTCACGCATCGCAGCAGCGGGTGGGCGGAATAGGCCGCGAGGCCGTCGCGGGAAAGACGCCCGGCGTCGCAGGCCTCACCGAACACGATCCCGTTCCAGCCGGGAAAATACCAGGACGACGTGCCCAGATGCAGCGAGCGCGGCAGGCTTGCAGCGAGATCGACCGTGGCCTGATCGTGGGCGGCGGTAGTCACGAGACGGGGCGCGGTGTCCTCGTCTGCGGGCGCGGCGACAGGTTCGCCGAACAGGGAAAACTGCTGCGTCATCGGGAAAGGGCCGGGGTCGCGGGGGGTCGAACCGAAGGCTACCGGATACGGGCGGGCTGTTCGCCGGCAGACCTGTTCGCGATCGAATCGATCGCCAGACGCAAGGGCGGTCGACCGCTGGTCACCAAGCTAGTGCCACCACTTGCGACGCTCGCAATTTCTCGTCGGAAGTGCCAAGCGGGAGACCGAGAACCTGCGCTGTCGCAAGAATGATGCGGTCCGCGAGGTCGCCGTGCACAGACGAGTCATATGACGCGGCTATCGCGCTGACTTCCGCGGTGACGGGCATCATTTTCAGTTCCGGGAGCTTGCATACATCGGCTAACCAGTGGTCGAACGGGACTGCCAGTTGAATTCTCTGTCGCCGCACGCCGGTTCCGATCTCGAAGACGGAGATAGCGGACAAGACCAGAGGCGCCTGTGTGGCGGCTTTGTCGATCGCCTTTCTCGCGCGGGATGACAGGTTTCTGGTGTCTGACAGCCACCAAAGCAGGATGTGGGTATCGAGCACGATCATGCGTTGGCGTCCCATTCACCAGGCTCGATAACCGGATCGAAGGGGCTGTCGTAGCGTAGGAGACTGTTCTTGAGTCGCGCTCGTGCTTGTTCGACTTCATCCAGCGGCGCGGCTGGCGGCGCCAACTCGGCGATGACGACACCGCGGGACGTGATCAGGACCCGCTCGCCTGAACGAACCCGCTCGAGGTAGGCCGGGAGATGCTGTCGAAGTTCGGTGACGTTGACGGAGTCCATGACGATCAGCTTTCACCTTAAATGTACAGATAGACTGTACATAATCGTCCGGACTCGGTCAAATCGACAGTTCAGACCCCCATTCGACCCGGGTTCGTCAACCGGCCGTGCGAGTAGCGCGAAAGCAAACCATCGGACCCAACGCCGGCTCAGGCTACATCCGCAGCCAGTGCATGGCGTCCAGGTCGGGAAACACCTTGCTCAGCGCCGCACGGCCACGCGTCGCTCGCTCGACCCATCCCTTGCCGCGCCCGATCAGATCGGCCCAGGCTTCCTGAACCTCCCACTCGCGGGTCTGCTTCAGCAGCGTCAACAACGAGCCGGCCTGCGTCAGATCCTTGTTGGACTTGGCGGCCTGGGCGCCGGCGCGTTCGCCGTACACCACGAGCTTGTGCACGGCATAACGCGCCGGATCCGGCACGCTTGCGAGCACCGCCTTGCCACCGGAGAACAATACGGCCAGCTGGATGTTCTCCAGGGCGAACTCCATGAACCGCAAGGGTTGCAACACGACGCCGAGGCGGGGATGCTCGAAGGGTGCTTCACCGCCACGGTGAAGCGGCGTCAGGAAGTCCAGCCGGAATGCCGGTTCCTTCGGACTCAGATAGGTGGCTCCCGCTTTGGCGGTCAATCCGGTGATGGGCAGCAACCCCATCTCCAGCGACTGGATCGCCGCATCCGTGTTCAGCTCGAAGTTGCTCGGCAGCGCGATCGCCAGTTGCCTGCCGGCAGGGGCAAAGTCGACATCCTCGGTACGCGCGGAATCCCGCCATCGCACACCGAGCATGTTGCCGAACGCCAGGAAGGCATGAGTTCCAACGAGTACACCGCCAGCCCGGAAGAATCCGTATTCGCCGAGCCGTTGAATGACACGCAGATGCCGCGGAAGAATCTCGGCGCACCCCAGCACCCGGGCCGAGCGCGCCAACGGCGCGAGGGCGTCCGCGGACGAGGGCGCGCTCTTCTTCTCGACAAGAGCCCGGACCGCCTCGCTGTCCGGGCCGACGTACACCTGCCTGAGCTTTCCCGCGGGTTCCGTGTACTGGAAGTACCAATACTTCCGGCTGCGCACGGTCTTGGCCGCGAACGAACCGGTCAGATCAGCGACCGACCGCGAGTGCTCAGCCGAAACGGCAGCCTCCAGGAGCTGGGCGTAGGCGGTCTGGGCGTTGAGGCTCAGTTCGGTGAAGGGGGGCACGGCGCTATACTAGATTCGCTAATATTCTAGTATAGCAATCGCTCTCGCACCGATGCAGGACTGTTCGCGAGATCGTGGTACGGCCGTTCCTTGCGATACGGGTCGATCCTCGTGCCCCCTCGTTTAACCCTGGGCAATGATCCGATCGAGCAAATCTCCGGACGACCTGGCTACAATGAAGCCTTCACCAGTCCTGCAAAGAGAGGGTGCCATGGGTGGACCATCGAAAATAGCAATTGCGGCTGCCCGCAAGCGCCCCGCGCCCAAGGCTGCCGACGACGACAATATGCCGGAGGGGCTCGATCCTGAGGCATGGAAAACATGGCCGCCCTGGCTGCGCGAGCTGATGCGCAAAGCCGCCAAGCTGAAGGG
>JANMWG010000411.1:0-2970 GCA_031393885.1 Betaproteobacteria bacterium | reverse complement strand
GAAGCCCCGGCCCGCACGCCTCCGCCGACAATCGACCCGATGACGGACGTGAGCAGTGAGGCCGTAACCAGGGACGCGACCGCCCAGGCCAGAAAGCCGTGCGCGGTGTCGCGGAAATACACTTCATCCGTGTTCACCTCGCCCCATTTCGTTCTCAGCCGGCCGGCCAGGTAGCCGCCCATTCCCGACGCGATGAGCTGCGTGAGCGTCACCCACAGGATGGTGGATATGCCGAAGGTCGTCGCCGAAACGCCGTTGTCGGTCCAGGGAGAAACCGACGACAATCCCAGGCCCGTTCCCAGAATCAACAGGATGAGCGACAGCGCGGCGGCAGCGACTGCGCCGGCCACGATGGTTCCCCATGACACGGCGCCGGCGAGCGAGGGCGTGGCATCCGGACGCAGCATCGGCGTGGTGCGTTCGTGTTCGACTCGACTGAGTGTCGCGGCGTTGGCAGGGGTCACGATGAATCTCCCGGATGATGTGGTGCGGTGTTCGATGTTGGCAGCAATTCATGGCGTCGGCCGCGCCCGCTGCCCGCTGCCGGTCAATAGCCTCGCCGCGGTGACGGCGCACCTTGCTCGTGGTCGCGCTGAGCAATCTCGTCGCCGACCAGTCGCAACGGCGTCAGCGGGTTGAAGCCGGTCCAATTCCCGCCCACGACGGTGCCTTCGGTGCGTTCGATGTCGGTGGCGCCGTGGGCACGCAGAATGCCGATGGCAGTGTCTTGTTGCGCGGATGCGGACGCGGTGACCGCCACCAGAACCCCGGATGTTCGGGGTCGCTCGCTGTGTTCGAGAACCTCGCGCTCTGCTTGCGTTTCCGGATTGTTGTGGTCTTCGATCGTGCCCATCGCGCCATACAGTGACCCGACGTAAGCGCCCGCGCCCGCCCCGGCGACCACCGCGCCCGGACCAAGCAACGGCAACGTGGCAAGACCAACGGCCAGACCGACCACACCGCCAACGGCGGCACCGGCAGCCGAGCCGGCTGCCACATGCTCGGTTCCCGGAGACTCGTCCCGGTCGCCGCCGACCGGATACCGATCGTGCTGCCCCGGCGGACCGACGTAGAACACACTGATCTGATCGGCCGAGAATCCTGCGCCCTCGAGATCGGACGCCGCCTTGCGCGCGAGCGCCTGTTCTTCGAAATTGCCCGTGATGATCGTGGTCATGCCTGCTCCCTTGTCGATCGATGGTTATCTCAACGCCGCGCCGTTACCTGAGCCCGCAACTCGCCATTCGGGTTGGCCGCGGTATGCAGATTGACGTACCACTTTCCCGCCATCAATTCTTCGGCCTGCGCCGTCGTGAGCATTGCCGTGCCCTTGATCGGACTGGTGAGGCTGCCGGTGATCGGTACCGCCACGCCGGCGTTCTGCCCCGCCATCGCCGGACCGTGGAAGTGCGCCGCCGTGACCGGACCACTCAACGCGGCGTAGGTGACCGTCCAGCGCAACTCATTGGTGCGCGGGTTCAAATGGGCGTCGACACTACCGGTGCCGGTACTCGTCGTGGCCGGAACTTCCTGTATCGCGGACAGGCTGCCGCTCAGGTCACGCTCACCGGACGTCGTCGTCGGCATCATGTCGCAGGCGCCCAGTACCACCACACTGGCCAGCAGCACGCTGTGCATCGCAGTACGTATATTGTTCATGACTGTCTCCACCGGATTGGGCAGGTTATACAACCCCGCCAGCGGGATATTGCATCCCAATGGCCGAACCGCATGTCCGCTGGCGCACACAACCGGTGTCTCTCAAACACTGACACGGGCAAGGTCATGCCGCGTTGAACAGCGGTCGACGATGCTGACTCGCTAGGCGTGTTCGCCGTCGGGCTCGCCTCAGCCCGCGCCGCGCGGGACCGGATCGAGAAGGGGATTGCCGTCCAACCCCAAATCGACACGCGGTAGCAGATCGTGAAATGCCGCAACCGCATCGGCGGCACGCAGTGCCGCGATCCGGTCGATGGCGCCGATATCGGTGAGCTGCACGTAGCCCAGATACCAGGACTTGAACCGCCGCACGTCGATCGCCGACTCGCGCACCCGGATCACATTGCGATGACGCGGGTCGGCGCAGATGCGCCGCATCAGATCGAGCACGGCGTCCTCTGGCCCTTCAAGAAACTGGCAGAACTGCGCACCGTCGAACATCAGTACGCCGGTGATCCCCATCTCCGCATTGCGACCACGGGCACGCTTAACCAGAAGGCCCACCTCGGCCACAGGCACCTCGTCGCCCATCTCGCTCGTGTACAACACTTCAAACAGATATTTATCCATCGCCACTTCGATCAGTTATGAGCGCGGGAGCGCATTCGAGGTCGGGACACGCTGCTATGTCCTGCGACATACCGTCGGATTTCGACCAACGTCAGCCCGATGGCGGCATCCGATAGTCCCGTTCGCTGCGGCAGCTGACAGCTGCCGCAGATGCGCGCATTCTATGCTGATGCTCCACCTGCACAAGCGCGCCGTTGCGGTAGGCATGGGGCACGATGGCGCCGTGCCGTTTCCCGTGTGCCAGCATCACATCGCCGACGCACTCGGTCTGTCGCTGGTGCACACCAACCGCACGGTGCGCAAGTTGCAACGCAACGGACTATGCTCGATCGAAGACGGTCAGCTGCGCCTACCCAATCCGAAAGCCCTCGAACAGCTGGCCGACTTCTACGAGCGCCCGCCACCCCAACGCCCCCTCATCTGAATGGGGTGACGTCCACCCCCAGGCTGCGCTGCGCTGGCCTTTCCCTTGCTCCAGGGGGCGCAGCATTCCTCTGGAAACCCTGCAGATGCTGCCCCTTCGTTTCAGGTGATCCCTTCGTTCGGAATTCTCTCGAAAAGTCAGGTTGCATGGGTCTCACGCGATGGCGCGCATCAGATCCGCCCTGCGATCGGCCAGCTCCTCCCCGACCGCCCTGGCGTCGAACCCGGCCTCCCGCACCTTGGGAAACAATTCGTCCT
>JANMWG010000202.1:0-10378 GCA_031393885.1 Betaproteobacteria bacterium | reverse complement strand
TGCCGCTGCTGGTGGCCTGCGGCATGGGCGGGCCCGGCGTAAGCGGACGTCGCATCCATTCGAGCGTCACCTTCGGCGTGGTCTCCATGGATATCTTTGCATTCGGGGAGAGAACTTGGTGTTCGCCGTGAATATGGCGGTACCGCAATTTCACCTGACCTACCGCGTTCGGGTGCGCTGGGCGGAGGTCGATCGTCAGGGCATCGTCTTCAACGGGCACTACCTCACTTACTTCGATCTGGGCATCACCGAATACTGGCGCGCCATCGGTTGCCCGTATCCCGACGGCCTGGCCGCGCATGGCAGCGACCTGTACGTGAAGAAAGCCGTGGTGGAGTATCACGCGTCGGCCGAGTACGACGACGAGATCGACATCTGCGTGCGCGTGCCGCGCATCGGCCGCTCGAGCATCCGTTTCGAGATCGAGGTGCGTCGTGCCGAGACGCTGCTGGTGGAGGGGGAGGTGATCTACGTCAATGCCGACCCGGTGACCCGCAGCGCACAATCGGTGCCGGTGTTTCTGCGCGAGGCGATCGCCCGCTTCGAGGGTCACGACCCGGCCGAACCGGCGTAGGGCGCTCGTCGGGCGCCTGTGACTCAACCGGGGCGGGTGGCATACTCCGACCCCTTTCTCACCCCCACCGGGTTCTCACCACTGCAGTAGCGTCACACGAAAACCAGCCAGGGAGCCATCGCATGGATTTCAACTTCACACCCAAGGTCAGGGAACTTCAGGCGCGCGTCGGCGCCTTCATGGACGAGCGCGTCTACCCGAACGAGCAGCGCTTTCCCGCGGAGATCGAGGCCAACCGCCGCAACGGCAACGCGTGGATTCCGACCCGGGTGGTGGAGGAACTGAAGGTCGAGGCCCGCAAGGCCGGTCTGTGGAACCTCTGGCGTCCGCGCGACCACGGCGGCGAACTCACCAATCTCGAATATGCGCCGCTGTGCGAGATCATGGGGCGTGTCAGCTGGGCGCCAGAGTTGTTCAACTGTTCCGCGCCCGACACCGGCAACATGGAAGTGCTGATCCGCTACGGCAGCCCGGCACAGCAGAAGCAGTGGCTCGAACCCCTGCTCGCCGGTGAGATGCGTTCCGCCTTCCTGATGACCGAGCCAGAAGTCGCCTCGTCCGACGCCACCAACATCCAGTGCAGCATCCGGCGCGACGGCGACCATTACGTGGTCAACGGCCGCAAGTGGTGGTCTTCAGGTGCCGGCGACCCGCGTTGCCGGCTGTACATCCTCATGGGCAAGACCGATCCCGACAACGCCGACCGGCACCAGCAGCAATCGATGATTCTGGTGCCCGCCGATGCCCCTGGGGTAGTGGTGGAACGCGCCTTGTCGGTGTTCGGCTACGACGACGCGCCGCACGGCCACATGGAAGTCAACCTCGACAACGTCCGGGTGCCGGTGACCAACATGCTGCTCGGTGAAGGCCGCGGTTTCGAGATCGCCCAGGGCCGCCTTGGTCCGGGCCGTATCCACCACTGCATGCGCATCATCGGCCAGGCCGAGCGGGCGCTCGAGCTGATGAGCAAGCGGCTGCTGTCGCGGGTGGCGTTCGGCAAGCCGGTGGCCGAACAGAGCGTCTGGCACGAGCGGCTGGCCGAATCCCGCATCCTGATCGAGCAGGCGCGGCTGCTCACGCTCAAGGCGGCGTTCATGATGGACACCGTGGGCAACAAGGCGGCACGGGCCGAGATCGCCATGATCAAGGTGCTGGCGCCGAACGCGGCCCAGAAAATCATCGACTGGGCGATCCAGGCACACGGCGGTGGCGGTGTCTCCGACGTGTTTCCGCTGGCCTGGATGTACGCCTGGAACCGTTCGCTGCGGCTGGCCGATGGTCCCGACGAGGTGCATCGCAGCCAGATCGCCAAGCTGGAACTGCGCAAGCATCAGCATCGGTGAGGTGACGTGAGTTCCCCCCCAGGCTCCGCTGCGCTACGCCTTCCCCCCAGGGGGCGCCCCGTCCTCGGGGGACCCTGTGGGCGGTGAGTTCCCCCCCAGGCTCCGCTGCGCTACGCCTTCCCCCTTGGCTGGTGTCCTCGGTGTTCTCGCGAGACTCTATGGACACCGTGGCACCGCGCGGGCCGTCGACGAGGTATTGCCTGCGATGTTGGACAATTCGATGCGCGGCAGTTGTTCAGCGAGAGCTGCCTGAACTCTCGATGACGCGTTGCACCATCAGGCCAAGTTGCTGATTGACAACAAGGTTGCGAAAAGAAATCTGCCATCGGCTCGCCGGGTTGGCCGGGCACTCGTTATGTAGCGAAAAACATAAAGGATTTCAATGCGTTCGCCGCTCCGGGAAACTGTTGAAACCCCTTATCGATTGGTGTACTTTCCGGCGGTCTTGAAGTTATAGGACCATGTGGTTGATCAACCTCGAACCTGACTGAAAGAGGGAGTTTGCAAATGATGATTTCGTTCAACTTGAATGGGAAACAGGCCAGCGCCGATGTCGCCCCCGACACGCCGCTGCTCTGGGTCCTGCGTGACACCCTGGGCATGACCGGCACCAAGTTCGGTTGTGGCAAGGCACTGTGCGGCGCCTGTACCGTGCACCTCAATGGCAACGCTGTCCGGTCCTGTCAGACCCCGATCGGTTCCGTGTCCGGCCAGAAGGTCACGACCATCGAAGGCCTGGCCGCCACCAGCCCGATCAAGAAGGCATGGATCGCCCTGGATGTGCCTCAGTGCGGCTACTGCCAGCCCGGCCAGATGATGCAGGCGTCTGCGCTGCTCGCGCAGAACAAGAAGCCGTCCGACGCCGATATCGACGCGTGGATGTCTGGAAACATCTGCCGTTGTGGCACGTATCCCCGCATCCGTGCGGCGATCAAAGATGCCGCAAAGATGGCGTAACGGAGGCTAGAAACCATGGAAAACATCAAAGTACCCGCTCGTCGTGATTTTCTGAAGGCTTCCGCCGCGGTCGGCGGCGGCCTCTCCCTCGGCATGTACCTGCCGCTGGGCTCCCGCGTTGCCGAAGCCCAGGCCAAGACCAGTTCACCCAACGCCTGGGTCAAGATCGGCACCGACAACACCATCACCATCATGTGCGCCCGGTCCGAAATGGGCCAGGACGTCTACACCTCGATGCCGATGCTCGTTGCCGAAGAGCTCGAAGTCGATGTGAACAAGGTCAAGGTCGAGTTCGCTCCGCCGGCCGAGGTCTACATCAACGCCCTGCTGGGTGGCCAACTGACCGGTGGTTCCACCTCGGTTCGTGACGCCTGGGAGAAGCTGCGCAAGGCCGGCGCTTCCGCCCGCATGATGCTGATTGCCGCCGCCGCCAAGGAATGGGGCGTCGATGCCGCCCAGTGCAAGGCCGCCGGCGCGATGGTGATGGGCCCCGGCGGCAAGAAGGCCTCCTACGGCCAGCTTGCCGAAGCCGCTGCCACGATGGAAGTGCCGAAAGAAGTGCTGCTCAAGCCCGCCAAGGAATTCAAGGTCATTGGCAACAAGGCCCAGAAGCGTCTCGACACCCCCGCCAAGGTTGCCGCAACGGCCACCTTCGGTATCGACGTCAAGGTTCCCGGCATGCTCTACGCCGCGGTCGCCATGCCGCCGATGATCGGTGGCAAGGTTGCCAGCTACGACGACACCCGCGCGAAGTCGATGCCCGGCGTGAAGGCCGTGGTGCAATACAGCCGCGGCGTTGCCGTGGTGGCCGATTCCTACTGGCAGGCCAAGAAGGCCAAGGATCTTCTCCTCATCACCTGGGACGAAGGCCCGAACGCCAACAACGACATGAGCAAGGTCTGGGGCGGTCTGAAAGAAGCCTCCGGCATGGCTGGTGCCGTGTTCCGCGAAGCCGGTGATGCCGATGGCGCGCTCAAGTCCGCCGCCAAGGTGTACGAAGCCACGTACGAACTGCCGCACCTGTCGCACTCGCCGATGGAGCCGATGAACACCGTGGCCGACGTGCGTGCCGACGGCGCCACCATCATCACCCCGACCCAGTTCCAGCAACTGGTGCCGTTCGTCGTTGCCGGTGCCACCGGCCTCAAGCCGGAACAGATCACCGTGGTCACGACCTTCCTGGGCGGTGGCTTTGGCCGTCGCGTGGAAGTCGACTACGCGATCGACGCCGCCGAGATTTCAAAGGCTGTGGGCGCACCGGTGAAGATGTTGTGGAGCCGTGAAGACGACATGACTCACGACTCGTATCGTCCGGGTGGCTACTACAAGGTGCAGATGGGTGTCGACGGTGACGGCAAGCTGGTCGCCTACCGCTACCATGGCACCAGCCCGTCGATTTCGGCGCGCCTGTTTCCCAGCATCGTGAAGGATGGCATCGATCCGTTCGCGGTCGAGGCGATCGACAACTTTCCGTATGCGGTCAAGAACACCAAGCTGACGTACCAGATGCACGACACGGGCATCACCCCAGGATACTGGCGTGGCGTGTCGCACAATCAGAACGCCTTCGTGGTCGAAGGCTTCATCGACGAAGTGGCCATTGCCCAGGGCAAGGATCCGATCCAGTTCCGCATCGACAACCTCGAATTCGAGGGTGAGAAGCACAAGTGGTCGGGTCTGTCTGCCGGTATTCCGGTGGGTGCCCGTCTGAAGGCGGTTCTCGAAGGCGTGCGTACCAAGTCCGGCTGGGGCGGCAAGTTGCCCGAAGGCCGCGGCCGTGGCGTTGCGTCGATGGAAGGCTACAACACGTGCCTCGCGTGCGTGGCTGAAGTCTCCGTCACCAAGAGCTACGACGTGGTCATCGACAAGGTCACCTTCGTCATCGATGCGGGTCAGCTGATTCACCCGGATCAGGCCAAGGCGCAGGTCGAGAGCTCCATCGTCTTCGGCCAGTCGGCTTGCATGTTCGGCGAGATCACCGTCAAGAACGGTGGCGTCGAGCAGACCAACTTCGACATGTACCGTGTGGTCCGCATGAACGAAGCACCGAAGGTGCTCGACATCACGTTCATGGAAAACAACAACACGCCTGGCGGTCTGGGCGAGCCGGCAACGGCGGTGGTCCAGGCAGCTATCGGTAACGCGATCTTCGCGGCAACCGGTATCCGCATGCGCAAGATGCCGTTCACGCCCGAGAACATCAAGGGCTCGATCAAGGCATAAGCAGTCTGGCTCGCGGCGACCTCACGGTTGCCGCGCCGCCCTTCTGGCCTCAACCGTCTCCTCCTTCCGGGGGAGGTCGTTGAGGCCAGATTTTTTTTGAGGCATCCTCGGGGCATGGGAGCAGGGTAGCGAACCCGCCCCGGCGCCGGCTCGAAGCCGCGCCTGCCACCGACTCCACAGGGACGCGAAGCATGGACAGTGTCGACCTTCAGGTTCTCAAGAGTGCCGCCGCGTGGCTCGCGGATGGGCATCGCGTGGTGCTGGCCACCGTCACCGAGACATGGGGCTCCTCGCCCCGTCCGCCGGGGGCCATGCTTGCCGTGCGGGGTGACGGCCTGGTCGCTGGTTCGGTTTCCGGTGGCTGCGTCGAAGACGACCTCATCGACAAGGTGCGCTCCAAGTCGCTGGCGGTCGACAAGCCCGAGACCACGCTCTACGGCATCAGCAAGGAAGACGCGCAGCGCTTCGGGCTGCCCTGCGGCGGCCGGTTGCAACTGGTGCTCGAACCGGTAGCGGATGTGGCATCGGTTCAGGGCGTGCTGGCCGGCATCGACCGCCACGAACTCGTCGCGCGCACCCTCGACATGCAAAGCGGCGTCGCCACGCTTACGTCTGCATCGCGCGCCGACACGCTCGATTTCGACGGCAAACGCCTGGTCACCGTGCACGGGCCGCGCTGGCGCCTGCTGGTGATCGGCGCCGGACAGTTGTCCAAATATGTGGCGCAGATGGCACAGGCGCTCGACTACGAAGTGATTGTCTGCGATCCGCGCGAGGAATATGCGCTCACCTGGGATGTACCCGGCGCGCGTCTCGACCGCGGCATGCCCGACGACGTGGTGGTCGAACTCAACCTCGACAGCCACAGCGCGGTGGTTGCACTCACCCACGATCCCAAACTCGACGACCTCGCGCTGATCGAGGCGCTCAAGTCGCCGTGCTTCTACGTTGGTGCGCTCGGCTCGCGCGTGAACACCGAAAAGCGGCGCGAGCGGCTCGCCCAGTTCGACTTGTCGCAAGCCGAACTCAATCGCCTGCATGGCCCCGTGGGCCTGCGCATCGGCAGCAAGACCCCGCCCGAAATCGCGGTGGCCATCCTCGCCGAGATCACCGCGGTGCGCCACGGCGTGGCGCTCGACACCGTTGGCAACAAGAGCATCGATCGGAGCGCGACGCAGACGGTGTGTTAGAGCGCGCAGCCCCCCCGTCTTGGACGAACAGAATGAAGACAATCCTGGACGTTGTGCAAGACTTTCGTGAGTCCGACCCTCCGCTGACATACCTGCGTGACGACGAGTCCGTGGCCTACGGCAAGTTCCTCGAGTTTGAGGTGGTCGACTGGAACGGCACGACCTGCGTAGTGCCGAGTGAAGCTCTGAACCTTCCCGGCCGCCCAGGCGACCGATCTTTCATGTACAGGGGCCAAACCGTTCGATATGCCACTTGTGAACCTTCCATCCTTCGGGGAGTTCCCAGCGACGAGTGGCAGATAAAGGCGCGCTTGATCCTTGAGCGATTCAGGGTCGCAGAGCTTGAGCTTGTTTTACGTGAACACCCCTTTAAGGCTGTCGTCGACAAGCGCGGTTTTCATGTCGACTATCACGGCCTTGCCCAGCACTACGGGATCCCGACATCTTTGTTGGATCTGACCTCGAGCGTTGAAGTCGCAGCGTTCTTCGCGGTTGCGAGATGGGACCGCGACTCGGAGTCGTTTCAACCGATGGAGACTGGAACTGGCGTCATGTATCGCTTCGATTGGACTGCCTTTGGCCCGGGCTACGCAAAGTTCTTCGAGCCCGTGGGTTTTGGGCCAGGATTGAGACCGGCTCGCCAGCATGCTTGGACCTTTCGGTTGCGCCCGGGTGTCGATTTTCAGAACGTTCCCCACGTGTCGGCATTCGAGTTCGCACATTCGAAGGCAGCGTCTGCGGAACTGTTCGATAAGTTCAATGGTGGAGCTTGGTTGTACCCGCCGGACTGTCTCGCCTCGCTGGTCGAGAAACTTCGTGACTTGCCGTTCGTCACGATGCATGCAATCCGGTACGCGACCAAGCAGAATGGCCAGCCGACGGAAGAGATCGAACCGAGCGCGGAAAAGGCAGCTCACTTCCTCAACGTAACTCTTGGACTCGAAATGGTGGATGGGTACGAGCTGCAACCCGAGGAAGAAGATCTTGAGATCGCCAAGAACCAAGCATCAACGCTGGATGACGCGCTAAACAAATTGCGCGTGGGGTTTCGGCTTGTTCGAACGCGCCGGGAGCGTGGCTGTAATGGATCGGCGCAATGAGGCGCGTTCTAACGCCGGTCGCCCCAGCGGACCGCGCTACCACGCCACCGCTGAATCGGAGCGTCGATATCGCTTCTTTCTGTCAGCGGGCAACACGTGACTTTCCACGATGCGGATGAAATGGCAAACCTATTGAGGTAGCGCACGCGGCCTTCGGGTCGATGCCTCCGCCGCTCACACCACCCCGCCTGCCTTTAACGCCGCGACCCGTTCGGCCGAATACCCCAGCAACGCCATCAATACCTCTTCGGTGTGCTCGCCCAACGTCGGCGGCGCCGATCGATACTCCACCGGCGTGCGCGACAGCTTGATCGGGCTCCCGACCAGTGGCACCGAGCCCGCGGTCGGATGCGGCAGTTCGATGCGCATGCCGCGCGAGCGCACCTGCGGATCGTCGTAGACCTGTTGCAGGTTGTTGATCGGACCGCACGGCACGCCCACCGCTTCGAGCTGTTCGCTCCAGAACGCCATCGGCTTGGTGGCGAACGCCTGTTCCAGCAGCGGAATCAGTACGTCACGGTGCTTCACGCGCGCCGGATTGGTCGCGAAGCGCGCATCGGTGGCGAGTTCAGGGCGGCTTGCAACCGCGCACAGCTTCGCGAACTGGTTGTCGTTGCCCACGGCGAGGATGATGTGTCCATCCGCAGTCGCGAAGGTCTGGTAGGGCACGATGTTGGGATGCGCGTTGCCGGCCCGCCCCGGTGGCTTGCCCGATGCGAGGAAGTTCATCGACATGTTGGCGGTCATCGCCACCTGGGTGTCGAGCAGCGCCATGTCGATGTGCTGCCCGAGGCCGCTCTTCTCCCGTTCGGCAACCGCGGCGAGCACCGAGACCGTTGCATACATGCCGGTCATCAGATCGGAGACCGCCACACCCACCTTCTGCGGTCCGCCACCGGGCAGGTCGTCGCGCTCGCCGGTGATGCTCATCAGGCCACCGATGCCCTGGATGATGAAGTCGTAGCCGGCGCGCGGTGCATAGGGGCCGGTCTGGCCGAAGCCGGTGACCGAGCAATAGATCAGCCGCGGATGCAGCGCTGACAGGGTGGCGTAGTCGAGGCCGTATTGCGCGAGTCCGCCGACCTTGTAGTTCTCGAGCAGGATGTCGGATTGCAGCGCCAGGCGGCGCACGATCTCCTGACCGTCGGGTTTGGCGATGTCGACCGTGACCGAGCGCTTGCCACGATTTGCGCACATGAAGTACGCGGCCTCGCGGGTGTTCTCGCCATCGGCATCCTTCATCCACGGCGGGCCCCAGGTGCGGGTGTCGTCGCCGGCGCCGGGGCGCTCGATCTTGATGACATCGGCGCCGAGGTCCGCGAGCACCTGCCCGCACCACGGGCCCGCGAGCACCCGCGAGAGATCCAGCACCCGCAGGTGCGATAGGGCGCCGGCCATCGTGCCAGTGTTCGCCGGGCCGCTCCCAAGAACACTAGCCCCCGTTGGGGGTGGCGAACGCAGCGAGCTTGGGGGATCCAAATTGTTCGCGGTGCGGATCAACTGAACGCCTGGATGCCGGTCTGCGCACGGCCGAGAATCAGCGCATGTACGTCGTGCGTGCCTTCGTAGGTGTTGACCGCTTCGAGATTCATCACGTGGCGAATCACGTGATATTCGTCGGAGATGCCGTTGCCGCCGTGCATGTCGCGGGCGACGCGGGCGATGTCGAGCGCCTTGCCGCACGAGTTGCGCTTCACCAGCGACACCATCTCGGGCGCAGCGCGGCCTTCGTCCATGAGGCGGCCCACCCGCAGCACCGACTGATAGCCGATAGCGATCTCGGTGAGCATGTTCGACAGCTTGAGCTGGATGAGTTGATTGGCTGCCAGCGGCCGGCCGAACTGATGCCGGTCCAGCGTGTAGCGGCGCGCCGCGTGCCAGCAGAATTCGGCGGCGCCGAGCGCGCCCCATGAGATGCCGTAGCGAGCCTTGTTGAGGCAGGAGAACGGTCCCTTGAGCCCTTCGACGTTGGGCAGCAGGTTGTCGTCGGGCACGAACACGTCGTCGAGCACGATCTCGCCGGTGATCGATGCACGCAGGCTGAACTTGCCTTCGATCTTCGGGGTGGTGAAGCCCTTCATGCCGCGCTCGACGATGAAGCCGCGGATGATGTCCTGGTCGTTCTTGGCCCAGACCACGGCAAGGTCGGCGATGGGCGAGTTGGTGATCCACATCTTGGCACCGTTGAGCACATAGCCGCCGTCGACCTTGCGTGCGCGCGTGACCATGCCGCCGGGGTCGGAGCCGTGGTCGGGTTCGGTGAGACCGAAGCAGCCGACCCACGTGCCCTTCGCAAGCTTGGGCAGGTATTTCTGCCGCTGGGCTTCGGAGCCGAAGGCGTGGATCGGGTACATCACCAGCGACGACTGCACGCTCATGGTCGAGCGATAGGCGGAATCGACGCGTTCGACTTCGCGTGCGATCAGGCCGTAGCACACGTGGTTCACGCCGGCGCAGCCATAGCCTTCGAGGGTCGAGCCGAGCAGGCCGAGCTCGCCCATCTCGTCGATGATGGTGCGGTCGAAGCGCTCATGCCGGTTGGCCTCGAGGATGCGCGGCATCAGCTTGTCCTGGCAATAGGCGCGGGCGCTGTCGCGCACCATCCGCTCTTCGTCGGTGAGCTGGTCGTCGAGCAGCAGCGGGTCGTCCCACTGAAATATGGGCTTTGGGGCGGGAGCATTCATGAGGTTCTCCGGAGGGCGTGTCGAGGCCGCAAAGACCGTAACTTTAGCCGGGCGCAGGAGGCAAGACCAGAGCGCACGCTACAATCCGTCCTGATTGGCGATGGAGTTCAGCCACTACGCCTCCAGATGACTGCAACAACCACAAGACTGGCCCACAACAACGGGCTGGCCCACAACAACGCAACCCGGCCATCAACGCTCAGGTTTCCCTCATCCCCAGCCCTTCTCCCGGAGGGAGAAGGGAGCAGGAGACATCCCTCTCCCCTCGGGAGAGGGACCAAGGGAGAGGGACCAAGGGAGAGGGACC
>JANMWG010000195.1:0-1853 GCA_031393885.1 Betaproteobacteria bacterium | reverse complement strand
GATGCCGGTGGCGACGGTCAGTGCGATACCGGCGAGCAACTGGTTCGAGATGCCGAACAGCGGCCACAGGATGTTGACGCCACCGAGAGGATCCTGAACGCCCTGCACCAGGAAGTAGCCCCAGGCCGACACGAACACCAGACTCGCCAGCACCGTCACCGGGTAGGAGGACACGTCCCCGAGCGGCTTCCAGACGTGCCGCAACAGATCCTGCAGCATGAACCGGCCGACGCGGGTGCCGGCATCGAGCGTGGTGAGAATGAACAGCACCTCGAACATGATGGCAAAGTGATACCACATCGCCAGCAGGTTGCCGCCGAAGGTGCTATGGAAGATCGTGGCCATGCCGACCGCCAGCGACGGGGCGCCGCCGGTGCGTGCGAACAGGGTTTTTTCGCCCATTTCCGAGGCGAGCAGCGCCATCTGCTCGACCGTCACCGGGAAGCCCCAGGATGTGATCATGGCGACCGCGTCGATGGCCTCCTTGCCCACCACCCCGGGCGGACTGTTGATCGCGAAGTAGACGCCGGGGTCGAGCACGCCCGCGGCCACCACGGCCATGATCGCCACGAACGACTCGAGCGCCATGCTGCCGTAGCCGATCATGCGGATCTCCTTCTCGTTCGCCAGCAGCTTCGGCGTGGTGCCGGATGACACGAGCGAATGGAAGCCGGACACCGCGCCGCAGGCGATGGTGATGAACACGAACGGGAACAGGCTGCCCTTGAAGATCGGGCCGGTGCCGTCGATGAACCGGGTCAGCGCGGGCATCTTCACGTCCGGCGAGAGCACCAGGATCGCCACCGCCAGCATGAACACCACGCCCAGTTTCAGGAAGGTCGAGAGATAGTCGCGCGGCGCAAGCAGCAGCCAGACCGGGAGAACCGCGGCACTGAAGCCGTAGATCATCACGAACCAGGCGCAGCTCATGTCGTTCCAGTCGAACATGCCGCGCAGGCCTTCGTTGTGGTCGACCCACCCGCCGCCCCACACGCAGAACAGCAGCAGCACGATGCCGATCAGCGAGCCTTCGAGGACCCGCCCCGGCCGGATGCCGCGCATGTAGATGCC
This sequence comes from Betaproteobacteria bacterium, assembly GCA_031393885.1. GTDB lineage: Bacteria > Pseudomonadota > Gammaproteobacteria > Burkholderiales. Next base: position 782 of record JANMWG010000195.1, on the reverse strand, counting down.
GACGATCATCGCCACCGGAATGGTGCCGAGCACGGTGGCGGTGGCCCACGGGCTGTGCTTCATCGCCTTGACGATCACCAGGCCCAGCACCGCGATCAGGATGATCATGATCATCATCGCGCCGATCATGGCCGCCCAGCCGCCGACCGGGCCGAGTTCGTCCTTGGCCATCTGCCCGAGCGAACGGCCGTCACGGCGCACCGAGCAGAACATCGTCACCATGTCCTGCACGCAGCCGCCGACCACGGAGCCGGCCAGGATCCACAGCGTGCCGGGGAGGTAGCCGAACTGCATGGCGAGAGTTGGTCCGATCAGCGGGCCAGGGCCGGCGATGGCGGCAAAATGATGGCCGAAGACCACCCACTTGTTGGTCGGTACGAAGTCGCGGCCGTTGTCGAAGCGCTCGGCCGGGGTCGCCCGGGTCTCATCGAGCACCAGCACCTTCGCGCAGATCCACGCGCTGTAGAAGCGGTAGCCGATCAGGTAGGTGCAGACTGCCGCCGCGATGAACCACAGCGCGTTGATGGTCTCGCCGCGATGCAGCGCGATGCCGCCGATCGCGGCTGCACCGATAATTGCGATGGCCAGCCAGACCAGTTTCGACAGGATGCTCTTGGGCATCGTAGGTGCTCCTTCCCGTGGTTGTTGCGGTGCGCGCTGGCGCCAGATGGTCTTCGCCACCGTGCCTGAAACTTTTCGGATGATAGCAGCAGGCCGTCACGCAATGCGCCGCGCCAGGTCCGCGCATCGGGCGGAGCATCGAGCGGCGCGGCGGTCGAGGC
>JANMWG010000296.1:0-2585 GCA_031393885.1 Betaproteobacteria bacterium | reverse complement strand
TGGTCGAACGCAATCGCGTGTATGCGAACGCTGCGGTCGGCATCCGTGCGACGCAGTCCGATCTCATCGGCAACGTGGTGTATTCGAACCCGATCGGCATCCGCTTCACCGGCGACGGCAAGACCATTCGCAATAACCTCGTCTACGCGAGCGACACCGCGGGACTGCTCGTTACCGGCTCGACCGGTCTCGACATCGTCAACAACACGCTCTTCGAGCCGACCGCCGACACGCTGCGCATCGAAGGCGCCTCGGCCGGCGTGCACCTGCGCAACAACATTCTGCAGGCGGACAACGGTTTCGCCGTCTCGGTCGCGCCGGATTCGCAGGGCGCCTTCACCTCGGACAACAACGTCTTCTTCCGCAGCATCTTCGGCGGTGGCGCGGTCGGCCTGTGGGACGGCGCCACGCGCGGCACGTTCGCGGCCTGGCGCTCGGCGACCGGCACCGATACCGACAGCGTGTTCGCCAACCCGCTGTTCGTCGACGCGAACGGCGCCGACAACGTGCTCGGCTTCGAGATCGGGGTAAGCGATGGCAGTGATGACGACTTCCACGAACGCAGCCTGAACGGCAGCTTCCACGGCGGCTCGCTCGCACCAGCGCAGGGGCCGTCGTTCATCGGTATTCCCGGCGCCCCGGTCGCGCTCGCGCCGGTGCTCGTGGCGGACGCGCAGCAGTCCCCGGCCATCGATCGCGGCGACGCCGGCGATCCATTCGGCAACGAGCCCGCGCCCAACGGCGGCTACATCAATGTCGGCGCGTTCGGCAACACCGCACAGGCGTCGTTGAGCCCGGCGCAGTACGTGCTGCTGATGGCACCCAACGGCGGCGAGGCAATCCACCAGCGAGCCAGCTTCGACATTCGCTGGCGGCACGACGGCTTCGCCGGCCCGGTGGATATCCTGTACTCGACCACCGGCATCGGCGGGCCGTTCCAGACGCTCGCCGCGAACGAAGCGAACGACGACCTGTACCAGTGGACCGTCGACGAGACGGTATTCCCGGCCGGCACCAACTACATCATCCGGGTGCAGCAGGCGGGCAATCCCGCCATCGGCGACCGCTCCGACTTCGCGTTCAATATTCTCAACGACCCGCCGATCGTCGGCACGATCGAGAATGTGCTCCTAAACGAAGGCGCGTCGTTCTCGACGACGTTGTCGGCGATCGACCCCGAGGGCGGCACGCTCAGCGCCGTCGTAGCCGGCATTCCGGGCGCCACGGCGGTGCTCGACGGCGACCACTTCGTCATTTCCTGGAACAAAACGCCGGACGGCCCCGACACCGTGGGCGTGTCGGTGACCGTGACCGACAGTGGCTCGCCCGCCCGGTCCGTGGTCACCAGTTTCGGTGTCCGCATTCTCAACGTTGCGCCCACCCTCACCGTGAGCGGTTCGCCCACGGTGGCCCAGGGGCAGACCTACACGGTCGCGCTCGCCTCGACGGATCCGGGCGACGACACCATCGCCAACTGGCGCATCGACTGGGGCGATGGCGTGGTCGACATCCTGCCCGGCGATCCGAGCAGCGCGAGCCACGTGTACGGTGTGCCGGCGAATTACCAGGTGCGCGCCGAAGCGACCGACGAAGACGGCACGTTCGCCGCGACGCCACTCGCGGTCGAGGTCGAGCCGGCGCCGCCGCTTCAGGTCACCGCATTCACACCCGATGCCGCGGGGTTCCAGGTCCGCTTCAACCGGGCCCTGGACCCTGTGGGTCTGAATCTCTACGACAGTGCTGCCGCGGGTCTCGGGCTGCCGGACGTGGTGCTGACCGGACCGGCCGGCAACGTTCGGGGATCGATCATCCTCGATGCCGACCTGGCCGGCTTCTCGTTCATCAAGACCGGAGCGCCGCTCGCCGGTGGAAACTACACGGTGCTGCTGCAAAGCGGCGCCAACGCGCTGCGCGATGCCATCGGCGTGCTGCTCGACGGCGATGGCAACGGCATCGGCGGTGGCGCCTTTACGACGAGCTTCACCGTGGCCGGGAGCGCAAGCGTCGGCATCGCCGACTTTGCCCGCGGGCCGGAGCAGGCCGCCGACATTCCCGGAAACGCGGCCGGCATCGCGCTTCGCATCACCGGCGCCGGACTCTTCTCCAAGGCGCATTTCGAGGTGCACTTCGACCCGACGCTGCTCGATGTCACGGGCATCCTGAATCCGGCGGGCGGGACTGCAACGGTCGATCTTTCCACGGCCGGGGTTGCCGTGATCGATGTCTCGTTCGCGGCGCCGGTCAGCGGTGCGAACCTCCAGCTTGGACGCCTGCTCGCCTCGGTACCGGCATCCGCGCCGTACGGTGCGAAGCAGCGCCTGGATGTCCGCAACGTGTCTGTTGACGGCGGGGCGGTAGCGGCGCAGGACGACGACGGTGTGCAGGTCGTCGGGTTCGTCGGTGATGCCACCTTCAGCGCGACCTATTCGTTGCTGGACGTGATTCGCATGCAGCGCGTGGTGCTGGGTCTCGATACCGGTTTCGGCAACTGGCCGCTGGTGGACCCGGCGATCCTCGGCGACGCCTCGGGCAACGGCGCACTCACCGCCAGCGACGTGACGCTGATGTTCCGCGAGGTATCCGGC
>JANMWG010000254.1:0-1819 GCA_031393885.1 Betaproteobacteria bacterium | reverse complement strand
GGCGAGCATGCCGATAATCCGATCGATTTCCAGGAATTCATGATCGTGCCGGTCGGTGCGCCGACGCTGGCCGAGGCGGTGCGGTGGGGTTCCGAAGTGTTCCACACGCTCAAGAAGGGCCTCCACGACAAGGGCCTGGCGACTGCGGTGGGCGACGAGGGCGGGTTCGCCCCCAACCTTGCCAGCACCCGCGCCGCGCTCGATTTCATCATGGCCTCGATCGAACAGGCCGGGTTCAAGCCGGAGAGCGAGATCGCGCTGGCGCTCGATTGCGCCGCCACTGAGTTTTTCCGGGGCGGCAAGTACGAGATTTCGGGCGAGGGGCTGAGCCTGTCGCCGGTGGCGATGGCCGATTACCTCGCCGCATTGTGCGCCGATTACCCGATCATCTCGATCGAAGACGGGATGAGCGAGGACGATTTCGAGGGCTGGAAGGCGGTCACCGACAAGCTTGGCAAAACCGTCCAGCTGGTCGGCGACGACCTGTTCGTGACCAACCCCGAACGCCTACGGATGGGCATCGGCAAAGGCCTCGCCAACTCGCTGCTGGTCAAAGTCAACCAGATCGGGACATTGTCCGAAACGCTCGAAGCCGTCAGCATCGCCCACCGCGCCGGCTACACTGCGGTGATGAGCCACCGTTCGGGCGAGACCGAAGATTCAACCATCGCGGATTTGGCGGTCGCGACCAACTGCGGCCAGATCAAGACGGGGTCACTGGCAAGGTCGGACCGGCTGGCGAAATACAACCAGCTGATCCGGATCGAGGAAGAACTGGGCGATGCGGCGGTTTATGCCGGGCGGGGGGCGTTTGGTCGGGTGGGGTGAGGTTGGGCGGTTTAGACTCAGTCAGTCGTTTAGACGAGGCATTGATCATGTTCCTGCAACATAGAGAAGACACTATTTCCGCCAGATAGAGATGTCACGGTCCGATGCAGCAGGGGCTGCGTGGAGCCCTTACGTCGTGCGCAGCGCAGACCCTGCTGGTGCGCTGGTCTGGCGATGATACGCCCCGGACCCGCTGCTTGGCAGTGGGCCCGCTCAACAGGGCTCCAGTATGCGCTGCGCCGCCTCGATTGGGGTGAGCCGACCAAGCGAAGGGCGTCCCCGCTTGCGCTTCTCGGGGACCGTGTTTTGGCGCTCGGGCGAACCGAACATGTGGCCCGGCTGCGACCGGCGGCTCGGCTCGTTGGTGTTGCGCTTGCGCACCGGCAGCTGCTCCTGCATCAGCTTCGCCATCGCCAGGGCGGCATCGAGATGCTTGTTCTCGACGATCGCCGCCTGGTTCACCTGCCGGATCTTGTCGAACACCCGATAGGGCAGGGCGTGCTCTCCATGCCGGATCTCGAGCCGGCCATCGGGATACTCGCAGACATCCACCCGCTTGCCCGCCTGCGGCCGGCTGATCTCGGTGGGCTCGAGGATGAACAGCGCCTTGTTGTAATGAAGCGTCAGCGCCGCGGTGACCGTGCGCTGCTCGCGCCAGACCATCTCGGCGCGCAGATCGTCGTGCGGGGCGAGCGGGCGGTGCAGGTCGCGGGGATCGAACGGCGCCTTGGCGAACCGCTGGTTGTGACGCGTCATGTAGGTCGGCAGGAACGCGTTGGCCCCGGCGATCGTCGCGATGCCCTCGAGCCGCATCGCCTTGACCAGGCGATCCTGCAGCGTGGCGTTCGCCCGCTCGACCCGGCCCTTGGCCTGCGGCGAGTTGGCGCAGATGATCTCGATGTTGAGCGCTTCCAGCGCACGCCCGAAGTGGGTCATGCCATCGCCTTTGGCCGAGGCGGTGTTGTTGCGGAACACAGAGTGCTTGTCCGAG
>JANMWG010000246.1:0-1734 GCA_031393885.1 Betaproteobacteria bacterium | reverse complement strand
GCTTCGCCGGTTTCGAGCCGGAGGTTGGGCACGTTGAACGGCGTGTCGATCAGGCCCAGGCCCAGTTCCAGAGAGCTTTCGCGCTTCGGGTCGGGCATGAAGTTGGACATGAGCGACGGCGACACGCTGCGATGACGCCAGGCGATGACCTTGTTGTTGGCGTCGAGGCCGGCGGTGACATGCTGGTACGACACGGAGTGGTAGAAGCCGTGCTGGATGTCGTCTTCGCGCGTCCAGACCACCTTGACCGGCGCGCCGCCCATTTCACGGGACAGCAGCGCGGCTTCGAGGACGAAGTCGCACTTCGACTTGCGACCGAAACCGCCGCCCAGCAGGGTGACGTTGACGGTGACATCCGACGCTTTGAGGCCCAGCGTGTTCGCGACATCGCTGCGCGTTCCGCCCGGGCTCTGCACGCAGGCCCAGACCTCGGCCTTGCCATTGACGATGCGCACGGTTGCCGCCGGCGGCTCCATCGTCGCATGATGACTGTGCGGGATGTAGTACTCGTGCTCGATGACCTTGGCCGCGCCGGCGAGCGCCGCGTCCACGTCACCTTCGTTGCGCTCGATCTTGCCGGGCTTGCGGGCTTGCGCCGCCATGCCTTCCTTGAACGTCGTGGAGTCGTAGTCGGCGTTGGGGCCGTCGTCCCACTTCACGTTGAGCGCTTCACGACCGCGTATCGCCGCCCAGGTGTTGTTCGCGATGACCGCGACACCGCCCAGGGGAGCGAACTTGGCCGGCATCGGCGTCGGGGCGATCATCACCACCTTGATCACGCCCGGCACCTTCATTGCCGCATCGGTGTCGTAGCTCACCGCCTTGCCCAGCACCACCGGCGGACGCGCGATCACGGCGTACTTCATGCCGTCGATATGGATGTCCTGGCCGTAGATGGCCTTGCCCGTGGTGATGTCGCGCAGATCGGTGATGCCGACCTTGCCCTTGCCGATGTAGCGGAACTGCGAGGGATCCTTGAGCACGATCGACTTCATGCTCGGGGTCGGCAGTGCCGCCGCCGCAACGGCGAGTTCGCCGAAGCCCATGCTCTTGCCGCTGGGGATATGAACAACCTTGTGGTTTTGCGCGCGCACGTCGGAATCCGACACGCCCCACGCCAGCGCTGCCGCATGCTCCAGCATCTGCCGGGTGGCGGCGCCGCACAGGCGCATCGGCTGAACGAAGTGACGGATGCTGCGCGAACCGTCGGTGTCCTGGTTGCCGTACTTCGTCTCGTCGCCGGGGGCCTGGATGATCTTGACCTTGGCCCAGTCGGCTTCCATTTCGTCGGCCACGACCATCGGCAGGCTGGTGCGCGAGCCGGTGCCCATTTCGGAGCGATGCGTGACGATGGTCACGGTGCCGCTCGGGTCGATCGACACGTAGACATGGGGATCCCAGACGGCACCGCCCGGCATGCCGCTCGCGCCGGTGTTGTAGAGGTTTTCTTCGGCGCGCGCCATGATGGGCAGGAACTGCGCGGCCATGACCAGACCGCCGCCGGAGACGATGCCCTTGAGCAGGTTGCGCCGGCTGACGTTTTCGATGATTGCTTGAGTGCGGTTTTTCATGTCAGGCCTCCTTCGCTGCGACTTTGATCGCGGCAAAGATCCGCTGGTAGCAACCGCAGCGGCAGATGTTGCCGGCCATGGTTTCCTGGATCTCTGCGTCCGACGCTTTCTTGTTTTCGGCCAGCAGGGCTGCGGCCTGCATGATCTGGCCGGTCTGGCAGTA
>JANMWG010000190.1:0-12601 GCA_031393885.1 Betaproteobacteria bacterium | reverse complement strand
GGTGACGATCGCTTCGACCTTCTCGAGACGCCCGGCCATCAGCGCATCGGCGACGTTGAGCGATCGCGCCGCCTTCAGCACCATGGCCTCCGCCTCGCGCCGGAATCGCTTGACCATGCCGCCGAACGCGGACGGCCTGGTGCCGGGCACCCGTGGCGCCGACGGCCCCGAGAGATTGGCGCCGACGGAAAACGGCGGTTCGGTCTGCCAGATCACGAGACCGCGAAAATCGCGCTCCGCGACCTCGATGGCCTGGTTGACGCCATCGAGCACGTCATCGCCGATGGCGTGCATGCGGCTCTTGAAGCTCAGGATCGCGATGTCGTCGCGCAAAGTCCAGCAACGAACGGCCGGGGTTTCGAAGAGGGTGGTGCCGACGACGTCGTCTTCGCCGAGAACCCGATCCGGCACCGGCTGCCGCCGATACACCGGGAGCACCGGGCGCGGGCGCAAGGTTCGCGTGGCCGGGCTCCATGAGCCCGCCGTCGTGTGCACGCCGACCACGGCCGAATCCAGGACCCAGGCGGGCAACGGCGCCGCCGCCATGCTGCGACCGGCGGCGATGTCGTCGGCCAGCCAGCGCGCCACGCGCTGCCAGCCGGCCGACTGCCAGTGTTCGAACGGCCCCTGCCGCCAGCCGAAACCCCATCGCACCGCCAGATCGAGATCGCGCGCGTTGTCGGCGATGACCTCGAGGTGCACGGCGCAGTAGTGCAGCATGTCGCGGGTGACGCGCCAGAGAAACTGCGCCTGCGGACGGGTGTCCGCGCGCAGTTGTTCGAGCCTTGCCGCCGGATCCGCGAGCTTCAGGATACCGATCACGGCCGGATCCGCTGCGCGGGTCGCGGGCCGATAGTCGAGCGTGGCAGGGTCGAGAACGAGAATGTCCCGGCCCTGCTTGCGATAGATGCCCGCTCCGGATTTCTGACCGAGCGCACCGCGATCGAGGAGCGCGCGATACCAGCCGGGTGGCTGGAAGAATCGCCACCATGGGTCGTCATGGAGGGCGCCGTGCATGGTGCCGATGACGTGGCCGAGGGTGTCCAGGCCGACCACGTCGGCAGTGCGATAGGTCGCGCTCTTCGGTCGCCCGAGCAGCGTTCCGGTGATGGCGTCGATCTCGTCGAAACCGAGACCAAGCTCCCGGGTGTGGTGAAACGCCGCCAGGATCGAGAACACGCCGACGCGGTTGGCGATGAAGTTGGGGGTGTCCCTGGCGCGGACAACGCCCTTGCCGAGTACCGTCACCAGAAAAGCCTCCAGCCGGTCGAGCATCGACGAATCGCTTTCGGCGGTCGCGATCAGTTCGACCAGATGCATGTAGCGTGGCGGATTGAAGAAATGCACACCGCAGAAACGGCTGCGCAACCCGGCCGGCAGTGCGTCGCCGAGCGCCTGGATCGACAACCCCGAGGTGTTGCTGGCGAGAATGGTGTCGGCACCGATGTAGGGGGCGATGCGGCGATAGAGATCGCGCTTCCAGTCGATGCGCTCGGCGATCGCTTCGATCACCAGATCACAATCGGCCAGCAGCGCGAGGTGCTGGTCGTAGTTGGCGATCTTGATCGTATCGGCGACGGCGGCGGTCGCGAGCGGGCTCGGATCGAGCTTGCGCAAGGCGTCGACGGCCTGGCGCACGCCCGCGTCGGGGTCGCCGCCGGCGGCAGCCAGATCGAACAACACCGCCTCCACACCCGCGTTCGCGAGATGCGCCGCGATCTGCGCACCCATGACACCGGCGCCGAGCACGGCGGCACGGCGCACGAACAGGCGCGGGCCGGTCGCTACCAGCGGGCTCGTCGCCGGCATTGCGCGCAACGCCGGCGACGGTCCGGACGCTCAGAACGCATGCGAATACTGGAAACTCAACACGTCGACGGCAGTCTGGTAACTGCCACGGATCACGCCGGTGGCCGCCGCGGTCCCGAGCGAATGAGCAATCGTGGAATCCTGGAAGAAAATGTGGGCGTAGCCCAGATCGACCGCGCCCGCCTTGCAGACCTGCCAGCGTGCGCCGAACGTCAGCCAGGTACGGTCGGCATCGGGCAGGTTGGCAGTGCGGGTGCCGTCCTTGACCGGTGACGGATCCCAGGCGACACCGGCACGCAGCTTCCAGGCGTCGGTGAGGCGATAGGTCGCCCCCAATGACACGCGCACGGTATCGTCGAGTTTGAGCGCGAGCGTCGAGGAGGTCGCGCTGGTTGCCGCGTTCTTCACCTGCAACTGCTGGATCTCGCTCCATTGCATGAAGCTCACGTCACCCAGCAACGTCCAGCGATCGTTCAGCTCGTGCACCGCCGACAACGACGCGCTGGCGGGCAGCGTCAGCGCCGCCTTGATGGCGAAGTTGGCGCCTGGCACCGGCAGTCCGGAAGGCGTGGTGACGACCTGGTTGCCGCTCAGGTTGTAGTCGGCGCTCGAGCGATAGGCCACGCCGACCCTGGTTGCGGCGCCTAGCTGGAACAAGGCGCCGAGGTTGAAGCCGAGCGCGTAATCGTTACCGGTCAGCTTGGCGTTGCCCTCGACGCCCGGGCCGAGCACCGCCTTGCGCGTGAGTTCGACGTCGACATAGCTGTAGTTGATGCCGAAGCCGAGCGACACGCTGTCGTTCACCTTGACCGACACCGACGGATTGATGTTGATCGACGTGATCTCCGACTTGACGGCCTGGAAACGCCCGAGCCAGTTGGTGTCGTACTCCGAAGACAGCCCCCAGGGCGCATTGATGGCCAGCCCCAGCTTGACGCGATCGTCGATGGCGAAGACCCCATAGAAATTCGGCAGGAAGATCGTGCCGCCGGCGTTGCCGCCATTGCCGCCGAGGGTGCCGATCCCCAGCGGCGGCGTCGAGCCGTTGTTGGTCAGGTTGGACTTGACGTCGATCACATGGCCGGCGATCGCGATCTGGCTACCGGACAATCGCGCCATGCCGGCCGGATTGAACCAGGCCGTGGTCGCGTCCTCGGCCACGGCGGCGGCACCGGCGAATGCGGTACCCATGCCGCTCGCACTCTGCTCGATCAAGGCAAATCCTGCCGCGTGCGCGGCCATCGGCACACCGGCGCCGACCGATGCCAGCAGCACGAACAGACGGTTCAGAAGGCGTTTCTCGATCACGTTGGGTCTCCTCGGGACAACGGACGGGGACATCGGTACCACGGCGATCGATTCCGGTGCGCTCCCGCCCGACCACGCCCGGATACCACGATTGCTCGACTCGCGCTTCACGTTCACCGCTCCAGCACCGGGCGCGGCTTGCGATCGTCGCCGACCGCGACATAGGTGAGCGTGGCCTCCGTCACCTTGACCACTTCGCGACGGATGCCACGCTCGGCATACACCTCGACGTTCACCGTGATCGACGTGCGGCCGATGCGCGCCACCTCGGCGTAAAAGCTCACCAGATCACCGATCAGCACCGGCTGCTTGAACACGAACGAATTCACGGCCACCGTCGCGACCCGGCCGAAGGCGGCGCGCACCGCCGGAATCGCGCCCGCGATATCGACCTGCGACATGATCCAGCCGCCGAAGATGTCGCCGGTCACATTGACGTCCGAGGGCATCGGCATCACACGCAGCGTGGGTTCGCGACCAGCCGGCAGGGTGCATGCCGCTGCGCCCGGCTCACTCATTGCCCACGAAACACCGGTTTGCGCTTCTCGACGAAGGCGGCGACGCCCTCGCGCAGGTCGGCGGTTCTGGCACAGCGCGCGAACGCCGCCAGCTCGTGCTCCATCTGGGTCTCGATCGAGGTGCCGAGGCTGTCGTTCATGAGTTGCTTCGCTTCGGCATAGGCGCGGGTGGGCCCGTTGGCGAGCCGCCGCACCAGTCGCTGCGCGTCGGCAGCCAGGTCGGCGGCAGGTGATATCCAGTTGACGACCCCGTAGGCCATGGCCGTGGCGGCGTCGAACATGTCGGGCAGCAACGCAAGCTGCATCGCCCGCTTGTAGCCGGCGAGCCGAGGCAGGAAGTGGCTGCTGCCGCCATCGGGACTGGCGCCGATGCCGGCATAGGCAAGCGTGAACCGGGTGTCGGCGGCAGCGATGGCGAGATCCGCGGCGCACAGCAGGCTGAATCCAGCGCCGGCAACCACGCCATGCACGACCGCGATCACCGGCTTCGGACTGCGCCGCAAGGCCAGGAAGGCACAATGCATCTCGCGGCCGATGCGCACGACGGTATCGGGCAGTGCATCGATGTCTTTGTGGAACAGCGCGACATCGCCACCGGCACAGAACGCGGCGCCTTCGCCGCGCAGAACGACGACCCGCACGCTGGTGTCGTGCTGGAGACGTTCGGTGATCGCGCGCAGGGCGAACATGGAAGAGTCGTCCAGCGCGTTCATCACTTCGGGCCGGTTGAGCGACACCGTTGCGATACCGTCGGCGACCGCCACCAGGACCGCCTCGCTCATGTCGCCGCCTTCATTCTGCGTGCGTCTCCTCGATTCGATCGGACACCTGCTTCGAGGCAGGCGCCACGACATTGGCCGCGCTCATCGCACCAGACGTTTCGGCCGGGCGCGTGCCGGCATCGGGGGCGAAATCGTCGACCATGATGCAAGCGCGCCGCAGGCGTTCGAAGCGCTCCAGCAACACGGTTTTCGCTGGCGTGATGATACCCCCCGTATGGCCCGCCGCGTGGGCCGGCGATGGCGACTCGACAGCATCGGCGCGACCAGCGCGCCGTCGCGCTTCGATCGCTGCCGCCGGTCCGGCCAGCGCCATCTCGAGCCGCGCTATCGGGTCGGTCTCGTCGAGCGGCAGGAGCATGCCCTGGGTCAGACGATCACGAATTGCCGACGGGGCGGTGAGTGTCGCCGCGACTGCCGCCCCGAGAACATCGGCAGGCCTACGATGCCGGCGACCCACCGGGAAAGCCGCGAGGCGGATGGCCAGATCCGCCACCCGATGAAGAAAATTCGCGGCCAGCCCGGCGAAAGCCTCCTCCGCCCGCGCCGATGCCGAACCCGCTCGCGAAAGCGCGAATGAAATTGCCGCACCCAAACCGGACATGCCCCGCGGATGGCCGTGTCGAACTCGATGGACGCCTACTCGAGATCGGCTGCGCGCGCCGCCGCGATCTCGCGCAGGACGAACGGATGGCAGCAGATCGTTCAGTTCATGCGAAATCCGCCACTCGCCGAGCATGCCGCACAACACATGCACCGGCCCATCGAGGAAGGCACGCTCTTCCGGCGTGACGCTGGTGCCGGAAATTCGTGCAGGCGGGTCCAGTCGGGCCGGCCGCGGAACAGTTCGCCCTCCCACCACACCGTGCCGGCGTCGAGCGCCTCCTGCTCGGTCCGGGATACCTGCGGAAGTGCCCGGCGGAACCAGCGCAGCAGCGGGTCGCTCAGCAAACGACATCGCAGAGGCGCCAAGCCGAGCACCAGCGATGCCGCCAGCGAGATCCCGTCAGCACCGACATGCCCCCTCCCGGGCGGACCCGAGGTCTTAAGCGCCTGCCCGGATGTCCCAGGGGCGCCGGGCGCCCGTTCGCACGGCAGCGGCGCGAAATGAAACCTATCTTACCGGTGCTGTCTGTGCCGAGGGAAAGCGCGAGCCTGGGGCGCGATCGAGGCGAGCAACGCCACGGTCAGCGCCGGGACGTCCCAAGCGAACCGTCCCATTGGGGGATGGCAAAGCGGAGCGAACCTTGGGGGAGTGCAACTCCTCAGGCGACCTTTCGGGTGCCCAATTCCACCGAGCGGGCGGCCCTGGCTTTCGGCGTCGGGCTCTTCAGCCCCGCCACCAGAAACGGAATCAGGCGCTGCACGATCGCTTCAGCGTCGTCCACGCCGGTATCGTCAGGGGTCGTGAACAGTTCGACCGCGTCGGTACCCGCCATGGAGTAAGCCATCGCACCGAAAGTGAAGTGCATGCGCCAGGCGAGCTCCGCTTCCGACAGGTTGGGTAGCGCGAGGCTCAGGGCACGCTTGAAGCGGACAACGACATCGCGATAGTGGGCGGGCAGAAAAGCACGCATGTATTCGGCGGGTTCGGACAGTGCTCGCCCGAGGAGCCGAAGAAAGGCTGCCCCGCGCTTCAACGGGTCGTGCGACACGTGCAGTGCCGGCGATACCAGCGCTTCGACGATCTTGTCGATCATCACCGGATTGCCGCCGGCGGCAGCCTCGAGGCGGTCGAGCTGCGCCATGCGCGCCCTGTTGAGCGGGCCCAGGCTGCGATCGAACACCTCGCGGATCAGGCCTTCCTTGGAGCCGAAATGATAGTTGACCGCCGCCAGATTGACCTTGGCCTTGGCGGTGATAGCTCTCAACGATGTGGTTGAAAAGCCCTGATCCATGAACAGGGCTTCGGCAGCGTCGAAGATGCGTTCCTTGGTTTCGAGGCTACCTTTGGTGGGGGCACGGTGCAGTGATGGCATGGTATAGGTCCCAAACAAGCACTTCAAACGACAGTTTATGAAAAGGGAAAAATGCACACTCGAGCCGTGAAGCTCACAGCCGACAACGCGGTGGAGTCAGCGCAAGATGACGGCGGCAGACCCACCGTATCGTCGTTCCGGCTCGAATAGCAACCGCTTGTGCCTCCTGTGACCCGTCATCGTCGCGAGGGTTCGATACGATAGGTATCGAGCGCCCGCAGGCGGTTCTTGAGCCCCCCGCGCACTGTTTCGCACTCCCCGGCCGAGACCTTGGAATGACTACGCATGCGCTCGCGCAGGCGTTCGATGAACTGCTGCCTCGCTTGGCCGACCGTTGCGGCTTCCACGCCACTGCCTGCCAGCAGCAGTAGCACGGTAGCCTTTAGCCGGTCGGCGTCGGGCTCCTCACCGCAGGCATAGGCAGCCGCGTACAGATCAGCATCGCCGGCAACCGATTCCACCGTCTCGGCTGGCAACTGGGCCAGCGCCATGCCAAAAACCGTGAACAGGAACGCGGCTACCGCCGCGAAACGTTCAAAACTGCGCTTCGGTGAGCGCCAGGACACTGGTGGAACCGTCGACGACGGCCGCGCGATAGGCCTGGGCAAGCGGCAGGATGCTATCGGCGTAGAACCGCGCCGTCGCGAGTTTGGCGCGATAGAAGTCGGGTTCCGGCGTGTCGCGATCGAGCTGCTGCTTGGCCACGACCGCCGCGCGCACCATCTGCCAGCCACCGGCCACGGTTCCGAACAGCTTGAGGTAAGGCACCGCCCCGGCGGCAGCCGCTTTGGGGTCGGTCGGATAAATCGCCAGCAGCCAATCGGTCGCCTCGCGCAGGGCAACCGCGCCCAAGGCAAGCGAGCGGCGCATCACCGACAGACCCGGATGGTCGGCGAACCGGGCGAGATCGGTGTCGAATGCCGCGAGCTGGTCGAGCAGGATTCGCACCGTGGCCCCCTTTTCGTAGGCGATCTTGCGACCGATGAGGTCGTTGGCCTGGATGCCGGTGGTGCCCTCGTAGATCGAGGTGATGCGCGCATCGCGCAGATACTGCGCGGCGCCGGTTTCCTCGACGAATCCCATGCCGCCGTGGATCTGGACGCCGATCGAAGCGATTTCGGTGCTCAGCTCGGTGCACCAGCCCTTGACCACCGGCGTGAGCAGATCGAACATCGCCTGCTGCTGCTGCCGCATCGCCGGATCCGCATGCGACAGCGCCACATCCAGTGACTGTGCCGCGGCAGCCGCCAATGCTCGCATTGCCTCGGTGTAGGACTTCATCGTCATCAACATCCGCCGCACATCGGGATGGTGAATGATGGTGACGCGTTCACCGCCTCTGACGCCGGTCTCGCGTCCCTGCACACGCTGCCGGGCGTAGTCCAGTGCATGCTGGTAGGCCCGTTCGGCCAGCGCGACACCTTCGACGCCGACTTCCAGCCGGGCGAAGTTCATCATGGTGAACATGTACTCGAGGCCGCGATTCTCCTCGCCCACCAGGTAGCCGATCGCGCCTTCGCCATCACCGTAGGCCATCACCGCGGTCGGACTGGCATGGATGCCGAGCTTGTGCTCGATGGAAACGCACTTGACGTCGTTGCGGACACCGAGCGAACCATCGGCGCCGACGAGAAACTTGGGCACGATGAACAGCGAGATGCCCTTCACGCCCTCGGGGGCGTCCGGCGTGCGCGCGAGCACCAGGTGGACGATGTTGTCCGCCATGTCGTGCTCGCCCCAGGTGATGTAGATCTTGGTGCCGTGGACGCGGTAATGATCGCCCTGCGGGATGGCCTTGGTGCGCACCGCCGACAGGTCGGACCCGGCCTGGGGTTCGGTCAGGTTCATGGTGCCGGTCCATTCGCCCGACACCAGCTTGGGGATGTACATCTGCTGCTGCTGCGCGGAACCATGGCGCGAGATCGCGAGCATCGCGCCGCTCGTGAGCATCGGGCACAGACAGAACGACATGTTGGCCGAGTTCCACATCTCGGACAGTTGCTGCGACAGCACGTGCGGTAACCCCTGGCCCCCGAACTCGGGCGCGCCACCAACCGATGGCCAGCCGGCCTCGACGAACTGGCGATAGGCTTCCTTGAAGCCGGGCACCGTGGTGACCACGTGATCGGCGAGCCGCGCGCCGTGCTGATCGCCGGGCCAGTTGAGCGGGTCGAGCACGCCGGCGGCGAACTTGCCCGCCTCTTCCAGCACCGCGTCGACCAGATCGGGGGTCACTTCCTCATGGCCGGGCAATGCCGAGATGGCACCGAGATCGACCAGTTCATTGAGCACGAACTTCATGTCGCGCAAGGGCGCTGCGTAGGTGGACATTCGGTGCCTCCGGGAAGGGTGGGGTGGTACGCCGATCAGTCGAGCGCGGCGGTCAACTCGGGCACCGCCTGGAACAGATCGGCCACGACCCAGTAGTCTGCCACCTGCGTGATCGGCGCCTCCGGGTCCTTGTTGATGGCGACGATCACCTTGCTGTCCTTCATCCCGGCGAGATGCTGGATCGCCCCCGAGATGCCAACGGCGATATAGAGCTCGGGCGCGACGATCTTGCCGGTCTGACCCACCTGGTAGTCGTTGGGCACGAAGCCCGCGTCGACGGCAGCGCGCGACGCCCCCACCGCGGCGCCGAGCTTGTCGGCGAGCGCCTCGAGGATCGCGAAGTTTTCGCCGCTGCCCATGCCGCGCCCACCGGAAACAATGATCCGGGCGGCGGTGAGCTCGGGTCGGGCCGACTTTGTCAGCTCCTGACCGACCAGCGTCGCGAGGCCGGTTTCGTGGCTACCCGCCAGCGTTTCGATGGTCGCGCTGCCACCGGTTGCGGCGGCAGCATCGAAGCCCGTGGCACGCACCGTCAGCACCTTGATCGGATCGGAAGTCTGCACTGTCGCGAGCGCATTGCCGGCATAGATGGGTCGCACGAAGGTGTCGGGCGACTCGACCGACACGATGTCGGAGATCTGGGCGACATCGAGCAGTGCCGCCGCGCGCGGCAGGACGTTCTTGCCGAAGGCGGTGGCGGGCGCGAGCACATGAGTGTAGCCGGGCACCGTGGCAACCACGAGCGCGGCAACGTTCTCGGCGGTCTGGTCGCGATAGCTGGGGGCGTCGGCGACGAGCACCTTGCTCACGCCGGCGATCGCGGCGGCCTGGGTTGCCACAGCGCCACAATCGTGACCCGCCACCAGGATGGTGATGTCGCCGCCGATACGGGTTGCGGCCGTGATCGTGTTGAGTACCGCGGCCTTGAGCCCCGTATTGTCGTGTTCAGCGAGGACGAGGATTGTCACAGCAGCCTCCGCCGGGCCGCCAGCGACCAGAGTCCGCTGGCCTTCGCCAAGCAACAAACAGTCCGCAGGGACTGTTTGTGTCCGGCCTCAGCCCCCAGGGAGGCTGGCCCCCCATTGGGGGGTATCGAACGAAGTGAGATTGGGGGGATCGTCATTTTAAATCACCTTCGCTTCGTTTTTCAGCTTGTCGACGAGATCGGCAATGGTGCCGACCTGTTGGCCGGCGCCACGCTTGGATGGCTCCGCCACCTTCAGGGTGCGGAGGCGGGGCGTGAAGTCGACGCCGAGCCCCTCGGGTGTCAAGGTTTCCATCGGCTTCTTCTTGGCCTTCATGATGTTGGGCAAGGTCACGTAGCGCGGTTCGTTCAGCCGCAGGTCGGCGGTGATCACCGCGGGCATCCTGACCGCCAGGGTCTCCAGCCCGCCGTCGACCTCGCGAGTCACGCGGGCGGTATCGCCTTCGATGATCACTTTCGAGGCGAAGGTGGCCTGTGACCATCCGAGCAACGCGGCGAGCATCTGGCCGGTCTGGTTGGCGTCGTCATCGATCGCCTGTTTGCCCATGATGACCAAGCCGGGCTGCTCCTTGTCGACCACCGCCTTGAGCGCCTTGGCGACACCCAGCGGTTGGGTTTCGAGCGCGGTCTCGACCAGGATGGCGCGATCGGCGCCGATCGCGAGCGCGGTGCGCAGCGTTTCCTGGCATTGCGCAGTGCCCACCGAGATCACGACAATTTCGGTGGCGACGCCGGCTTCCTTCAGCTTGACCGCCTCCTCGACGGCGATCTCGTCGAACGGATTCATCGACATCTTCACGTTGGCGGTTTCGACGCCGGAGCCGTCGGATTTGACGCGCACCTTCACGTTGTAATCGACCACGCGCTTGATGGGTACGAGCACTTTCATTTTTCAGGAGGGCCGTTGCGGCCTCGATAGTGTTGCCAAACCGTGGATTGTAGCCGAGACCATCGCTGCACCCCGGAGTTCCGGCGTAGTGCCATCAAGGGTTCTTCAAACGCGCCCGCAGCAGATTCTTCTGCACCTTGCCGGTCGAGGTCTTCGCCAGCGGTCCGAACACCACGCTGCGTGGCGCCTTGAAGTGCGCCAGTCGCGCACGGCAGAACGCGATCAGCGCCTCCTCGGTGACGGTCGCGCCGTCGCGCAGGGTGATGAAGGCGCAAGGAGTTTCGCCCCATTTCGGATCGGGCCGCGCCACCACGGCGGCGTCGAGCACGTCCGGATGGCGGTAGAGGACATCCTCGACCTCGATCGAGGAAATGTTCTCGCCACCCGAGATGATGATGTCCTTGGACCGGTCGCGGATATGCACATAGCCATCGGCGTGAACCACCGCCAGATCCCCGGTGTGGTACCAGCCGCCGGCAAAGCTCTCCGCCGTGGCCTGCGGGTTGCCGAGGTAACCCTTCATCACGATGTTGCCGCGAAAGCAGATCTCGCCCATGGTCTGCGCGTCGCGCGGTACCGGTTGCATGTTCGCGGGATCGAGCACGCTCATGCCCTCCTGGAGCGGGTAGCGAACACCCTGCCGGGCATTGCGCTGCACGCGATCCTCCAGCGGCAACTCGTCCCAGTCCGGCGACTTCGCGCAGACCGCCGCCGGCCCGTACACCTCGGTGAGTCCGTAAACGTGGGTGATGTCGAATCCCATCCGCTCCATGCCCTCGATCATGGAGGCCGGCGGCGACGCGGCCGCCACCAGGCCCGACACCTTGTGGGCGATACCTTCCTTCCACGGTGCGGGCGCATTGATCAGCATCGAGTGCACGATCGGCGCGCCGCAGTAATGGGTGACGCGGTGCTCGCGGATGGCGTCGAGAATCGCCTTCGCGTCGACCCGCCGCAGGCACACGTTGGTCCCGGCCATGAGCGCGAGCGTCCAGGGAAAGCACCAGCCGTTGCAATGGAACAGCGGCAGCGTCCACAGATACACCGGGAAATGCGGCATGGCCCAGGTGACGGCATTGCCGACGGCGTTGAGATAGGCGCCGCGATGATGCGTCACCACTCCCTTCGGATTGCCGGTCGTGCCCGAGGTGTACGACAGCGCGATCGCATCCCATTCATCGCGCAGCGTCGGCGGCACGAACGTCGGATCACCGCCGGCAATGAAGCTTTCGTAGTCGGTCTCGCCGATGCGCTCGCCGCCGATGGCAAGCGCGTCGTCGATGTCGATGACCAGCGGTCGCCTGTCGAGTTTGGACAATGCCTCGCTCATCACCCCGGAAAACTCGCGGTCGGTCAGCAACACGAGCGCGGCCCCATGCTGCAACTGGAACGCCAGGGCCTCGGCATCCAGGCGGGTATTCAGGGTGTTGAGAACGGCGCCGATCATCGGGATGCCGAAGTGCGCTTCGATCATCTGCGGCGTGTTTGCCGCCATCACCGCCACCATGTCGCCGCGACCGATGCCGCGTGCCGTCAGCGCCGAAGCCAGGCGGCGACTGCGCTCGTCCACCTCGCGCCACGTCAGGCGCCAGTCGCCATGAATCACCGCAACCCGGTCGGGAAACACATCCGCCGCGCGCGCCAGGAACGAGACCGGCGTCAGCGCCACATGGTTGGCCGCATTCGGACCGAGGGTGGGGTCGTTGGGACCAGCGGCGTTCATAAGGCTTTCATTCGCGGGCGGCGGCGACCGCATCGGAGACTCGCTCCACGCCAATCGTTTCCATGCCGTCGATCGGCGTCTTGGGCAGGTTGGCGCGCGGCACGATGGCGCGCGTTAATCCGAGCTAGTCGGGTTCAAGCAGAAGGACCATTGCGCCGAGAACTGGCCGGAACACCTCGGTCAAAGCGACCGCTTGCCCGAGTTTCGTCGAGTCTTCGCCGCCCTCCTCGAGCGAGCGGAGGGGCTCGATGCCGTGAGCGCATGCCTCGAGCGAATGCAG
>JANMWG010000179.1:0-2862 GCA_031393885.1 Betaproteobacteria bacterium | reverse complement strand
CCTTCGCGATCACCTCCCTGGTCCTGCTGATCCTGCTCAGCCCCATCGTCAGGCACCGCCTGCTCGACCGGCCCAACGCCCGGTCGTTGCACACCGTCCCGGTGCCGCGCACCGGTGGCATCGCCGTCATGGCGGGTGTGCTGGTCACCCTGGCGAACACTGGCGCGCCGCTGCTGCTGTGGGCCGGCGCACTGGTTCTGGCGGTGTTGTCGCTGATCGACGACTGGCGCACGCTGCCGTCGTGGCTGCGGCTGGTCGTCCATCTGCTGGTCACACTGCTGTTCGCGCGTCTGTGCCTCGGCGGGTACGGCTCGGTTGCCGTGGTGTTCGCCGCGCTCGGTATCGCGTGGATGGCAAATCTCTACAACTTCATGGACGGTGCCGACGGTCTGGCGGGCGGCATGACGGTGGTCGGTTTCAGCACCTTCGCGCTCGCCGCCGCGATCGCGGGCGACTTCGTGATGGCGAGCCTGTGTCTCACGGTCGGATTGGCGGGGCTCGCCTTCCTGCTGCGCAATTTCCCGCCGGCCAGCATATTCATGGGCGACGCCGGCTCGTTGCCGCTCGGATTCATGGCCGGTGCGATCGGTGTCGGTGGCTGGTACGACGGCCTGTGGCCGCTGTGGTTTCCCTGGGTGGTGTTCGCGCCCTTCACCGCTGACGCCAGCGTCACGCTGCTGCGCCGCGCGTTGCGCCGCGAGCGCATCTGGCAGGCGCACCGCAGCCACTACTATCAGCGCCTGATCCTGAGCGGTTGGTCGCATCGCCGCACCGCGCTGGCCGAATTCGGTCTCATGGTGGGGACGGCCGGCCTGGCGCTGGCCTGTCTGGGGCGACCGGGCCTCGTGCAAGTGGTGCTTCTCGGCGCCGGGGCAGTTGTTTATGCTTGCCTGATGTTCATGGTCGACAAACGTGCTCCCCGCAATGCCGAACCCCGCTGATCCGTGAAGACCCAGACCCGTACGGCTCTCGCGGTATTGCACGACGTCGTGGCGGCGGCGATCGCCTGGGCAGCCGCGTTCTGGCTGCGGCTCAATCTCGAGATCCCGCCGTCGTACCAGCCCGTGTTCTGGCATTCGGTGGCGGTGGTGGTGCCGCTACAGGCGGCCATGTTCTGGTTCTCCGGTCTCTATCGCGGGCTGTGGCGCTATGCCAGCCTGCACGACATCCGCCTGATCCTGCTCACGGTCGGCGCGGCCGCCTTCGCCGTGCCCTCCGCCCTGGTGTTGTTGCGCTTCTCCAATGGCGTCCCGCGCTCGGTGTTCCTGCTCGATCCGCTGCTGCTGATCCTGATGATGGGCGGCAGCCGTCTCGCTTACCGGGCCTGGAAGGAAGGCCGGCTGACGAGCCTTGCCAACATCGGCGGCGAGCCGGTGCTGGTGCTGGGCGCCGGCCAGGCGGCCGACAAGCTGCTGCGCGAGCTGCGGCGCAATCCGCAGTGGCGCGTGGTCGGCCTGCTCGACGACGACAAGCTCAAGCGCGGCCGCAACATGCACGGCATTCCGGTGCTGGGCCGCATCGACGAGATCGCGGCAATCGCAGCGCAGCGCTCGATCCGCGCCGCCATCGTTGCCATGCCGAGCGTTTCGCACACGGTGCGCCGCCGCGCGGTCGAACTTGCCACCGCAGCCGGGATGAAGGTCATGACGGTGCCGTCGTTCGACGACATCGCTAACGGCAAGGTCACCATCGCGCAGTTGCGCAGCATCGAGCTCGATGATCTGCTCGGTCGCGATCCGGTCATGCTCGACGACTCCAGCCTGCGGCAGCTCATCGGCGGGCATTGTGTCCTGGTCACCGGCGCCGGCGGTTCCATCGGCTCGGAGCTGTGCCGCCAGATCGCACGCTTTGCGCCGAGCCGGCTGGTGCTGTGCGAACTGTCGGAGTTCGCGCTCTACACCATCGAGCAGGAATTCGAAGCGATGCGGCCGGGCTTCGAGGTCATCGCCCTGGTCGCCGACTGCAAGGATGCGGTACGCATGGAGGCGGTGATGCACGAGCATCGGCCGGTACTCGTGCTTCACGCCGCCGCCTACAAGCATGTGCCGCTCATGGAAGTCGGCAACGCCTGGGAGGCGGTGCGCAACAATGTCATGGGCACTGCCGTGTGCGCGCGTGCGGCGGCCGCGGCCGGGGTCGGCAAGTTCGTGCTCGTTTCCACCGACAAGGCGGTGAATCCGGCCAACGTCATGGGGGCCACCAAGCGCGTGGCCGAGATGCTGTGCCAGAGCCTGCAGCGCGACACCGCCACGCGCTTCGTGATCGTGCGCTTCGGCAACGTGCTCGGCAGTGCCGGCAGCGTGGTGCCGAAGTTTCGCGAACAGATCGCCGGCGGCGGCCCCGTGACCGTCACCCACCCCGAGATCCGGCGCTACTTCATGTCGATTCCCGAAGCGAGCCAGTTGGTGCTGCAGGCCGGACTGATGGGGCAGGGCGGCGAGCTGTTCGTGCTCGACATGGGCGAACCGGTGCTGATCGTGGACCTCGCCCGCGACCTGATCCGTCTCTCGGGCTTCACCGACGACGAGATCCGCATCGAGTTCACCGGTCTGCGCCCGGGCGAAAAACTCTACGAGGAGCCGCTTGCCGACGCCGAGAAGACCCTGCCCACGCCGCACCCGAAACTTCGCATCGCGCGGGCGCAGCCGGTCGATCCGCTATGGCATGCTCGGCTGGAGCGCTGGCTCGGCGGTGCCCGTGCGCGCGCCGATGCCGAAGTGCGCAGCGGCCTGCACGACCTGGTGCCGGAGTACACCGTGCGTCCGGTGTCGACAGTGGTGCCTTTCGTGGCGGCGCGTTCGCGCTGATCGACTTCAGGTGAAGTTGTCCGCGGTCGTGATCACCCGTGACGCCGCCGCCATG
>JANMWG010000176.1:0-4910 GCA_031393885.1 Betaproteobacteria bacterium | reverse complement strand
TTCAAGTCCGACCCTGCATTCAACGCCGGCACGCCAACAAGCGGTGTGAAAGGCCGCGCCGCTTGTTGGGGAGCCGGGTAATAATAGCGTTAGCCCCTGACATGGAGGAAGAGAAGATGAAGCTTGTTCATAGACGGCAAGTCCAAGTGCTTGCGACCTTGCAGATGGTCGGAGTCTTGGCGTTCACGTCATTCGTTACGCTTTCTCGGGCGGAGGACGCGTCTGTTGAGGCACTAAAGGCGGGCATCGAAGGTGTGTATGTTCTTCAGGAGTGGCATCGCAACGGAGAGATCTTACGCCCTCCTTCAGTCGAAGGCCTTATGGTGCTGCTCGATAACCGCCTTATCTATACGGTTCACGACCGCGCGCAAGAGTCTAACAGAATGACTATTTCTGGCTATGCAACCTACCTATTGGAACCGGGAAAGTTCTCGTATAGCTATGAGAGCTCGACCGTGGTTACGCAAACAGCAGCCGGAACATCGGTCTCTGAAAAGCTTCCTTTCGAAGGACCGCGCACCTTTGCAGCGAGCATCGAGAACAACGAGGTTCGCTTTCTCGCGACGATTGGTCCACAAAAGTTCCAGTTCACTGCAGACGGGCTGTCATACTCGAACGGGAAGCTAATGCGGGTATTCCGGCGAGTAACTGACAAGTGATGCCGCCCCCGTTGGCCCCGCCAACCCGCTGCAGGAGACGCGCGACTACCCCCGCGCGCCCCTGAGCTTTGGCGTTAGGTCTCGCAAACGAACCCTGGGAGAAGCACTATGCACATTTACACGGAACGACGAGGAGCCGATGGCCTCCTGACATGCCACAGCCACCGCCTTCACCGCTCTGGCCGGTGTCAATTTGCGCTCACCCACCGGGTGCCCCCTGGTATCGGTCTCAAACCCGCAGCAAGTCTACGTTTGCGCCAAATGGACAACGGTCAACTGCGGAAAATGGGGTTAGTCGCTTAAGCTACCGGAGCGCATCGCGGACCTCGGGGAATGTCGGGCGTCGGATGCGCCATTGACACTTCATACGATTTCAATCAGGAGACGCCGCATGAGTTTCGCATCGGAGTTCAAGGAGTTCGCCCTCAAGGGCAGCGTGGTGGATCTCGCCGTGGGCGTGATCATCGGCGGCGCGTTCGGCAAGATCGTCGACTCGATGGTGGGTGACCTGATCATGCCGATCGTGGGCCGCATCTTCGGCGGGCTCGACTTCACCAACTACTTCGTGGCGCTCAAGGAGATGCCGGCGGGCACCGCCATGACGCTGGATGCGGTGAAGAAGGCGGGCGTTCCGGTATTCGCCTACGGCAACTTCATCACGATCGCCATCAACTTCGCGCTCCTCGCGTTCATCATCTTCCTGATGGTCAAGCAGATGAACCGCATCAAGCGCGCCGAGCCGCCGGCACCGCCGCCGCCCACACCCGAAGAAGTGCTGCTGCTGCGCGAGATTCGCGACGGATTGCGCAAGTAGCCCCAAGCCACGGATTGCGATCTGGAGTGCGGCCAACGTGAAACCGCTGGGGTGGTCACGTTGGCGAACCGGCGGCGCCGAAACAAACGTCCGAACGAAACCTCAACCTTCGAGGGCGCCGCCGAAAGACGGCCCCGTCAGAGAGCCTTCGTTGGCCGTCGTGCCCGCCTGAACAGTGCGACGCCGACGAGTCCCGCCAGCAGCAACGCGTAGGTCTCCGGCTCGGGTACCGCGTTTGCGAACAGCGAGAACGAAAACGACGCGCCGTTGCCACCGAAGGCTGCACCTTCGTCGGTGAGGAAGGCCAGCATGGCGGCGCGCGGGCCGGGCGTCCCGGAGTTGGCGAAGCCCACCTCCAGATCCAGGGTGCCGTCCTTCGCGAGCAAGCTGCCCGGCGTAAAGCTCAGCAGGGAAAAAGATGCCGCATCCGGCCCGCTAATGGAATAGGACAGGATGGTGAGTGTCGTGAGTGAACCGAGGTCGGCGTCCGGCGTGGTGTTGGAAAGGCGCAACGGTTGAATAGCACTCTGGCCGAAGACGGTGCCGAAGTCGATCGTTGACCCCGGCGCCACAGAAGACCCGAACTGCGGGCCGACGCCGGTGCCGCTCAGGTCGACGGTGACCGTGGGTGCCGTCCCCGAAAATCCGAAGTCGGGCGTGAACGAGAGGGAGGTGCTGCTGGCGCCTCGTGCAGTGGGCGTGAAGGTGTAGTCGCGAGACTCCGATCCGAGCTGCGGCGTGAGGTATCCCGGAGCACGCGCGGTGTCGCCGACGATCGTCGGGTTGCCATTCAGGGTGAACGGTGTGCCGGCGCCGGGCACTGGGAAGCTGCCGCCGAACCCGCCACCGTGCGGCGTGTTCGGGTTGAGATTCTGAAGCGTGAAGGGGGCAACCGAATTCTCGCCGAGCCGCGTGTTCCCGAAGTTCAGCTTGCCATTCGCCGGGTTGGTCGCGAGCACCGGAGCGCTGTGGCAGCCGGCGCAGTTGGGGCCGAACGCGGGACGCGCATTCGAGACGCCTGGCAGGCATAGCAGCAGTGCCAGGGGCAGGGTGACGAAAACCGCACGTTCGAGGCCGGAGAATCGGGACATGGCATCGCTCTTTCGTGTTGGGTGTTCACAGGCACGGACCCCGCGCGCACATGACAACGGGGTGCACATGTGCAGTCTCGTCAAGAATCGCGCATATGGCAAGTGAATTCCCACAAAAGCCTCGATTTTTTCGATTGAAACCGATGCACGAAACAGGTTTCCCGGATGCTACCTGGCGCTCATGGTCCGTTGGACTGGTTGCCAGAAGTCGGTCGGACCGATTGTGCGGCGGTCAGAATCCGATGTGACGGCCCCGCGCGCTCGTCACCACGACCTGATCCCTCGGGCTCGCGGACCGGACACCGCAGCTATTGCCTGGCTGCCGCCTCCTCCATCTCGATATCGGAAGGCGGCACGAACAGCCCGGGGTCCAGCGGCACTCCGGTCTGATAGGTGAGGTACCTGACACCGATCACCTGTTCGCCGGCCTGCACGCTGACCAGCACCGGCATGCCGTCGGTCTTGCGGCGATACAAGGCAAGCTGGCGGTCACCGAGCTGCACCTCCTGGACGCTGCAGTCGACGCCCGCGACCGGTTTGTCGGCGGCGTCGCGAGCGCCATGGCCCGCGAAGAAGGCAACCTCGGCCCCCATCTCCAGCGCCGCGAGCGGATCGCCCGGTTCGACAGTGAACACGGGAAAGTGGGCCGCCGGCTTGGCCGAGGTGTCGCGGCCATGAACGCCATGGCGCAGGCCGAGGTCGATGTACCAGATGTCGGGCAGTGCCGAGATCACCAGTCGATGCTCGCCATTGGCGGGATCGACCGGCTCCTCCAGGCGCAACATGCCCGGACCGGCGCGCCACAGCCGGCGCGGCATCGCCGGGAAGCTGCCGGGATCGACGCCATAGGCCACGATCTGGTATTCGATGTGCAGCATCTCGCGATCGGCCGCCGCGACGGGCGTGAGCGCGGCAAGACACCACAGGGCACAGGCAACGACGGCTTTCATGGGGCGGACGCCATCGCTGGCGCTGACGAAATGGGTTGATCCGATTACCTGATTAGCGATGAAGTTCAGCCACTACGCCTCCAGATGACGGCAACAACCACAAGACTGGCCCACAACAACGCAACCCCGCCATCAACGCTCGGATTTCCCTCATCCCCAGCCCTTCTCCCGGAGGGAGAAGGGAGCAGGAGCCTGGAGGGAGAAGCGAGCAGCAGCCCGGAGGGAGAAGGACGCAGGAGACATCCCTCTCCTCTCGGGAGAGGGACCGAGGGTGAGGGACGCTGAGCAATGTCGCTAATCAGGTCCGATTATAAGGATCGCCCGCCCGGTGTCACCCGCTCGAATGGCGCACGCGCACGGACGCCGGCCCGCCCGTACGACTGGTTCAGCCGCCGCCGGCCCGGCGCCACCACCACGGCATCCGCCGCACGCCCAGATCGAGCAGGTAGAGCAGCAACCCCGCGGCGGCAAACCACGGCCACAGCGCTCGCGGCGTTTGCGCACTGTCACCGTAGGCCGCGAACACGTCACGCGCCTCCGGGGCGTATTTGCCACCGGTCTGCGCCGACAGCGACCGCAGCAGCGCCGCGTCGGGCGGGTAGAGCCGGTACTCGGCGGGATAAGCGCGATGCAGCTCGCGCACACCTGCCTTCGCGACCATCGCCTTGGGCACACCCGGACTCTCGGCGAGTTCGAAGCGCGCCGGGCCGGCGCCATCCGCGACCGGAACCCGCGCTTGGTAACGGCCCGGTCCGGTCTGGCGCAGCGCGACCGTGCGCACCTCGCCGCTGGCGGATCGCACCGACACGACCGGTGCGAGGCCGTTGCGAAACGAGCCGTCGGCACCCAATGACGACAGTCGCACCACCGCATCGGTGCCGTCACGCGTGACCTTGAAGTCGGTTTCTTCTGCCGGGTCGCGGCGCAAGGTCTCGCGTACGAGCTGCCCGAACAACTTGCCGTAGCCGGGCCAGCCGACCCAATCGGCGCCCCACCGATTCTTCACGTCAGAGGTGAAGACAACCGCCTTGCCCAGGCCGACCTGCCAGTGCGCCAGCAGCGGCGCACCGGTCTCGGTGACCAGATACAACTCGGCGCTACCGCGCGGCTTGGTGCTGGCGAAGCCCTTGAGTGCGGGTGCACCGGCGAAGTCGATGCCGCGCAGCGCCTCGGCCTGGCGCCGCACGACGGCGTGCACCGGCTCCTCGATGAGGCTCTGGTTCACCAGCTTCTGGGTCTCGTCGATGAAAATCTTGGGCACGCGCTCGGCGTTCTCGGTGAAGTAGAAGCGCCCCTGCCCGAGACGGGCGATGTTCGCCATCAGCGCCTGGTCGGCTTCGGCGCCCACCGCCACCGTGCTCACGGTGATCTTCGCGTCGGCCATGCGCTTCACCAG
>JANMWG010000127.1:0-2288 GCA_031393885.1 Betaproteobacteria bacterium | reverse complement strand
CGCTTGCTTTCGTGCCTACGCATCAAGCGCCCCATCGCTGGTGCGCCTGCAAGGCTCGATACCAGACCCGTGGCTAGCGGCTTTCTGGGCGGGACTCTCACCCGCTGGACCATGCAACATTGCCATGCCGCAACCAAGACCAGACCCCACGACGCTCAGGCGGGCTGCGCCGTGAACTTGACGCCCAATGCGCGCGCCACCTTCATCACCGTTTCGAATCTTGGCTTGGCGCCGGGCGCGAGTGCCTTGTAGAGGCTCTCCCGGCCCAGACCGGCGTCCTTGGCAACCTGAGCCATCCCCTTGGCGCGAGCTACATCACTGAGAGCGAGGAGAAGCAAGTCGGGATCATTGGTTTCGAGAATCGCGGTCATGTACTCGGCGATCGCTGCGTCGTCGTCCAGGTACCGGGCCGCGTCGAACGCGACAAGTTTCAGCGGGGTCTTGACCTTGGTCATAGATCGTCTCCGAGTTCGGCTGCCAGTTTCAAGGCGCGGCGTATGTTTTTCTTCTGGGTGGACTTGTCACCCGCATTGAGCATCATGACGATTACCCGACCGCGGCGCACGAAGTACAAGCGGTAGCCAGGGCCGTAGTCCACCCGCATTTCCGACCCCCCCCCTCGATCGGCTGCCAGTCGCCGAGATTGCCAGCTTCAGCCTGGCGCAACCGAGCGGCGATACGAACTTGCGCCCGTTTGTCTTTGAGGTGATCAAGCCATGCAACGAACTCTTCAGTCTGGCAAACGGTGAACATACAACCAAATGTATCCATGCAGATACTTTTTGTCAAATCGCCTGTTGCAACCAACCCCACGCCGTCGGAATCGATCACATCGTGCGATCCGACGGCCCGACCTTGCCTGATGCTCCGTCAGGGGCCTGCGCCCGCAACTCCCAGGAGTACATGTGTTCGTGCAAGACCCGACCCCACGGCTCCAGACCCCACGGCTTTTTCCTTTCGCTCGTTTCGACGATTTCGAGTATCTCCGCTACACTTCGCCTCATGAAAACCGCCCGCAAACCCGTCGAGACCACCGTCCGCAGTGCCCACCCGGCACTTACGGTGAACATCGAGATCGACCCCTTGGTCGATGTCGTGCGCCGGCACGTCAAGCTCTCTGCGCAGGCGACGCGGCTGATCAAGGGCGACTTCGTGCGACTCTTCCAGACTCCAG
This sequence comes from Betaproteobacteria bacterium, assembly GCA_031393885.1. Classification (GTDB taxonomy): domain Bacteria; phylum Pseudomonadota; class Gammaproteobacteria; order Burkholderiales. The sequence continues at coordinate 1,114 of JANMWG010000127.1, read as the reverse complement.
CGATCAGCGGCGGCACCAGAAAGGCCACCGCTGCCAGGTCCGAAACGGCGACGGACCCTGTGCTGAGCACCCAAGCAGCGGCCGACCTGATCGGCGTCTCCCGCCCCTACATCGTCGCCCGCATCCAGGCCGGCGACATCCCGCTGCACCAGCAGGTGGGTAAGCAGCGCCGCGTCCTGCAGTCGGCCGTCCTGGCTTGGCACGGCCGGGAACTGTCCCGACGCCGCAAGGCGCTGGGCCGGCTTGGTGCCGACCTCGACGCAGAGATCTTCCCGGTCTGACCGCTGTGGTCCCCGTCGTCGCCGACGCGGACACCCTGTTCGGCGCGACCACGCGTGGCCTGCTGATCCACCTCGACTACGAAGGGCTCATTCACCTGCACTGGAGCCCGCTCATCCTCGACGAGATGAGCCGCGCCCTCGTCGACACCGGCCGCAAGCCTGATGCGGCGGCGGCGCGACGCCACGAACAACTCATGCGGGCCGCGCTGCCTCAGGGCGAAATCCCGACGCCGCGGATCCAAGCTCAGTTCGCGGTAGTGGCCCCTGCAATGCGATCCCCCAAGGACACCCACGTCGCGGCCTGCGCCTATGCCATCCTGGCGGATGGCCACTACCCCGCCGCCGAGGTCGTCAGCCTCGTCACCAAGAACATTCGCGATTTCGGTGTTCGCAAGCTCGCGACCCTGGGCATCGAGGTCACGCGTCCGGACACCTTCCTGGTGGGACTCTTCCGACAGGACCGGGCGACGGTAGCCTCGGCATTTGCCGGGCTGAGGGCCAGCTTGCGGTCGGCACCGACACCAGAGCAACTCCTGGAGCGCCTGGCTGCCGACGGCCAGACCGATACCGCGCGCGCCCTGCTCGGCGCATGGCGACGAGAAACCGTACAACTCTGACCCGTCGGCATCGAGGACACGTCGCGCCATCCTGCTCGGTTCTCCGACAGGAAAATTGAGCCTGGCCCCAACACGGTTCCTCAATACAGCATCCTCGACCCACGCATTGTGACTGCTCATTATCGTATGCATATTCCCGATCGGTAACTTCACATGGCACCAGTCGAAACGACAGGCAAACATCGTCGAGCATGGACTCGACTTCATCGACGCCGA